>JBOEHC010000077.1:0-19748 GCA_050633765.1 Gammaproteobacteria bacterium
ATAAAAAAACCGAGCAAGAGAAAAGCACCAAAAATTTCAAAATTACTCAACAATGCAATCGTTAGGCCATTAGTCGCAATGCAAATGCGCAAACAAGTGGCTAAAAAAGCTAACCCAGAACACTACCCTGCACCTTATGCCATTATTGAGCATTGGCAAAAGCATTTTGGCAATGAACTTAAAATGCTGCGACATGAAGCGCAATCTGTCGCTTCTCTGAGCACAAACGAAACGACTAAAAATCTTGTGCGTGTATTCTTATTACAAGATGAATTAAAAGCACTGGCTACAGCCGAAGACAATGAAGTCAAACACGTACATGTAATTGGTGCGGGAGTAATGGGTGGTGACATCGCAACTTGGTGTGTATCGCAAGGTTTACGGGTTAGCTTGCAAGATTTAAAAGCTGAAAGCTTAGCGAACGCAAGAAAGAGAGCCTATAGTTATTTTAAAAAACGTTTAAAAAAACGTTTGCTTATCAAAAACGCTATGGATCGTTTTACCTTAGATATTAACGGTTATGGCTTATCTAAAGCCGATATCATTATCGAAGCTATTTTTGAAGACAAAGATGTTAAACGTAATTTATATGCGTCCATTGAGCCTAAGTTGAAAGACAATGCATTAATAGTCACCAATACCTCAAGCATTGAAATTGAACAGCTATGTGATGCTATTTCTGACCCTAGTCGACTGGTAGGACTACATTTTTTCAATCCAGTAACCAAAATGCCATTGATTGAAATTGTTAATGGTGCACAAACCGACCCAGATATTTCACAACGTGCAATCAATTTTGCTAAACAAATTGGAAAATTACCATTACCCACCAAAAGCTCACCTGGATTTTTAGTGAATCGCATTTTGACACCCTATATGGTTGAAGCAGGATTAATGTATGACACCGGCAGTTCAATTGAAGCCATTGATCGCGCTGCAAAACAATTTGGAATGCCGATGGGCCCTGTGGAGCTCGCTGATACGGTTGGCCTTGATATTGGTTTACATGTTGGAAAATTACTCAGCAAAGCTTATCACTACAGCTTGCCTAATTCGTTTAAAAGCCTAGTAGACGCAGGCAATCTTGGTAGGAAAACAGGCCAAGGGTTTTATACGTGGAAAAATGGCAAAAAAGTCCTGCCAAAAACCAAGCCTCCCACTAAGGAAAACATTGAATACATCCAAAATCGATTAATGCTGAGATTTCTCAATGAAGCGGTTAGCTGCCTACGTGAAAAAGTTGTTATGAATAAGGATCATCTCGATGCAGGAGTAATTTTTGGAACGGGTTTTGCCCCGTTTAAAGGTGGGCCAATTCACTATATCGAATCCAGTGGAGCGGCTTCTCTCATAAAGTCTTTAGATTCTTTACACAATCAATATGGAAAACGATTTGAACCTGATGCTGAATGGGAAAATTTCAGCTAATAGCTAGCTAGCGCAAAACATATAATTTAGACACTAACTCACTGTTTCTTAATAAAACACTATAGTAATGATTTAAATTAATTATATATTATAACCTATTGTATTTTAATAAATATTTTATTTATTCTTAGATAAGTGCGCTAAATTAGTGCTTTTCAACCTTGAGTGACTCCTCTACAGTGTTCAAACAATAAAAATACACGGTAGTCAAAAAACTGCCTTAAAAATTTCTTTGGAGGATCAAATGGAAGCATTAATGCCATTAATCATGCAGCTCATAAGCGGAGCTGTAGGTGGAAATATTATCGGTGCACTTGCTAAAAAATTAAGCTTAGGGTTTTTAGGCAATACGGTTGCTGGTCTAGTAGGCGGCGGACTTGGAGGTCAACTACTAGGAGGAATGCTAGGAAATGGGATGGTAGGCGAAATAGGAGCTGCTGCAGGTGGTGGCGGAATTGTGATGGTCATTGTTGGCCTAATCAAGAGCATGATGGCTAAGTAAACAAAATTACATAATCATCACACTTCACGAATGGGCGTTTATGTAAAACATATACGCCTTTTCTATAAAGACTACATCCTGTAGCTGCCCTCAGCTACTCAACACATTTGTCGGCCCATGTTATAGGCCTTTCATTTGCACTCAATTGAGCGCATAGATATTATCGACGACCGCCACCGCGATTATCATTTCTAGGTCGTGCTTCATTCACTCTCACACTACGGCCTTGAACGTCAGTTTGGTTAATTGCATTAACTGCTGCTTCGCCCTGTGCCTTATCCGGCATTTCTACAAAGCCAAAACCTTTTGATCGTCCAGATTCTCTATCCATAATTATGTTCGCGCTGGAAACTTCTCCATGGGCAGCAAACAAATCACGAAGCTCATCTTCCGAGATACTATAAGGCAAGTTGCCAATATAAATATTCATCATTTCTCCTAATTTTACTTATCACTTTGTGAACTGTAAAAAATCGAAACATCGACAAGCCAATTCACAATTTTGTCGATGAGGAAAGGTCAGAGTCAGACTTGAATACATAACTTAAGAGAAACTCAATAATGCCAAGGAACGTGTCGATACAAGGAATAATAAGTAGGAAATTTCTTTAGATAGGATACAAATAAGACGAACAGAGCCAAATACGAAACTACTAAACTATGCTATGACCTAATAGTGCTTAAATACCAGTTTTGAAGTAATCATTTACAATTTTTGATTGTGCACCAAACAACCAAAAGAGTCTATATTTTTCGAGTTTTATACAATTTACTACGCTATAAAGTAATAAATTTGTTCATTTACAACGCAATAGATCCCACTGTCCACTAAGCGGATGAAGTTGCCATGGATATTTATCACCTTCAACTTTTGTCCAATACGGAGAACCTGCTTTGCGCCAAGGATCAAATACCATCCCTTTAGCCCAGGTTGAACCAACAGCATAGATAACTACCGTATTATGTTCACGGAACGTATTGCCCTGATGTGCAACTAGCCAAGCAAACGTTAATGAACTCGCATTCAACTCACGCAACTTGGCATGCAAATCTTCTGCCCAATGGCAACACAAACCTCTTTTACGTACACCCAGGTTTACTAACATATTATGGTAGGACGGTGGACTCATCATCCTATATTCATCCGCCAATTCGACAGCAGCGTTATATAATAATTGCGAAGTTTGGCTAGCATCTTCAGGCAGCACATTCTCAGATAAAGCATTGATAGCATGCGAAAAGCTTTTAATTTCACTTGCCGTCGCCTCAGGTGTTGAAACATGAGTGCAAGCAGTTGAAACGACAACAATTAGCAAGCAGCAGAGAACATTTAATAAGCGAATAGATTGACTCAGAAGCAACGAACTATAACTTTGTAACACAAGGTCTCTTGTACTAATCAGGCTTGACAGCAAAACGGCCACTACCCATTAATAGGATCAGCAATCCAGTCATTAAATAAAAGGTTTGTAGCTCTAAACTCCAGCCACCATGCTCGGTCAAACTAAACAAGTCGTTGCTATGTACTAATACAATTGCGAATAACATATTTATAAATACTAAAAACCCACCAAAACGTGCGTAAATTCCTATTATTATTAACAATGGAGCTACAATCTCACCAACATAGACACCGTATGCCATTACAGGGTGCAACCCTACCCCTACGAGCTGACTTTTAATAAATTCAATTGTTTGCAAATTAACCAATTTTGCTATGCCGTGAAATAACATCATCCCACCTACTGTGATACGCAGAAGTAACTTGGCAAAATCTTCAGTTCTATAAATACTACTCATGGGGATGTAATTTTTGTCCTAAATATATTAACTAACGTTTAGTATACAATCTTAAGTCTAATCGCTAATTTATTCGACCTTATCGCTTTATAACACTCAAGTAATTCTACCTAATACCATAGTTACTGACCTTAAATATAAGATAAAACTAGTCGGTTCCATTAGTGTCATAGCTATATAGTCTTAACTAAATTTCACATATTCGAATAGAAATGAAAACTACACTCAGAATAACAACACTTATAAGCTTTACTATATTTATAGCTGCCATAAACATGAGCTCAGCCAGTTTATGGGCCAAAGATCCAGCAAAAATTATTGCTGGATGGGTAGAGAAAGTTCGCATTGGGGATCAAAAATTTGATATTAAAGCTAAACTAGATACTGGCGCTCGAACGTCTTCAATAAATGCTAGAAATATAAAATCGTTCAAAAAAGACGGTGAACGCTGGGTAAGTTTTACTCTAATACTCGTAGACAGCAAAGATAATGAACATGAGATTCAAATGGAGATGCCACGCTCTCGACGCACCAACATTAAGAACCATAACGGCGAACATGATAAACGACACGTAGTGGATTTTGAAATATGCTTCAATGGTCAAAAATATACAACCGAATTTACTTTAGCTGATCGCAGAGAATATATTTACGATGTATTGATTGGTCGTCAATTTTTGAAAAAAATCGCAGTTATCGACCCTGATCGTATATTTCTAACTACTACAAATTGTGAATAAAGCATTATAATTATTAAGCCTTTAAAAGCTAAAAATTAATAATCACGTCACTATTCTTCTAAACACATGCACAAACTAGCCGTCCATTTTTGGTCAATAGTATTTATTGCTATTGGCTTAGCTATTTTTGCGCACAAAGTATTTCAGTTAGGCATGCCCATTATTCCTGATGCAACAACAGAAACATGGACTGTCCAAGCACGTCTAGCTTTTACAGGAAATGGCAAAAACATTAAAGCATCGATGGCCATTCCTAATATAACTCCGGGTTTAATAAAAATCGATGAACATTATATTTCTGGAAACTTTGGTTTACATGTAAAAGTTAAAGGTGATAACAAAGCAGCAGAATGGGCGAAACGAAAAGCATTAGGTCAGCAATCACTCTATTACCGCACTACGCTAATTCGCTCAAATATACCCACAAACTGGAACGAAATACCTGATTACCCTAAAGCGCCGGAATTTTTTGAGCCGTATTCCACTGCAGTTAATAAAATTATCGAAGATGTGAGAAGCCATTCAGCCGATACCGCATCGTTTACTTACGAACTTATCACTCAAATTCGATCTTCGGATGAAAATGAAAACATATCATTAGTTAAAGGTTTAGCTAGAACCGATGAACAGTTTGCAAATTTAATAACAAAACTTCTTGCCGTAGCTCATATCCCAACTCGCAAGCTTTGGGCAGTCGAACTTGCTGATGCAGCAAATGATGTTCTACCGCGAATCCTTATTCAAGCATATAACGGTGAAAATTGGCTTACCTTCAACCCGAAAACAGGTGCATCCGGCATTCCTGCAGATTATTTAATATGGAAAGTTGACGAAGGGCCATTGTATACATTAAAAGGTGGGGATTCTGCAGAAATAAAATTTTCAGTAAGCAAATCGTTTATCGAATTACTTGAAGTTGCTAACCGTACTAGCAAAAAACAAGGCTCAGTATTTGGAAAATTTACATTATTTTCACTTCCAGTTGATAGCCAAAATACATTCAGCTTGATTTTGATGGTTCCGCTTGGCGCCTTGATTGTTGTATTCATGAGAACTTTTATAGGCGTTCAAACATTTGGAACGTTTATGCCCATTTTAATAGCCGTTGCATTTCGTGAAACACAATTATTATGGGGCATTATACTTTTCACTGGCATCGTCTTTTTTGGATTAATAATACGTTTATATTTAGAACGACTGCGCTTGTTACTCATACCGAGACTCGCAGCAATATTAGTCATTGTTGTAATGTTAATGTTGTTAATCAGCTTTGTAACCAGTAAATTAGGACTAGATCGTTTATTATCTATTTCTTTATTTCCGATGGTAATTCTAGCCATGACGATTGAACGCATGTCCATTACTTGGGAAGAAAGCGGCGGTCAAATTGCATTAGTGCAAGGGCTTGGTAGTTTACTGGTAGCTTGTCTTGGCTATATAGTCATGAGCAACCAAAATTTAAGCTATTTAATGTTTGCATTCCCTGAGTTTCTTTTTGTCATTCTTGGTATTTGTATATGGATGGGCCGCTACACCGGGTACCGTATTAGCGAACTGTTTAGATTTCGTGACATAAAATCATCGACATAACTGCTTATGGTTAATTTTTTAAATCCATTACGCTTAAGAAACGAGGGCGTATTAGGAATTAATCAACGCAATAGTGATTACATTATGCGTTACAACAAGAGAAAACTTTATCCTCTTGTTGATGACAAACTGCAAACCAAACAACTTGCCATTGATGCAGGTATAGCTGTCCCTAAACTTTATGCAGTTATAAAATACCATCATCAATTAAAAAATCTCGAAATATTACTAGAAGAGCATAATGACTTAGTGATCAAGCCTGCGCATGGTAGTGGCGGAAATGGTATTTTAGTTCTCACCGGGAAAATTGGGAATTTATATAAAACTCCTAGTGGCGAGCTAATGAGCTCAAATGCTATAAGACATTATATTTCAAATATTTTATCTGGAATGTATAGCTTGGCTGGTATTTCTGATCGTGCATTTTTAGAATATAGAATTAAATTTGATCCGATCTTCGATAGTGTAAGTTTTAAAGGTGTTCCAGATATCCGCATCATAGTATTTCGTGGCGTACCTATTTCAGCGATGGTCCGCTTACCCACCAGTGACTCAAACGGTAAAGCGAATTTACATCAAGGCGCTATTGGTGTCGGTGTAGATTTATCAACTGGACGCACCACACATGGCGTAATAGGAAATAAAGCAACGACATTACACCCAGATACAGGGTGTTCCATTCAAAACTTGCAGCTACCGCGCTGGAAGAAAATCTTACAAATCGCTGTTAAATGCTCTGATACGGTAGGATTAGGATATTTAGGCGTTGATATCGTCTTAGATCGTACGCTGGGACCCCTCATGCTTGAACTAAATGCTCGTCCAGGCTTGAATGTACAACTAGCAAATCAACACGGATTACTAGCAAATTTAAGCACTTTAGAAGATTTAGAAAAAATACCTTCAGAAGTAGATCAGCGCGTTGCCTATGCACAGTCACTAAATACTTAAGCTACATATAATTACTCATTCAGCATGAATAGAAATAATCTCAAAACGATTACTGCTACATTACTAATCATCACACAACTTGCTGTTGTTTGTTATGCGGATAAACAAGTAATAGAAAATTCAGTTGCGCAACAAGATGAAGAGGCTATTGGTAATGTAGAAACATCTGAAGAGGTAAAGGTAGCTCCTAATCTTGATTTAAAAGAAGTCGCCCCACCGCCAGAACAAGTGCTGACTACTCCAAAAGAGGATGACGTGTCTAAACCTAAATCCGAGGATAAAGTTGAAAATATTCCTGGTGACGATTCATTATTAGAAGAAAAAATATACCCAAGTGCAACGGCAGTAAAAGACAAGCCAGAACGCGAGAAATTAATTATTTTAGGAGCAGAAGTTCCACCTAACACTTCAACCCGACTAGCTTGGTCACCTCAAGTCAGCATTTCTGGACTTGCGCTACCGACACCCGTTTTAGTTATTAACGGAGCTAACCCTGGACCTACCTTGTGTCTTACTGGTGCCATACATGGCGATGAATTAAATGGTATCGAGGTGGTTCGTCGTGTCATGTACGATATTTCAGCTGAAGACTTAAATGGAACATTGATTGGCATACCTATTGTAAACCTACAAGGTTTTCAACGTGGCTCTAGGTATCTATCTGACCGACGCGATCTAAACCGTTTTTTCCCTGGCGAAGCGAATGGAAGTTTGGCCTCAAGAATTGCTAATTCATTATTCACTGAAGTGATCAGTCATTGCAATTATCTAATTGATTTACACACAGGATCATTACGAAGAACCAATCTTCCACAAATTCGCGCAAACATGCACAACCCTGATGTTGCCAAATTTGTAGAAGGTTTTGATAAAATTGCTATCGTTCATCACAGCGGCAATCCAGGCATGCTGAGAACGGCTGCAAATAACGCAGGTATAATTGCGATCACCATGGAACTTGGCGAATCATTACGAATTCAAGAAAATCAAATTGTAGCGGGGACTCACAGTGTTAACAGTTTGCTTGATAAGTTTGAAATGTATCCACGAGTATTTATCTGGGGCGAACCTAAACCTGCCTATTACGAATCTACATGGATTCGGGTAGAAAGCGGAGGAATATTGTTTAGCAAACTAGGTTTAGGAGACAATGTTTCTGTTGGTGATGTCCTTGGTATTGTGACAGATCCAATCACCAATCAAAGCTCCGATCTAACTGCCCCTATAAAAGGGCATATTATCGGCATGGCAGTTAATCAAGTCGTCATGCCTGGTTTTGCGGCATACCATATTGGCATTGAATCCAACCAAGAAGAAATGGCTAAGGAGGATGCTGAAGCTCAAATGAATACTACTCCTAATGGTGAACTTGACCCTGAATAAGCTTATTTATTGTTCAACTATAGATATATATTTATTGGTCAGCTTTAGCCAAAATCATTAACTGATTGAGCAGGCTTTTTAATTTGGAGCTACCCTTCCGATTTATAACCACCTGCACGAGTAAGTTATTGTGAAAAACCGTAAATATAGTTGTGAAATGATGTATTTAATGTCTACATCAAACAGCTAGTCTGTAACATCTCAAATAACCAGTTTGTAGTGCAGAAACTTTTAATTCATTTCTGCAGAATTATTAATTTTCTATATTTATATTAGGTTTTGCTATGGATCCCAATCCGATCACTTCATTTAAACAGCTAGCTTTAAAAGATAGTTTATTAAAGTCATTAAATGAAATTGGATATGAGACACCATCTCCTATTCAGTCACAAACCATACCTTTGCTATTAGAAGGTAAAGATTTAGTTGGTCAAGCACAAACAGGTACTGGTAAAACCGCAGCATTTGCTCTACCTATTCTTAGCAACTTAGATCTAAAACAAAAAGATCCACAAGTTCTAGTTTTAGCGCCGACACGAGAACTAGCCATTCAAGTTGCTGAAGCTTTTAAAAAATATGCATCGCATCTAAAAACCTTTCATGTATTGCCTATCTACGGCGGACAAGATTATCGCGGGCAAATTCGTGCACTACAGCGTGGTGTTCATGTAGCTGTCGGTACACCTGGTCGAGTAATGGATCATATGCGACGCGGCACATTAAAATTAGATAACTTAAAAACACTAGTACTTGATGAAGCAGACGAGATGTTGCGCATGGGCTTCATAGATGATGTTGAATGGGTACTGGAACAAATTCCTGAAAAACGACAAATTGCCTTGTTTTCGGCAACTATGCCTCAACAAATACGTCGAATCGCGAATAACTACTTAAACGACCCAGTAGAAATAACCGTAAAGGTTAAAACCACTACTGCTGAGACGATAAGACAGCGTTTCTGGCCAGTGAGTGGTATGCATAATAAGTTAGATGCTTTAACTCGTATATTAGAAGCTGAGTCATTTGATGCAATGCTAATTTTTGTGCGCACCAAAACAGCTACAACTGAACTTGCAGATAAGTTAGCCGCACGAGGATACTCTACCTCGGCTTTAAATGGAGATATCGCACAAAATACTCGTGAGCGAACTATACAACAATTAAAGAATGGCAAAATTGATTTACTAGTAGCTACCGATGTCGCTGCGCGTGGACTTGATGTACAACGCATAAGTCACGTCATAAACTTTGACATTCCATACGATACTGAAGCATATGTGCATCGAATTGGTCGTACTGGCCGAGCAGGACGTGAAGGTGATGCTATATTATTTGTAGCGCCACGCGAGAAACACTTACTAAATGCGATTGAAAAGGCGACTAAGAAAAAAATCGATATGATGGAGCTACCATCAACTGAATTGATTAACGATAAGCGTATCGCTAATTTCAAGCAACGCATAACAGATACATTAGCTAATGAAGATTTAGGCTTGTTTACTCAACTCATCGAACAATATCAAACTGAACATAATGTACCTGCCAATGACATTGCAGCCGCTTTAGCACAACTATCACAAGGCGACACACCTTTATTGTTAAAGAAAAAACCTCAACCCATTCCACAAAAAGACTGGGATAGAAATGATTCTAGAGGCAATGAGAGAAAACGGAGAAATAAAGATAGTAAAAGAGAAAAAAATAATAAAAGAGATCGGTCTTCCAGAGGGAACAAGAAAGATACTGAATTAAAAGATGGAATGGAACGATTCCGCCTAGAAGTTGGACACAATGATCAAGTTAAGCCCGGCAATATTGTTGGCGCAATAGCGAATGAAGCGGGCCTTGAAAGTCAACATATAGGCCGAATCAATATTCATGACGATTATAGCATTGTAGACTTACCTAGCGGCATGCCTAAAGATATTTTCAACACTTTGAAGAAAACTTGGGTGGCTGGAAAACAACTAAAGATATCGCTAGTAGATTCCGACTTTGATCCAGGCCGCAAAAGCAACAAAAATAAAAAAACAAAACTTAAATCTAAATCCAGAAATAAATCTCGCTCTAAAACGAGCAATACAACAAAAAACAAAGACCATAAGAAAAGAAAAAAATCTAGATCGGACTAGACCACTAATGTTTGTCTTAAAAACATAATTAGCATCAAAATCAGCAAAGTAACCATCCACATGGTTACATAGATTCTCATTCTAGATTTAGCCTTTTCTTTTTTCCACCATGTGCGAGGGCTAATTCCCTTAGTAAAAAATACTATATTACAGGCTAGGTTTACGCATACGATATTAATAGCCAGCAATAAAGCTGCACCTATTGCATAATTTATATCCCCGTACCCCAACATAATACCAACCGTTGCAGCAGGTGGTAACAAAGCAACGGCAACCATCACACCCACTAATACACTCGATAACCCAGTAGTTAAAGAAAGAGCTGCTGCAGCACCCGATGCTAACGCTAAAGCTACTGAATCAAGTCCAACCTTAGTACGAGAAATTAATTCAGTACTAAATGTATCGGTTGGCCATAGATAACCTATCGCCACTGACATAAGTACTGCAATGGCTATACCTGCCAAAGTACTAAAAGTTGATTTTGCCATTAAAGAGACATCGCCTAGAGCAGTACCCAAACCCAAAGCCAAGTTTGGGCCCAGTAAAGGTGCGATCACCATTGCACCAATAATTACTGCAACGTTATCTTTAATGAGCCCTACCGCTGCCACTACAGTAGACAACGCTACTAACAACACAAACCCTGTATCGAGATGAGAATTTTTCTCAACACCTTTGTAAAGCATTTCTCGTGTTGCAGTGGCTAAATCTTCTTCTCTGCGCTCTTCGTCTGATAATTTAGGCAATGAAACTTCTATCGGAAGCACGACAATTTTTTCATTAGGTTGTGTATCTAATGCGCTTTGCAACTTATCTAAAGTGCTTTGCAGCTTATTATCGGGGACTAAAAGCCGCATTTGCTGCAACCCATCTTCATCTAGTGTTCCAAGACGAAAATCACGTACTTCTAATTGTTCAGCAATAGCCGACACGGTATCCACATGCCCCGAATCCGCAACCACTTCTACATATTTCATAACAAGATGACCTTCTTTATAGATTAACTTGCAGTACGATATTGTGCTAAGTATTTATCAAGATGATTTGCAAAAGCTTGACGATCACTTTGGCTAAGCGGCGGTGGACCACCCGTGTGCACACCACTTCCTCGCATACTATCCATAAAATCACGCACTTCAAGACGATTCTTGATGGAATCTACGCTATACAATTCACCACGAGGATTCAATGCTGCTGCACCTTTCTCAATAACTTCTGCAGCTAGTGGAATATCGCTAGTAATGACTAAATCGCCTTTATGTAATCGTTTGACAATCTCGTTATCTGCTACATCAAAACCAGATTGAACTTGCAACATTGTTATATTCTTAAACGATGGTTTGCGTATTGCTTGATTTGCCACAAGAGTAAGCTCAATACCAGTACGTTCTGCCGCACGAAATAATATTTCTTTGATTACTACTGGACAGGCATCTGCATCCACCCAGATTTTCATATTAAAATAACACCAATAAATATTACTGCTTGCTGATAACGTACTTTAGTATTTCGACAACTTGATCAGGCGTTTGCGCCCATGCCATCGCCGCTGCGTCTACTTCTTTCAGGGGGTGAATAATATTTTCGTCGTGCAAGGTAATGTAGGGCTTGCCCAATGCTGCACAACAACCGGCATCAAATGCCGCGTTCCATTGTTTATATTTGTCACCGAAGCGAACCACAGCAATATCGCAGTGCTCAATTAGTGTTTTTGTACGTATACTATTCACCTTAGAAGACTTATGATCACGCCAAAAGTTATTGCTTTCTTCACCTAACAAATCTCCTGCCGCATCACTTGCTTCATGGTCTGTTACAGCAGAATTGAACACTACGGGCAAATTATTTTCCTTAGCACCTGCTTCTAACTGTTCACGCCAATCGGTATGAATTTCACCGGATAAATATACTAACCATTCCATAAATTATGCTTCTTATTTTTACAAGTTTTAATTACTAAAAATGCCATGAATTAATGCACGTGACCATGCGAAATTTCTTCTTCCGTCGCCTCACGGATACTAACGATATTGACATCGAATGTTAACACTACGCCTGCCAAAGGATGATTCGCATCAATCGTAACTTGATCACCTTCTACATTTTTGACCATAATTCTTTTTGTTGAACCGTCTGGTCCTTGTGCTTCAAATGACATACCAACCTCAACCACTTCAACTCCTTGGAAAGCAGCCTTATCGATAGTTTGTATTAATTCTTCCATCACTTCTCCATAGCCATCAGCTGGCTGCACTTCAACGGTTAATGAATCTTCTTCCACCTTACCTACCAATGCTTTTTCTAGTCCAGGTATAATATTTCCCGCACCATGCAAATAAGTAAGCGGTTCCTGTCCTTCAGAGCTATCAATCACATTCCCATCTTTATCAGCTAGCTTATAGTGCATACTTACCACTGAATTATCACCAATTAATAACGACATATTTTTTCCTCATGTAATGAATTTACTAACTTTCTAAATATTCTGGACTATACAACTAACACATTATTACTGGGATAAAAATAGAATTCTATATAACGTATAAGCCAAGAAGATTATGGCTAAAAGGATAATAGCCCCTGATCTACCGCCTGCTCTATCAACTTTAATATAAGGATTCTGCTCAAGATAACTGTCAATAAGCTCTTTGGCTTCTTTTAAACCTATACCTCTAATTTTTCGTAGAATTTTAATTGCAGCAATTAATCTACCCTGCTCAAGCTCATCAATCACTTCAGGCTCTAAACCCTTTTTATCTTCCATACAGCTTTAACTTTCTCTTACTTTATGAGGCGCTTTTAGATATATCACTAATGATGCAATAAATATAAACAAGAACACATACATAAGCTTATTCCAAATACTACTGTAATGCCTCAACACACGAATTTCATTTACATAAATGGTTTCACATGCCCCATTTCCTTGATCATCTCGTGAAATGCTTGTACCACGCACACCACCAGTAGTTAAATTCTTATAACTAGACAACCAACCTGCAACTCTAATTTGATCGCCTATTTTTATGTCTCGAAGTTTTTTACGAATATATTCTTCATCTGAGATCAAATGATTATTGGAAAGCTGCGCTGGATCGAAACTTTCCCATGCTTGCTGATTCTTAGTTGAAAAGTTACACGTGAACTGTCCGTTCCAGAAATTAAATTTTGACAAATGCTCTGTAGAAGCGCTTTTATCCCATACTACACAATAATCTGCTACATTGAGATGATCATTCCAGCGTTTATGCAAATTATAATTACCATCATGAAGCTCATACGAGACTACTAACCCATACAGCTCGTAGTCATAAATAGGTTGCACTTCATAACTAATTTTATTTACATTTACAGAAAACGCAGATTTTTCTATTTTTCGCTGCGATGGTGCTTGTTTTAACTCATCAACAACAAGCATATCTGCTGCGAGATTATTTCTATTCCAGAAACTAATTACCAATAGAACAAAGCTTAATGGAACCAAATATTTCCATTTCAAAATAATCGTTCCTTTGTCTTATTTAATACGCATCACTCTAATAACAGCTTATGTTTTATTAGCCAGCCTAAGTATTTCAGATGGATCATAACCATCAACAACTACTCCATTTATGTAAAGGATAGGAACACCTTTACCTCCCAACCTGTCAAATTGTTCTCTACCCTCTACCGAGGTTTCAACATCATATTCATGATATTCGATACTGTTATCATTTAAGAGCTCTCTAGTTTTCTCACAATAACCACACCATGAAGTAGCATAGAGAATCACTTTCCCATCATGAGCAGCTGCATAATCAGGTGGTGGGTCGATAAAACGAGAAATCGAATTCCAGTTTACAACTACAGCCACAACAGCAAATATTAGAATATATTTTTTCATATCATCATTCTATCAAACATGTACGCATCAATGACTCTATCTTATCTTTCCCTAGTGCATTCATTACTGCTATATTTTTTATAGGAATCTGCTCAACATCAGGATAATTAGCAATCGCTTGCTCTAGGCTATCCTCACGCAAGATATGCAGCATTGGGTATGGTGATCGATTAGTATAATTTTCAGCATCTTTTGGGTTTGTACCAGCAAACTGATAATCTGGATGAAAACTGGCTATTTGAAATACACCTTCAAGATTCATCTCTATCAAAAGCTCATCAGCTATTTCTAAAAATTCATTATATTCAAAAAAATCTTGCAACACTCGCGCGTGAATTAACAAAGTCGTTTCAGCAGTAACATTTTTTTCTAGATACTCTAGCTCATTCTTCAGTTCTAATAATAATTGCTCTTCAGTATTTGCAACACTGATAGAAAAACGAATTTTGTTTTTAGTTAATACGCGTTTAGCAAAAGGACATATATTTAAGTCTACAACAAATTGCTCTAACCAATTACGTGTTGATTTTATTATATTTTCGTTTTCCATATTATTTCACTTAGGTCGGACATGAATCTGAAAAACTTAGTTACCTAAGTATAATAATTACTTTTAGATATGAATTGCACGCTCATCAACAGCAAGTGCTGCTTCATGCATGCCTTCTGCAAGACTTGGATGCGCATGTATTGTGCGCGCAAGATCTTCAGCAGAAAGGTCTGACTCCATCGCCACAACCGCTTCAGAAATCAACTCCGATGCATTTGGACCTAGAATATGCACGCCTATAATTTGATCAGTATTTTTATCGGCAATAATTTTAAATACACCCTCAGTATCTCCCATTGCTCGTGCGCGGCCTAATGCCATAAATGGAAATGTGCCCACTCGGTATTGGATACCTTCATCTTTACAGTCTTGCTGCGTTTTTCCTGCCCAAGCAATCTCTGGCCATGTATAGATAACCCATGGAATATGATCGTGATTCATTTTTGCATGTTGGCCAGCTAACAGTTCAGCTACGGCAATGCCTTCTTCCGATCCTATGTGAGCTAGCATTGCACCACCAATAACATCACCTATCGCGTATACATTCTCAGCAGAGGTCTGCCAATTTTGGTTGGTTTCAATAAATCCTTTTTGATTTGTTTTTATTTTGGCTACATCCAAATCTAAGCCATCTATATTTGCTTTACGTCCTACTGCAACGATCAATTTATCAATTTCTAATGATTTTTGTTCACCATTGCTTTCATATTTAACCAATGCCTTTCCATTATCCACCGTGACAGCATTAACTAAGCTATTCATGCGAATATCTAAACCTTGTTTGGTTAGTATTTTATATGCTTCTTTTGATATAGCTTGGTCTGCAGTAGGCAAAAACTCTTTCATCGCTTCCAAAATTACCACTTCAGAGCCTAAACGTTTCCAAACACTGCCCATCTCTAAGCCAATAACGCCTGCACCAATAATTCCCAATCGTTTAGGCACGTCTTGTAAATCCAATGCCCCGGTAGAATCTAAAACAGTTTTATTATCAACTTTAGCAATAGGAATATCGATTGGAACAGAACCGCTAGCGATAACTACATGCTTTGCCTGTAGTGTTTCAGATAATTGCGTGCCTGCATTTTGAACTTTAATAGATTTCGGTGATGCAAAGCTGGCGACTGCAGAAAAAACATCTACTTTATTTTTTTTTAATAAACTTGCCACTCCACCCGTTAAAACTTGAACTATTTTGTCTTTACGTTTTTGCATAGTGGCCACATCCACTTCCAGGCGACCCACCTTAATACCATGCTCTTTCGCTTGTTCTTTTAGAAAATGTACATGATGACTAGAATCAAGTAATGCTTTTGAAGGTATACATCCAACATTCAAGCAGGTTCCACCAAGAGAAGGCTTACCTTTTGTATTTACCCACTGGTCTATACAGGCAACCTTCATGCCCAATTGAGAACATCTAATTGCACAGACATAACCTGCCGGCCCGGCACCTATTACAACTACGTCATATTCTTTATTATTATCTGTCATTGCATTTATTTATACTTGCAACAAAAGTCTATTAGGGTCTTCGACAATATTTTTAACAGTACTTAGGAATTGCACGGCTTCTTTGCCGTCAATAATTCGGTGATCATAGCTAAGTGCTAAATACATCATAGGCGCAATCACAACTTCACCATTTTGAGCAATTGGACGCGCTTGAATGGAATGCATGCCTAAAATTGCACTTTGCGGAGGATTAATAATGGGCGTAGACATCATCGAACCAAACACACCGCCATTCGATATAGTAAACGTGCCACCAGTGAGCTCTTCAATAGTAATTTTATTTTCTTGCGCTTGGTTAGCATAGTTATTAATAGTCTTTTCAACACCAGCAAAAGAGAGCTCATCCGCATCCCGAATGACTGGAACCACCAAACCACGTGGCGTGCTTACCGCAATACCAATATCAAAATATTCATGATAAATAATATCAGTATCCTCAATCGAGGCATTGATTACAGGAAACTCTTTTAACCCTTCTATCGCAGCCTTTATAAAAAATGACATAAAGCCGAGTTTTACCCCGTGTGATTCTTCGAAACTTTCTTTATAACGCTGCCTAAGGTCTATAATCATTTGCATGTTAACTTCGTTAAATGTTGTCAACATTGCAGTCTCATGCTGTGATTGCACTAAACGCTTAGAAATACTCTTACGCAAGCCTGTCATCGGCACTCGCTTATCTTCACGTGAATTATTTGATGCAAACTGTGGCGCCATCATAATTTCAGTGGCTGAATCTATATCACTAGCAGTAGCTGGCGCAGCATTTTCTACTAACTGTTGAACATCTTTTTTTGTTACCCGGCCATCTTTACCTGTTCCATGAACTGTTTTTACATCAATATTATTTTCTGCCGCTAACTTTCTTACTGCTGGGCTAGTTTTAGCAACGGTTTCTTCCACATACTTGGCAACTGGAGATTCCTCTAGCTTAGACTTAGTGTCACTGTTAATTGGAGAAATATTTGTATCACCACCATTTGGCTTCGGCTCTGGTTCTGGCTCTGGCTCAGCTTTTCCAGAATTCCGCTTGCTAGTATTTATCACTGCAATAATTTCGTTACTCTGCACACTTTCATTTTTGTGCTTGGCTATTGAAGTTAACTCACCGGCTTCTGGTGCAGTAATTTCTAAAATTACCTTGTCAGTTTCAATATCTACAAGCTGCTCACCTTCATCAACAAATTCGCCAGGCTTTTTTAACCAATCTCCTACGATTGCTTCAGTTATTGATTCTGCTAATTCAGGAATCGTTACATCTACTTTCATGATTTACCTCAACACTTCATGAACTTATTTATGAATAATATAAAATTATACTGCTCTTAACGGTGACTTAGATATTTGCTCACGCAAACCCAACGCATCTTCAATTAATACTACCTGCTGCTCTCTATGCATATGCAAAGAACCAGCTGCAGGAGAAGCAGAATATGTTCTACCAGCATATCTTAACTCTTGATTTTCACGCATACAGGCCTTCATATTACGCCTTGATTGAATAAAGAACCATGCACCTTGGTTACGTGGCTCTTCTTGACACCAAACCAGCTCATTCACTGCAGAATATTTCTGAATGACTTTTTTAATTTCTTCATGCGGGAATGGGTATAACTGTTCAATTCGCACAATCGCAGCATTTTTTATCTTATGTTCTTGACGTGCTTTAATAAGTTCATAGTAAAGCTTTCCTGAACAGAAGATAACTTTCTTCACTTCAACTGGATGATAACTCTCCACTTCATCTATAACATTATTAAATTCACCACCTGTAAACTCACGTAACTCAGAGGCTGCTGCAGGATCACGCAAAATATTTTTGGGTGTCATAACAATAAGTGGTTTTCGATATGGCCGAAGCATTTGCCTGCGCAACATATGAAATATTTGTGCTGGTGAGCTCGGCATACAAACCTGCATATTTTCTTCAGCACATAACTGTAGGTAACGTTCTAATCTTGCCGAAGAATGCTCTGGTCCTTGACCATCAAAGCCATGTGGCAACAGCATTACCAATCCGCAATAACGCTGCCATTTAGCTTCCGAAGAACTTAAAAATTGATCTACATACATTTGAGCATTATTCGCAAAATCTCCAAATTGCGCTTCCCAAATCACCAGTGTTTCAGGATCTGCGGTACTGAAGCCTACTTCATAGCCCAACACTGCCTCTTCTGATAATAATGAGTTTATGGGCAAAAATTGTGGTTGATCTTTTTTAATATGTTGCAATGGAACATAGGTTTGACCAGTAATTTGATCATGAAAGCCTGCATGCCGATGAAAAAATGTTCCTCTTACACAGTCCTGCCCTGAAATTCGGACACTATATCCATCTTCAAGCAATGAAGCATAAGCTAAAGTTTCTCCGAAACCCCAATCAGCATTTAATTCACCACTAGCCATTTTTACTCGCGCATCTACGATCTTCTGAACGGTGCGATGCAAGCTAAACCCTTTAGGGACAGTAGTAAACTTATCGGCAAGATCTTTTATTCGTTGGGCATTAATCTTAGTGCGCGCTTCTTCACGCCAATGTCTACCTATATAAGGCTTATAGTTAACAACAAATTTACGATTGATTTTTTTAGCGATCGGCCCACAAACTTGTTCGCCTCTTTGCAGCTTGTTTAAATATTTAGTTTCAAGAGCCTTTACTCGCGCTGGCGTGATCGTTTTATTATTTATTAAACGATTCGCATAAACTTTTCGCACACCTTCCTTATTGCGAATGGCTTGATACATGAGTGGTTGAGTAACCGAAGGTTCATCGGCCTCATTATGTCCATGCTGTCGATAACAAATCATATCAATCACGACATCACGTTTAAATTTCATGCGGAAATCTACTGCAAGTTTTGAAACATATGCAACGGCTTCTGGGTCATCGCCGTTAACATGAAATATAGGCGCTTGCACCATCTTTGCCACATCAGTGCAATAAAGAGTAGATCTAGAATCAAGCGGATCACTGGTTGTAAATCCAATTTGATTGTTCACCACTACATGTATCGTCCCACCAGTAGTGTAGCCTCGTGTTTTAGAAAGGTTGAGTGTTTCCATCACTACACCTTGGCCTGCAAAGGCTGCATCACCATGAATTAGCAATGGCATTGCATCCACGCGTTCAGTATCTTTGCGTCGCTCTTGACGTGCGCGCACAGAACCTTCTACTACAGGATTAATAGCCTCTAAGTGTGATGGATTAAATGCTAATACAGTATGTACTGGAGAATGATCGGTTTTTAAATTAGAGGAAAAGCCTTTATGA
>JBOEHC010000078.1:0-5242 GCA_050633765.1 Gammaproteobacteria bacterium
TTTTGATAATACAAATGCACAAGTCGTAGTGCCCCATAGTGATCCATTAGCCCTAAGTGACGCTCTTACGATGAGTGCTTGGATCTTTAATGATTCAAGTGATCTTGCATATTCTTATCGAATTATTAGTAAAGAATCCTTTGGCAAGAATGATAATTTCTGGTTGAGTTTACAAAATAGGTGGTTATGGATGGGCATCGGCGGATCCTTTTTCAGCCCAGAAATTAGTTTGTTACCAAACCAGTGGTATCACATTGTTGGTACCTTTGATGATGATGCAGATGAAGTACGAATGTACATCGATGGCGTTGAAGTGTTATCAGAAAATACTTCGGCCACCCTTACATCTAATTCAGATAGTTTATTTATTGGTTCTAATTGGGAAGAGTTTAAGTGGTGGGAAGGATTGTTAGATGACATTCGACTATATGATCGAGCCCTAACCGCAGAAGAAATTGAAGAATTATATAAGAGCGCACCAGCTGGTGGTGGAGGTGAAACCAAGCCACCTGAACCACCTTCTGAATTATGTACAGGAAACTTTTTAGATGAATTTAATCAGCGAGAGTACTCAGGTAATGATGGATCCTTAAGTTGGTCTACCGATTGGAGTGAGATTAATGAAGATAGCAATCCAACCGCGGGTGATGAGCAGGTGCGTAGTGATTTAGGTCATGATTATGTCGTACGTATTCGTGACAATGATGGAGGAGGAGAAGGCATTCAACGCCAAGCGGATATTTCTACTTATACTAAGGCCGCACTAAGTTTCATATACAGTCGAGACTCGCTTGATAATTCAAGTGATTACGTAACGGTCGAAGTTTCCAAAGACGGTGTGGACTGGAATGAAGTAGAAAGAATTGAAGGCCCTGGAACAGATAACACTTATTTGCCTGTTAACGTCAACATTAGTTCTTATATATCACCGCAAACTTCTATTCGATTTTTAACCTCCCCCACGATGGGCGGACAAGATATTGTGTATATTGATAATGTAGAGATAGAGGTAAGTGGCTGCGCTGAATAACTACTAATGGTATATACCATTATTATGATTAATCATCTTGAATAAGTGAGTACTTTAAACAAGGAAAGCATATGGAAGATGAAAAACCATCGTTTTTAGATGTAGTAAAAAGTGTGCTCGCTAGTTTTTTTGGCGTGCAAAGTGATAAAAATCGCGAGCGAGACTTTCGGCATGGTAATCCGGCGCAATTTATAATAGTTGGGCTAATTTTAACGGTTCTATTTATTGTTGGAATGATTTTTATCGTAAAGCTTATTCTTGCTTCGACTGTATAAACTACAATGCGCCGTTATCTTTAAGAAGTTCAACAATTCCTTCAGCCATTTGTTGATAGCCTTTCGCATTAGGGTGTGCAATATCTGATTTTAAAGATTTATCACCTAGAATATCGGGAAGCAGAGAAAGTTCGATTGGGATGTTAGTTTCATTTGCAATCTGCTCATAAATATCTGCGCTTTTCAAAAAAATACCTGGTTCCGGTACCCCAAGCATAGCGATTTGGATATTTCTAGTTTTCGCTAATTCAATCATTGCTAACAAATTATTATTTAGTTCTAGCTTTGGAAGTTTGCGTAAAATATCATTGCCACCATGTATGAGAATGAGAAGGTCTGGATTATGTTCATCAAGCAGACTAGGTAGGCGATCTAAACCTTTACTACTGATTTCTCCAGGTACTCCTGCATTAATTACACTAATGTTTGTAAGTTTTGACAATAGTGTAGGGTAGTCTTCACCTTTATTAGCACCTGTTCCATGGGTCAGGCTGTCTCCAAAAGCCAAGATGGTAGCATCGCTTGATAAAAGTGTGAGGTTATTGGATGAATCACTACATGAATAGATGGCAAAGCTAAGCAGTAATATAGATAGCACATTTACTTTCATATATTTTCTCATTTAAGTGCTTAGCAATCCCAAAAGCTTTTTCTGCATATACCAAAAGCATCGCATCTTTCACATGTATCATTTGTTGCGATAGCAGTAAAAGGTGTATCTTGGTTTAAGCTTTTGAAGAATGATTCTAAGCGATGTAAATGTGCAGTTTTTAGATCATTTAGTTCATCACCGCCAATTTTAGCTAGACTTTTAACAGTATTGCTTTCTCCAATTGATACAAATTCAACCTGTGTAGTTGTTTTGGGTTGGCTAATGTTATCTTCATTTAATAATGCATACATAGGTAGCTGTACTTGTTCGCCAGTGATGATACTTTTTTTGGTAGGTGATATTCCGGTTTTGTAATCTACGATTGCAAAGCCTTCTTCAAATTCATCTACTCGATCTAATCTTCCATGTACTTGTGATGAATGGTTAACAGTGATTTTCTTGGATGTCTCGTGTTGCTGTGGAGTATAGGTGGCTTGTCGATTAATTTCCCAATCTATAAATTTAGGAATTAAGTTTAACCAACGTTGTAGCCATAAATCACTATTGAAGTCATTATTAGTTGTTAAGTCGAATGGTTGAATGAATACTTGCTTGCTAATTAGTTCAAGCATATTTTTTGCATCTTCGCGGTTGTTTATGGTTACCTTGTTAGCAAATGGGCCAGGAAGATTGGGCTGATTACTAAAGAATGCATGTATACTTTGATGGACAAAGCTACCAAAGTCAGCTTTGTCCAATTCTTCTTTTAATTCTTCTCCACGAGCTAAACCTAAGCAGCTCAATGCAAAATATTGATAAGGGCAGTTGACCAAGCTTTGGTATTGAGAAATAGAAATGCTATCTGGTTTGAGTTCTGTTAATAATGTTGGCCTAGGTTGGGTGCATTCAATGGGTGATTCGATATCCGAACCTTGCTTGATGCTAGAAGTTGCTAGTGTAACTAGATACTCTAATTGCGTGTCTGTTAAATCTTTCTTGTAAGCTATGCGATAAAATGTTTCGATCGCTTCTAACCATGGGGTAGATGTAGTTTTTTCTCCATTTTTTTCTGTTTGAACCGTAATTAGTATTTTTTCTGCAGCATTTAATAAACAACGAAACTGATGAAAATGTCTTGCATGCTCATCTCGCCATGTTGGAATGTTAAGTTCTGCACGAACTGGCTCATTAAAAAAAACGTAATTGCTTTTTGTTCCAGGGAAATTACTTTTATCTACTGAAGCAAGTACTAACGCGTCAAATCGTTGTAAACGGCTTTGTTCTAAGCTGCAAAAGGTGACTTTAGTTTTCTCCTCAATAGGTTTGTAGTTCTGTTGATCAAAGATTCTGGATAGGAATCGTCGTGATTCTGGCCAGTTCATATTATTGTCAATTAATTTTAGATGGGAGATCTGGTCTTCAAATAAATCAATAATTTGCTTCCCTGCATCATCGTTTGACAATGTAGTATATAAACCAATTGGCTTTAAGCTGTTTAGTAATTCTTTTATGAAACGATGTAGCGGGTATGTTTTATGGTTGTGTAGTTTTTTTAATATTTGAGCGCTAGATTCAAATTTATCGAGTAGGTTGTTCAAGTATTCAAATAATGAATTGTCAGTAGTGTTGTTCTTAGATTGAACTTTTTCCATTGCCTCTCGATAACGTTGGATGCCGCTGTGAAGATTGCTGGCAAGAACCACCTCTTTTTCGAAAAAATTGATTGCTTCTACGTGATTATCGCAATTTTTTATAGGGAAGAATGGCGAATTGGCAAGTGCTAGCAGTTGTTTTGCAGGGTAGTTTTCTTCTATCAACTGTAACCACCATTCCACTACAACAGCAGCGCTAGTAGTGGATAAGGCCCAACCCGCTGCATCATTGGCTGAAATATTTGCATGATCAAGGATAGCTCGTAATCTGCGGACTAGTTTACGGTCTGTGGTAACAACTCCAATATTTTGTTTATTCTCGTTGATCCAAATTCTGATTTGTACATCTATTGCTTTAGTATGTTGTTCAAAGCTATTGCATTTATAGGTACTTAAGTGGTTATCAACAGGATCAGAATTAATGCTAGCAAATGTTTCTGCTCGAATTTTTATGCTTTTTGAATCATGTGTATAAACTTCATCCATAAACGATGACATAGCATCATTATTCTTATTTTTGTAGAAATTTGGCTTGGAATCTTTATGAAGATAATTATTCAGCCAAGAGTCAGTGCGGGAAGAGTAATTATGGTTACTGGCATAGGCGTAATAAAATAAACTCGATTGCTGATCAATTTTATTTAAGAAATTAAATTCAAGCATTGAGAGTTGGTCTAACTCAGCGCAAAAAAAAGTATCTTGCTTAGTGACACTTATATTTTCTAATGCTTCTGCATATATTTTCACAGGGTCAAGATAATTTTCATACATAATTTCTTGTAACCATGCATCCCATAATACTTTTATTAAATCAGATTCATGTAAAAGAGCATGAGAGATATCTTTGTTTTCACCTTGGTAGTAATTATTAAATTCTAAAGGCTTAATGTCATTTAATAGCATTGAGTCAAATAACGACAACAGTTCGTTAGCGATGCCCCAAGGATTAGCGGAAGCGAATATATCGGGTTGTTGTTTTATTGCATCTACTAAAACTAATTCTCGAGCGTATTGAGATAAAACAGGTTTATTGCTCTTATATTGTTTGCGAACCCATTGTTGCAATGTGGTGAAAATAGGAGGGAAAACTGCATCATGGCCTAGCTTGGAAGCTTCTGTGAGAATATTCTCGCGAAGGAGCTGTTGAATGTTTTGGTTAGGTAGAAATACAGTAACTTTACGAAGATTAGGAAGCTGTTGGCTAGTTTGTTTTACAATATCATGGGCAATAATTTTTAGTAAATCATTACTATAATGTACGAGGTGTATGTTATTTAAGGTGTGCAAATAGAGTTTCTAAATTTGTATCAAGATTGTTTGGATTGTTTGATAAGTATATATTTTACATTTATTCTTCAATTAATTTTCGTTTATCAGCAATGTCTTCCCACTCTTTGGCATCATCAGGTGCGGGTTTAATGCTTGTTATAACCGGCCATTTGGCAGAATATTTTTCATTCAGCGCTAGAAACTCTTGCTGATCCTCACTTAAATCATCTTCACTTATAATTGCTTCTACTGGGCATTCTGTTTCACACATTGCGCAGTCAATGCATTCTTCAGGGTCAATTACCAACATATTGGGGCCTTCGTGAAAGCAGTCAACAGGGCAGACTTCTACACAATCAGTGTATTTACACTTAATGCAAGGTTCAGTTACTAAAAAGGTCATAAGATGATTAATGTCATTTGG
>JBOEHC010000079.1:0-1577 GCA_050633765.1 Gammaproteobacteria bacterium
GTATTAGCTGAAACTGGAGTAACGTTAAATCTCAAAGATGCCGATATACGTTCGTTTATAGAAACCGTAGCCGAAGCTACTGGACGTAATTTTATTGTTGATCCACGAGTAAAAGCCAAAGTTACTGTTGTCTCCGCTCGTCCTATGAATCGTGAAGAGGTTTATCAAGTTTTTCTTTCCGTTTTACAAGTTCACGGTTATGCCGCGGTTCAAGTTGGCGAAATCATTAAAATTTTACCAGATGTTAATGCTAAACAAGGACCAGTAGCTACAGGTGGTGGCAGCACTCATGCAACGGGAGATGAATTAGTAACGCGTGTGGTACCGATTAAAAATGTACCTGCAGCACAAATGGTGCCTATTTTACGCCCGCTTGTGCCACAACAAGGACATCTTGCAGCTTACCCGAATAGCAATGTATTAGTTGTTTCAGATCGTGCTGCAAATATTCAAAGATTAATTTCAATCATTAACCGTATTGATCGACCGGATAGTCAAGAAATTGAAGTAGTGCCCTTGCAACACGCATCGGCTGCAGAAGTGGTAAGAATTATTGATTCTATGCGTCGTCAAGATGCCCAAGGTCAAGTTCCTGGTGGCACTACCCTCGCCGCTGATGAGCGTTCCAACAGTATTTTGTTATCGGGTGATAATGCTGCACGATTACGTATACGAGGATTAATTGCTCACCTTGATACACCATTGCAAGGTGGTGGCAATTCTCAAGTAGTATTCTTGAAATATGCCAAGGCAGCTGAATTAGCCCCTATCCTCCTCGGTGTATCTCAGTTTGAAGCAGAAGGACAACAAGGTAATGCTAATGCAGCAACAGCAAACGGAGCTAATTCACAGGATGTAGATATCCAAGCAGATGAAACTAACAACGCATTAATCATCACTGCGGCACCTGCTAAATTTGACAGCTTAAGAAGGATTATCAATCAACTCGATGTGCGACGTGCACAAGTTTTAGTTGAAGCAATTATTGCTGAAGTATCGAACGATCTTGCAAAAGACTTAGGTGTTGAATTTGCGTACGTCCCAACTGATCGATCTTCTGGAACTACACCTGCTTTTGGAACCCTCTTGCCTAATAGCGGAATAGATCTAACAACAGTACTTGGCGATACAGCTAACCCTATTGGTGCGATTACAAGCGGTGCATTTGTTGGTGCTGCAAAGTTAAGTGGTAAAGATCGTTTTGCTGCTTTACTTCGCGCACTTGAAGGCGACACTGCTACGAATATTTTATCTACCCCGCAACTCATGACACTTGATAATGAAGAAGCAGAAATTATTGTTGCGGATAATGTTCCATTTATAACAGGACAATTTACCAATACTGGTTCAGGAACAGATTCAGCGGTAAATCCATTTCAAACGATTGAGCGCGAAGATGTTGGTATTACATTGCGAATTACACCACAGATTAACGAAGGCGATAGTGTGAAATTAGATGTAGAACAGGAAGCTTCTACACTTACCAATGATGCACGAGCAAGTGACTTAATTACTAGTAAACGTTCAATTAGAACAAGTGTATTAGTTAAGGATCAACAAACCATTGTACTTGGTGG
>JBOEHC010000080.1:0-20566 GCA_050633765.1 Gammaproteobacteria bacterium
TTATTCTTCCTTATCATGTTTTGTTAGATCAGGCGCGTGAAAAGGCGCGTGGCAAAGCGGCTATTGGTACTACGGGGCGCGGTATTGGTCCTGCGTATGAAGATAAGGTTTCTCGTCGAGGAATACGTGTTGCGGATTTGTATAACGAACAACATTGTAATGCGCAATTAGAAAAAATTATCGACTATCATAATTTTGTGCTCAAAGAATATTTCAAACATGAAACTATCGATTTAGAAGAAATGAAAGCGCTATGCAGAAAGTATGCAGATATGCTAAAGCCATATGTTATGGATGTTGCGGCACGCATAAACGAATTGCGTGCAGAAGGTAAAAAAATATTATTTGAAGGTGCGCAAGGAACGTTGCTTGATATTGATCATGGCACCTATCCATTCGTAACTTCATCGAATACTACTGCTGGTGGCGCATGTATTGGTAGTGGCACAGGTCCAAGTAGTATTGATCATGTATTAGGGATCGTAAAAGCTTACACCACGCGAGTAGGTAGTGGGCCTTTCCCAACCGAATTGTTTGACGCAGTAGGTGAAGAACTTGCAGACAAAGGTAAAGAGTTTGGTGCAACAACGGGAAGGGCGAGACGATGCGGTTGGCTAGATGCGGTAGCGTTGCGTCGTGCCATGCAAATAAATGGTGTAACAGGTTTATGTATTACTAAGCTTGATGTGATGGATGGGCTTGAGACGATAAAAATCTGTAATGAATATAAATATCAAGGTCAATCGTTACACTTATCTCCAATGGATGGCGGAACATTTGATCAATGTGAGCCAGTTTATGAGGAGCATGAAGGTTGGCAGGAAACTACTTTAGGAATTACTCAATTTGATCATTTGCCTAAACAGGCAAGAAGCTATCTAGACCGAGTTTCTGAATTATTGGGTGTGCCAATCGATATAGTTTCAACAGGTCCAGATAGAACACATAATGTTATATGTAAGGAATTATTCTGAGTTAAATAAAATAATAAGATTTTATTAAATGCCATTCACTTTCTTTGCCGGCAGTATTGTACAAATCAAGTCGCTGACAGTGAAAGAATTTGGGATAACTGTTACTTAGTTTCTCAGATAACTGCTGCTGCTTTTTCGTATCAAGATTTCCATACAATAAGCTAACGTGAGGGGAATAGACTTCACTAGGATCATGTTCAAGGTGTAATTTAATCTTATCGTATATGTTCATTAATGTTTTTTCACGCTTACTCTGAATATATAGGTTTCTATAATATTTGTCTGTAAAAGCGATATCTTCTAATTTAATGCTGAAAGTTGGATGGGATTCAATAATTTGTTCGCATACACTTGCTATGGTTTGGCAATCAGCACGGATGTCAGACAGTAAGGTCATATGAGGTGGAAAGATTTTGCCGCAATGACGATGAGATAGCATGGAAATAATTTTTGTTAGTTCATCAATTTGTGTCTGCGAAGGGCGTAACCAAAGTGAATAACTCTTATCTTGTAAATTCATGAGTCTTGAAAATAAAACATTCTTAATTGTCGGTGGTGCAGGCTATATTGGCTCGCATATGACCTTGATGTTACATGAGTTGGGTCATCACGTTATTGTGTTGGATAACTTATCCACGGGATTTGAAGATGCAGTGATTGGGGCTGAATTTATTCAAGGTGATATCCATGATTCTGAAAAATTAGACGAAGTATTTAATAAATATAATATTGATATTGTGATGCACTTCGCCGCTCATATTGAAGTTGGGGAGTCAGTTCGAGATCCATTTAAGTATTATCGAAATAATGTAGTGGGCACACAAACATTATTGGAAAGAATGGT
Source organism: Gammaproteobacteria bacterium (assembly GCA_050633765.1). Lineage (GTDB taxonomy): Bacteria > Pseudomonadota > Gammaproteobacteria > UBA4575 > UBA4575 > JABDMD01. The sequence continues at coordinate 1,819 of JBOEHC010000080.1, forward strand.
TTCAAATCAAGTTAGTAATTTCATTTTTTCATCTACGGCTGCAATTTTTGGTGAACCTGAATATATACCAATCGATGAGGCGCATACTAAAAAGCCGATAAACCCATATGGACATAGCAAGTTGATGGTCGAGCAAATGCTGGAAAGCTATGACCAAGCATATGGTTTGAAATCAATCTGTTTGCGATACTTTAACGCAGCGGGTGCTGATCCTAAGACTAGAGTGGGTGAGCGTCATGATCCAGAAACTCATCTAATTCCATTAGTTCTTCAAGCTGCGTCAGGTCGTCGTGAAAATATTAGTATATTTGGTAATGATTACGATACTGAAGATGGCACCTGTGTTCGTGATTACATTCATATTGTAGATCTGTGTAATGCGCATTTGCTATCTGCAAAGTTATTACTACAAGAAAATTGTAGCCAACGGTTTAATTTGGGCAATGGTAATGGCTATTCAGTAAAGCAGCTGATTGATGTGGCCAAGGAAATTACTAGCAAATCAATAAAGGTTTTACATGCAAGCCGCAGAGCGGGAGATCCTGCTAGGCTGGTGGCGGATGCAGCTCAAGCTAGAGAAATGTTGGGGTGGGCGCCTAAATACTCAAATTTAGCAGAGATTGTTGAGCATGCCTGGAAATGGGAAATACGACAAAATCGTTGATTCGTCTTTTTTTTGTATGTAATCGCTCAAAGTCTATATTTTTAGCAATCTGGCTATGAATATTTTCTTATTTAACAAGTGTTTATCGAATTTTCCCTCAGATAGAAGTTTTTAATTAATTTTATCGGCAATGTAAACCAAAGTTTAGCTGAGACGTTGTAAGTCTTATTAACTACTAAAACGTAGAGGCTAAGCATGTATAAACAATTAACGCTTTCAATCATTCTTGTAATCAGCGCAGTAGTATCAGGCTGTGCGTCGAGCCCTTATGGTACGGCAAGTAAACAAACTCAAGGTGCCGTTGCAGGTGGTGTCATAGGAGGTTTGTTGGGTTCAACTGTTGGTGATGGTAGGGGAACGGTATGGGCTACCGCTGCAGGAACACTAATTGGTGCGCTTGCAGGTGCGCATGTTGGTAGGCAGCTTGATGATCGAGATCGATATTATACAGGCCAGACATTAGAAACTGCTCCGACAGGTGCGACTAAAGAATGGGTGAATCCAGATTCTGGAACTGCTTATTCAGTAACACCCACTCATACTTATGAGTCGCATGGAACCCCATGTCGTGAGTTCACTATGGATGCGTATGTGGGTGGTCAAGCAGAGCAAGTGTATGGCACAGCATGTAGGCAAGCTGATGGCAGTTGGAAAATGTCGGTTTAGTATTTCTTGGAAAGAAATATTTCTATACTGCAATTAAAAAAGCCTCGCTGATCGAGGCTTTTTTATTAAAGTTTTTTGCGTGATTCAATTGTATTTTGTTTTAAGTTTTGAGCTAGCCAGGCTTTAAGTGCCCAAGGAAAAATATTTTCAGTTTTAGAGATATCTTGCCAGCCTTGTTCAAGATAACTTTCGTATGCATCTGGGCCAAAAATATTTTGTACATGTAGAGGTGCACTTTCTTGTTGTGAGTCAGCATTCTCATTTTCTTCTCTAAATGCATAAAGAGTCGGTTCATCATTTTTTTCATCAGTTTTAAGGAGCGTGATGTATGCACATTCAACTCCTTTTCGGTACAAAACTTGGTAATCGATAATTTCTAAATTTTTTGATGCTGGATCAGGTTCACTGCTATTTTGTTCAGGTTCATTTTTTTTGAATTGTTTAAATACTTCGGCAAATTCATCATCGTTGATATCAGATGTAGATAGTTCTAAACCATCTGTTTTACGTCGATCTCCGAGTACGCGCCGGTCCTCTTTTATGACTTTACTGTTGCTGTCAGCCATGGGGAATGATTCCTTTTTATTTTTATTAGTCCGGCGATCCATGTTAGATCGGCGATCATATACAACTTTCATATGCTTAGACCCCTTTATGCTTTGTGCAATCACCACGAGAACGTATGTAAAACAGTGTAAAACGATACCATTCACACTATCTATAAAAGTGAACCTGGTCACACTGAGTATTCCATTTAGTAGGGTATTTCTACCGCTACATGAAAAATTTTCGATTCTTGAGAATTTTAGATTAGTCGTTGCTTAAATATTTATGTGGCTGATTTTTTGGAATTTAATAAAATTTCCAGTTTGAGTGTGGAGATAGTAGAGTGCTCCACACCATGGTAAGCAAAAAGAAGAAAAAATTAGTAGATCCTTATGCCAAGCGTGAGGCATCTAAATACGAAAGCCCCATCGCGAGTCGCGAGCTTATTCTGGAGGTTTTAGAAAAGAGTGATGGACCCTTGTCACTAATATCGTTGCATGAGGCGCTAGAAGTGGACTCGGAAAAAGTGGTTGATGCTTTAGCGCGGCGCTTGGGTGCAATGGAGCGCGATGGCCAACTAATCCGAAATCGTCAAAATCATTATTTACCTATATCAAAAGTAGACTTGGTTCGTGGACGCGTGATGGGTCATGCGGATGGCTTTGGGTTTTTGATCCCAGATGAGAGTGGTGAGGATTTATTTTTATCGCCATTTGAAATGCGCACATTAATGCATGGAGATCGTGCGGTAGTGCGTCCGGCTGGTAAATCCAAGCGCGGCAAACTAATGGGTAAGCTGGTTGAAATTATTGAGCGTGGTAATAAGCAAATTGTAGGCCGGTATTACAAAGAGTCTGGTCTAGGTTTTGTGGTTCCGGATAATAAGCGTTTGAATCAAGATGTCATGATTCCTGAAGATGATGCGATGCAGGCTAAGAGTGGGCAATTTGTCGTAACTTCTATTATCGAGCAACCGAATAAGCATCGACAACCAATTGGTAAAGTGACGGAAGTAATCGGCGATCACTTGGCGCCAGGTATGGAGATTGATGTAGCTATTCGATCCTATGATTTACCTTACGAGTGGCCAAAAGAGGTTCTACAGCAAATAGAGCAGTTCAGTGAACAGTCTATTCAAAAACAGCTTAAGCATAGAAAGGATATGCGAAAGCTTAATTTTGTAACTATAGATGGCAGTGACGCTAAAGACTTTGATGATGCCGTATATTGTGAACCACGCGAGAATGGTTGGCAGCTTTGGGTGGCAATAGCGGATGTCTCTCATTATGTGGAAACAGATACTGAGCTGGATGTTGAGGCACGTAACCGTGGTACTTCGGTGTATTTTCCGGAGCGAGTTATTCCTATGTTGCCGGAAAGTCTCTCTAATGGACTTTGTTCTCTTAAGCCTGAAGTAGATCGTTTATGCATGGTTTGTGAGATGTTTATTTCTGAGAGTGGCGAACTCAAGAAGCATAAATTCTATGATGCGGTGATGTGCTCGTCGGCACGACTTACTTATGATGAAGTGCAAAAGATTATCTACGATAAAGATGTAGAGGCTAGAGAAAAGCGTCAACAGTTGCTTGCAGATTTAGAAAACTTGCAGGCAGTTTACAACGCATTGCACAAACAACGTAAAAAACGTGGCGCAATTGACTTCGATACTAAAGAAACATTTATTGAGTTCGATGAAGATAAGAAAATTAAAGCCATTCTTCCACGTCAGCGATTTGAAGCGCATAAGATTATTGAAGAATGCATGATTAGCGCTAATGTAGCAGCGGCAGAATTTATTACACGAAATAAACTACCTACATTATTTCGTGTGCATGAAGATCCTACATTTGAAAAATTGCGCGATATGCGTGAGTTTCTTGAGTCATTGGGTATTGGATTTAGCAAGGCTGAAAAACCAACGCCCAGAGATTATATGGCGGTGTTGAAAAAAGTAGCTCATCGCAAAGATAAACATATTATTGAAATGGTATTGCTGAGATCGATGACGCAAGCGCTTTACAGCCCTGATGGTGTGGGTCATTTTGGTTTGGCGCTGCCTCTGTATGCGCACTTTACATCACCGATACGACGCTATCCTGATTTAATTGTGCATCGCACTATTCGTCACTTAATAGAAGCTAAAAATAAAGAATCTTTTCCTTTGTCGCAAAATGATTTGGTGGTATTGGGGGAGCATTGCTCTATGTGTGAGCGTCGTGCAGATGATGCAACGCGTGATGTTGATGCGTGGCTTAAGTGTGAATTCATGTTAGATAAAGTAGGTCAGGAATTTAAAGGTGTGATTACATCAGTAACCGGTTTTGGCTTTTTTGTTATGTTAGATGATTATTTTGTGGAAGGCTTGGTACACGTTACCGCTTTAAAAAGTGATTATTATCATTACGATGAACAATCACACTGTTTGTTTGGTGAGCGTAGCAAGAAGCGTTATTCTTTGGGTGATGAGGTAAAAATTATTGTCGCACGAGTTAGTTTGGATGAGCGTAAAATGGATTTTTCGCTTGCACAGAGTGATGCAGATAAAAGTGCTCGTGATAAAAAGCCACGTAATACTAAATACGGTGCTAAGAAGAAAAAAGTTGCAGGAAAAAATAAGACTTATAAAGGTAGAAAGCGTAAAACTTCAAAAGAAAAAAATAAGTCAAAGCGTAAAGTAAGTTAAATTGTGAAAAATATTTCATTTGGTCTGCATAGTAGTTTAGCGGCTATTCAGCAACGTCCTTTTTATATTCAAGAGATCTGTTTGTTAGCAAGCAGGCAAGATAAGCGCATGCAAGAAATTAAACATGCAGCATCATCTAATAATATTTTTAGTCGCTTAGTCAGTAAGGATGCATTGGAGAAGATTTGTGGGGATGGAAATCATCAAGGTGTAGTAGTTGTTTATAAGGAGCAGCAAAACAATAGTGAAGCAGATCTATTAGAGTACTGTACAACCGCAACAGAGCCTTTATTGCTGTTGGTTTTGGATCAAATAGTCGACCCACATAATTTAGGAGCATGTTTGCGTACTGCGGAAGCGGCGGGTGCAAATGCAGTGATTAGCTCATCACGAAACTCTGCACCTCTAAATTCTACTGTTCGTAAAGTTGCGTGTGGTGCTGCGGAGCGAATCCCATTAATTTTTGCGAAAAATCTAGCGCGATTTTTAGATGAACTAAAGCAGTTAGGTGTTTGGGTATACGGCACACAGCCGACTGCAAGCAAGCTTATTTACCAAGCAGATTTCATGCGATCTGTGGCATTGGTAATTGGAGCAGAAGGGTCGGGGATGCGGCGTCTAATAACGGAAAAATGTGATGAGTTATTGGTCTTGCCTATGTCTGGAGAAATCGCCAGTTTGAATGCTTCGGTCGCGACAGGAATAGGGTTATTTGAGGCTGTTCGCCAACGCCAAAGTAGCTAGAATTTATCTATATTTTGACCTATTTATGGGTAAGAAACCCGGAAATTACGGCTTAAGTACCGTAGAAGCTTGCCTGAGCTGAGCCCATAAAGTAGACTCCGCGCCTCGAAATACAACTAACTCCTTGCTTCACCAGGATAATTTCACTGGGAGGCTCAACCCCAAAGGGAGCATATATATGCGTCACTATGAAATAGTGTTTCTGGTGCATCCTGACCAGAGCGATCAAGTAACTGCGATGACTGAGCGTTACCGTTCAATCATCACCCAAGGTAACGGCAATGTACACCGTCTGGAAGACTGGGGACGTTTGCAATTAGCTTATCCTATTCAAAAGATTCACAAAGCCCATTATGTTTTGATGAATATTGAGTGTAATCAAGAAGTGTTAGACGAGCTCAATAGTTCGTTTCGTTTTAACGATGCAGTGATTCGTACCATGGTAGTGGCGATGAAGAAGGCTAAAACTGCACCTTCTTCAATGATGAAAATTATTGAACAGGAAGAAGCTGATAGTGGTAAGCGATCAGCTGCATCAAGTTCTGAATCGCCTGCTCCAGAAACTTCAACACCTGAGGCGACATCAACAGAAACTCCGGCTGAAGAAGTTGAACCTGCGGCAGCAACTGAAGAAGCAGTTGCTGTTGAAGAGAATTCTGAAAGTTAAACGTCACAACAAATTTAAAAGGTAACAACATGGCACATTATTTTCGTAGAAGAAGGTACTGCCGCTTCACTGAAGAAGGCATTGAAGAAGTAGATTATAAAGACACCGCTATACTGAAAGACTTTATAACTGAAACCGGCAAGATTGTTCCTAGTCGGGTCACGGGTACTAAAGCAAAATATCAGCGTCAGCTATCCACTGCGATAAAACGTGCACGCTATATTGCATTATTGCCATATAGTGATCGTCACTAACTGATAGTTAAGCAAGTTAATATAATTTTGCTTTAGACATGCGTGCGTTGGCTCGTTTTGTTTTATCTGGACCAATGCAAGCGGTTGCGGTTGTATATGGGTTTTCGTTGTTGTCATTATATTTCCCATTTTTAGTAATTTTAAGTGGTGCCGCGCTGGCGTTAATAACATTGCAGCTTGGACTTTTGCAAAGTGTGAAAGTGATGCTAATAAGTACCGCATTATTTGCGGCAAGTGCGTATTTTCTGTTGGGTAGTGTGTCGATAGGTCCGCTATATGCGTGGTTGTCAGTTATGATGATTGCTGCGGTATATCGCAGTGCTCAATCCATGAATTTAACGATGCAATTGCTAGCAGTATTTGGGCTTTTCTTGGTTATATTAGCAGCCATTATATTTCCTGATATGCAAAAATATTGGCGAGAGTTCTTGCAAAATGCAGTAAATGTTATTGAACAAGATCCGGTATTTGAAAGTTTTCGCCAAAGTGCGACATTTAGCCCTGAGCGATTAGAGAAATTGTTGTCTGTAATGGCCTCAGTAATGACTGGTATATTAGTGAGTCTGTTTGTATTGACTACATCAATTACTTTATTTTTGGCTCGTCAGTGGCAGGGATTTCAGGAGAATATCCGTAGTTTTCGTGAGGAGTTTATTGCTTTGCGACTAGGTAAGATATTGGCAGTTCTAGCAATTAGTCTTTTGATGATGGCTTTGATGCTTAAATATGCAATTTTCTGGCAGTTAGCGCTGGTTTGCCTTAGCATATTCTCTATACAGGGTATGTCGATAGTGCATGCATTTTTTGGACAGTTTTCTAATTCGATAATTGGTTTGGTAATGGTTTATGGGGTGCTATTTGTTGCTGCACCACAAATGCTAATGACTTTATCAACATTGGGTGTAGTGGATACCTTTTTTAATTTTCGCAAACGATTTGTTAAAACGTAATTAACTAAATTAAAAAATTTAATATTTATTTATAAAGAGAAAAAATATGGAAGTCATTTTACTTACTAAAGTTGATAATCTTGGTGATCTTGGAGAAAAGGTTAAGGTGCGTCCTGGTTATGCTCGTAACTTTTTAATTCCTAGCGGCAAAGCAAAATTTGCAACCGCTGCAAATTTGGCAGAATTTGAGGCGCGTAGAGAAGAGCTTGAAAAGCTTGCGGCTGAATCAAAAGCAAGTGCCGAGGTTAGAAAAGCTGAACTAGATGGTGCAACGATTAGTATCACCGCCAAATCAGTGGGTGAAGGTAAGTTGTTTGGATCGGTTGGTATGGTCGATATCGTAAATGCGTTGAACGAAGCAGGAAAGAGTGTAGAGAAAAAAGAAGTTCGCTTGCCGGATGGCGCTTTCCGACATGCTGGCGAATATCAAGTCGGTATACATCTGCATACTGATGTCAATGCAACGATTAACTTAGAAATTATTGGCGAAGAGTAATCGCTTTTTAATAATGTTTCATTGTCTTGTTAAGATACTGTGGCTGAGTTAACCACGATTGGCACAGAGTTTGGGGCAACAAATACAGAAAGCCTGCGCACGCCTCCCTATTCATTAGAGGCAGAACAAGCCGTAATTGGTGGTTTGATTCTTGATAATTCCACTTGGGATCAAGTTGCCGATCGAATCAATGAAAATGATTTTCATTTATTCGATCATCGATTAATTTTCCGTACCATTGATGAGCTGGTTGAAAAGCGTCAGCCTTTTGATGTGCTCACGCTTTCTGATTTATTGCGTCAAAAATCAGAAATTTCTGATACTAATATCCTGGCCTATTTAGGCACACTAGCAAATGACACGCCCAGTGCAGCCAATATTCGCGCCTATGCGGATATTGTCAGAGAAAAATCTATATTAAGAAAGCTTGTATCGGCTGGCAATGAGATTGCGTCAGATGGATTGTCTCCTGAAGGAAGAGATGTCAATCAACTGCTAGATGAGGCTGAGCGAAAAGTATTTCAGATTGCAGACGATAGCACTAACTCTGGGCAAGGGTTTCAGAATATAAAATCCTTATTAAAAACTACAGTTGAACAAATTGATGAGCTATTTGAGCGTGGTGACCACATCACAGGTTTGCCGAGTGGCTATGATGAATTTGATGAAAAAACTGCCGGTTTACAAAATGGCGAACTGATTATTATTGCTGGTCGACCGTCGATGGGCAAAACCAGTTTTGCAATGAATATAGTTGAATATGCAGCGCTGCGAAATAATGCATCGGTCGCGATTTTTAGTATGGAAATGCCAGGGCGATCGTTAACTATGCGCATGTTGTCTTCTATGGGGCGTATTGATGCGCAAAGAATACGTACCGGGAAACTAAACGATGATGATTGGCCGCGTCTGACTAGTGCTGTGTCGATGTTATCGGAAGCAAATTTATTTATCGATGATTCAGCGGGGCTTTCACCGACAGAAATTCGCGCACGTGCTAGAAGATTAAAACGTGAGCACGGTTTATCGTTGATTGTTATAGATTATCTGCAGTTAATGCAGATAAGTGGGACTACGGAAAATCGAGCGACAGAAATTTCTGAAATCTCTCGTTCTTTAAAGGCTTTGGCTAAAGAGCTTAATGTGCCAGTGGTGGCACTTTCTCAGTTGAATCGAAGCTTAGAATCACGGCCGGATAAGCGCCCGGTCATGTCTGATCTCCGCGAGTCAGGTGCTATCGAGCAGGATGCCGATTTAATTGTATTTATTTACCGTGACGAAGTGTATAACGAAGACTCTCCAGATCAAGGCACTGCTGAAATTCTAGTTAGAAAGCAACGTAACGGGCCAATTTTTAATACTCGATTGACTTTCTTAGGGCAATACACGCGTTTTGAAAATTACGTGCCAGAGATTTATGCCGGTGGTGTTGGTGGAGAGAGTTATGGGGGAGGGAGTTTCCCCACCGAAAAGTTTTCAGATGACAACCCCAATGACGGGGATAATAGCGGCGGAAATGGTATATGAAGCGTGCTGCGTTCGCGCGTATCAACTTAAGTTATCTCAAAAATAATCTTGCAATCATTCGCAAGATTGCAAATCAATCTAAGATCATGGCAGTAGTCAAGGCCGATGCTTACGGTCACGGTACACTGCATGTCTGCAAAAGTTTAACCGATGTCGATGCGTTTGCAGTAGCTCATGTAAATGAAGCGCTAGAATTGCGCGGCTATGGAATTAAACAACCTATCGTTGCGTTGCAGGGTTTTAATAATTCTGATGGTCTACTGAATGCTATTGAACAAAATGTTCAGCTAGTATTGCATAATAAAGAACAGTTAAAAATTCTAAAAAATTGTAAGAATGAAAAACCATTAAGTGTTTATCTTAAGATTGATACAGGCATGCATCGCCTGGGTTTTTCTGGACATGAGTTTGGTGAAATTCTTGCAGAAATAAAATCACTTCTACCTTCAGGTTCAATCATCCGTCTTATGACACATTTAGCTTGCGCGGACGAAGTAGATAATCCAATGACGCAACAGCAGATTGAGCAGTTTGATCAGCTGATTATTGATAAGTCGCATGAACAAAGTATTGCAAATTCTGCTGGCATATTAGCTTGGCCTAATAGTCATCGTGATTGGGTGCGCCCTGGATTGGCAATGTATGGAATAAGTCCTTTGCATGATACTGCCATGCCTAATGAACTAATGTTGCGTCCTATTATGAGCTTGCATGCGCCGCTTATTTCAATTAAAGCTTGTAAAAAAGGTGAAATAGTAGGTTATGGCGGAGATTTTTGTTGCCCTGGTGATATGCTAATAGGCATCATAGCGATAGGCTATGCAGACGGTTATCCCCGACACCTTAAAAGTACGCCGAGTGTAGCGATTGGTGCAAACAAAGTGCCATTAGTAGGTAGAGTGTCGATGGATATGATTGCAGTAGATCTAACTGGAGTGGATGCTAAAGTAGGTCAGATTGCAGAACTTTGGGGTGAATCGATTTCAGTGGCAGATGTTGCGGCACATGCCGAGACAATTAGCTATGAGCTACTATGCGCAGCTGGTAATTCTGTATATAAAAATTATATTTAATAATGGCGGTGTAATATGGAAAAAGTTTGGTTAAAGAATTATCCAAAAGGTGTTCCTGAATTTGCCGAGTTAGGAAAATATAACTCGCTAGCACATATGTTTGATGAATGTGCCGAGCGGCATAGTAATCTACCGGCATTCGTTAATATGGGTGCAAGTTTAAGTTTCTCTGAACTTAATATCGAGAGTTATAATTTTGCAGCGTATTTACAAGCGGAGCTTGGTCTAGTTAAAGGTGATCGAGTTGCGATCATGTTGCCAAATCTATTGCAGTTCCCAGTTGCTTTATATGGTGTGTTACGAGCAGGATTGGTAGCAGTAGATGTTAATCCGTTATATACCGCGCGAGAATTAGAACACTACCTTAAAGATTCAGGTGCAAAAGCAATTGTTATTTTAGAAAATTTTGCTGATGTATTAACAGAAGTCATAGATGAAACTTCTGTAGAAAAAGTAATCCTTGCAAGAGTTGGCGATATGCTTGGTTTTCCAAAGTCTTTGTTGGTTAATTTTGTGCTCAAGTATGTCAAACATAGTATTCCAAAATATAACCTAGATAATCTAATCCTTTTCAATGAGGTGCTGGCTGTTGGGCAGCAAAGACAATTAGTAAAGCCCGAAATTAACCAAGACGATCTTGCATTTTTACAATTTACTGGTGGAACAACAGGTTTGGCAAAAGGTGCGATGCTGTCGCATGGAAATTTGTTGGCAAATGTTTCACAAGCAGGTGCTTTTTTCGGGCCTGCTCTAGATGAGGGGAAAGAAATAGTAATTACTGCGTTACCTCTCTATCACATCTTTTCTTTAACGGCGAATTGCTTTTTATTTACCAAGATTGGAGGTTTGAATTATCTAATTACTAACCCGCGTGATATGAAGGGGTTTGTTAAAGAGTTAAGTAAAATTAAATTTTCTGTTATTACAGGTGTGAATACATTATTTAATGGTTTATTAAATACTGATGGGTTTTCTGATTTAGATTTTTCTCATCTTAAAGTTACTTTAGGTGGAGGAATGGCAGTTCAAGAGTCTGTTGCGAACGAATGGCATGAGCTCACGGGTTGTGTATTAGCCGAAGCCTATGGATTAACTGAAGCCTCGCCTGCAGTAACCATGAACCCTTATGATTTAAAGAAATACAACGGAACTATTGGTTTGCCAATTCCTAATACTGAGATCTCAATTCAAGATGATGATGGTAAGCACCTAGGTATCGAAGAAGCGGGAGAGCTGTGTGTGCGAGGACCGCAAGTGATGCAAGGTTATTGGAATCGGCCTGAAGAAACTAAAAAAGTGCTAAGCGATGATGGCTGGTTACGTACTGGCGATATCGCAATGGTGTCTGATGAAGGCTTTGTGCGCATTGTTGATCGCAAAAAAGATATGATTCTAGTGTCTGGATTTAATGTATATCCGAATGAAATAGAGAATGTCGTGCAATCTCACGCTGGTGTTCTAGAGGTTGCTGCGGTAGGGGTAGATGATGAAGAATCAGGTGAAGTAGTTAAAATTTTCATTGTTAAGAAAGATCCTGCGTTAACAGAAGATGATATTTTAGAGCACTGTAAAGATCGGTTAACACGTTATAAATGGCCAAAACATATCGAGTTTCGAGATGAGTTGCCAAAAACAAATGTTGGGAAGATTTTAAGGCGTGCGTTACGAGATGGTGGTTGATGTAGCAAAAGCAGCGTAAATCCTTAGATAAAGTTCTGAATTTGTGTGAAATATGTGTTTGAACTGCTCTGTGCGCTACGGCTAATATCCCAAATAAAATTACGGATTTTGCACAAAGTGTGACGTAATTCCGTTGATCAAACCCCTGAAATTCGTGACTATAGGTATTCTAAATATCTTCTATGAGCCTTTTTGGAACAGGCTAGAGTTGGAGTAAGTCAAGAAGTGAAGTCATACGAACAGTCTGAAGATTCGGTTAGCGATGCGCAACTTGCATTAGAGCGGCGTGATCGTAGTGATCGACGTAGGCCTTCTCTAAAAGGTTTTGTGTACGGCTTATTTCTAGCTAGGCGCCGTGGCCCACGGCGTGCTGAAAACTTATATCAATATAGTGATTGGTATGATGTCAAACTCTTAGTGCTATCGTTGAGTTTATTGTTGCTTTCTTGCTTGGATGCAGCGATGACAATGAAGTTGTTGTCATTGGGTGCAGTTGAGTTAAATCCAATAATGAATGAATTGATTAACCAAGGGACACGATATTTTATATGGATCAAAATTGCTGTCACCGCGCTATGTATTTTAGTGCTGGTTGCGCACAATCGTGTAAAGATATTTAATATTTTACGCGTTGATGTGGTGCTGATCGCTGCGGTATTTATTTATCTGGGCTTGGTAACGTATGAGTTTTATTTATATACTTTGGGTGCACCTACAGCCTAGTGGCTGGTGATTAGGCTCTCATTCGGGTCTTGACGTATCTTATATAGTTCTCTTTCCCATAATTTAATGTTTGTTGGGCTAACGCCTTTCTCGACACTATCTAGCCATTGGTCGTGACATTGCATTACTAGTTCTAAACCTTCCTCTGTAAAGTCTGATAGCTTGATATCTAGGCACTGCCAATCTTCAAATGATTTTGGTACTGAGCATTTGTATAATTCGCTTTCGAACAGGAAGCCAAGCAAAGGTTCATATCTGGATTTAAATTTTTCTATAGCATTTAGTTTAGAGGCATCATCCATCTCTTCGTCTAAATACCATTTACAAGTGTCAATAATGAATTCTTTCATCTCGCATCCTTTTTATTGGAAGTTATATCCATATATTTTTCGAAGTAAAATATCCTGTAAACGAATAACTGTATTGTTGTGTTATTTATCTTAACGATTCAATGATTCTTGTAAGCCTGTCGTCTGGATTAGTTTGCCATTTATCAGGGATCTGGATGAGTGGTTTTTAAACCTCGACAATCACGATATTAAAATAGTGTGCGTATACTTCTAGAGCGCGATCTTTGGCTAAACCCAAGTGATCGGCAAGGGCAAGATCCATACCGCGAAAGTTAATATCAAATTCAGATGGATTAGTGTCTTTATTTGTATATAAAGGAGATTCTTTATTATTCAGTAAAAAAATTTTGGCGATCGACTGTTCGATTGGGATGTCCAATGAGTCAAATTCTAAATTTGAAAGGTGTTTTTTTGTATGTTCTCTTGCAGCAATTGATAAATCGTCAAAACGTCCTGTGAGTGCATAAGCCTGATTGCTATCCATCCAGGTTTCTATATGTTTGCTTTGTATCTCAAGTATTTTCTCAGCATGTATACTGCCTAATTCATTTATTGCGTATACGAAAAAAATATACAATTGATATAATTTTATAGCATTCGAAAATATAGGGATAAAAGATTTTGGAGTTTCGTAATCTTCTTCAATTGAGTAATTAAAGGGAGATTGGTTATTAAGCAATAAATGTAGTGGATAAAAAGCCACGCTTTCAATGGTTCTAACTTCACTCTCTGCATCACTATTCTGATCAATATGATATTCCTGCAAGCTGAGGCGTGCGGTAGATTTGCGGTTAGCTACCTCGTTGGCAGTTAATCCCCATAGATCAGGAAAATCATCTGTATCTATTTGCTCCGTTTGCCCCACAGCGTGAACTCCTAAAATTAGGTGAAATTAAAACTATTATTCTAAATGGCTATATGGCGGCTGCTCTATAAGCTTGGGATCGTGCGTCGCAACGATGCGATAGATGGGGAGTTGTCGCTATCTAAGCTATTGTCTAATCTAGAAGAATGGATGAATTTATACAATTTATGCTGTTGAAAACATTAAATTTCAGACCATTTCTAGTTTGTAACATATCTTTACGTGTACAATAGATTGTAGTGTTTTTTAGGAGTGAAGCACTGATTGAGCTAGAGGTAAATATTTATGATCAAGCTAATTCCTATAGATTGTTTCAACAAAAAGTAAAAATATTATGGGCAATTCTAAACGAGATTCATCTATGTCAACATCAGATATCGAAATAGAGCAAGCTGCATCTCACAATGCCAAAGCAAGTAATGGTAAGGCAAATGATGATCAGCTAGTAGACGAAGTAAAAAAATTAGATCAAATTCGTGACATGTTGTTTGGAGAACACGTCGCAAATTTACAAAGTAACTATCAAGCTCTTGATAAAACACTCGATCAGAATGTAACGGATTTGCGTAAAGAGCTTACTAGTTCAATTGCTGAGTTAAAAAAGCAAATTGATAAAAAGTTTGATCAACTGCAAAAAAGTTTACAGTCAGAAGAGCAACATCGTGAAGCACAAAATGAAGAACTTGGTGCGAATCTTTCTAGAGTGAATTCAGATATTTTGACGAAAATAGATATGGAAGTTAAAAGAATGGACCAAGCTTTAGATGGTCAGCATAAAGAGTCTACACAGCAATTAAACTCTATGTTTGATTCTGTGCAAGATGCGAAGGTAGATCGGAAAACGTTGGCGGCACTATTTAGCCAATTTGCAAAGGAGCTTGAGAGCTCGTAGGCGAAGTTGTCGATGGCTTCATATGGCGAGAGTCATGTTGCATCAAAATAAAATTGTTGATGAATCAAGAATTGAGCCCAACCAGCCTCGATCAAATGGCATGAATGATTTAGAACAATTGCGAAAACTGCTGTTAGGTAGTGAGTATCAAGACTTGCTTAAGTTGCAACGAGAGTTTTCGAGTCATTCGCACACAAGTGAAAAAATCTCCAAAGTTATATCCGAAGCGATTGCTATTCGATGCAAACAAGATGAATCAGTTTCGCAAGCTTTAGTTCCTTCAATTGAAGATGCAATTAGCATCTCTGCTAAACGGCACCCTAAGCGTTTAGCGAATGCATTGTTCCCAGTAATCGGCCCTGCAATTAGAGAGTCTGTGGCTGAGACAGTTGGTGCAATGATGCAGCAAGTTAATCAATTATTAGAGAATAGTCTTAGTGCACGTTCTATTAAATGGCGTATTAATGCATTTCGTACTAACCGTTCGTTTGCAGAAGTTATGTTGTCAGAGACTGTGCTTTATCAGGTGGAGCAGGTGTTTTTGATACACAGAGAAAGTAGCCTACTAATCAATCATTTGACTTCTGCTGATGCAATTGTAAAAGATCCAGATATGGTCTCTGGCATGCTTACTGTAGTAACTGATTTTGTGAAAGATTCGTTTGTAGTCGATAAGCAGCAAAATGTTAAGTCGATTAAATTCGGTCAGCTTAATCTTTTATTTGAAGCAGGGCCGCATGCCATCATTGTTGCAGCCGTTCGAGGTTTAATTCCAGCTGATTTACAAATAACTATTCGTGAACAGCTGGAAGAATTGCATCGACTGTATGGAAATAAGCTCGAAGTCTATGATGGTAACGCCGAACAATTTCCAGATACATATATGCAGTTAGATAAATGTTTGTTGAGTAAGAAAAAAATCGATCATGCTGATGGCTCTAATAAACAAAAACTTCCATGGGCTGCCATTATTGCTGTTGGCCTCTTAATTTTATTGCCATTCGCGTGGTGGATGTTCAATAAATTTGAGCAAAATAAATGGCAAAATATTGTCAACCAATTACAAGCTGAGCCAGGTATCGTAGTGCTTAATCATTATAAACATAATGGTGAATATATAGTGGATGGAATGCGTGATACTTATTCTGTAGATCCTGAAGAAATAGTTGCAGCTCATCAAAGCTTCGATGGCACAGTGAAGTGGAATATGCAGTCTTATTATTCCAATGAGGATGATATTGTGCGAAAGCGATTGCTTACGGTACTAAACCCGCCAAAAGGTGTAGAAGCGAATTTTCAAGCTGGTCAGCTGACAATAAAGGGTGAAGCAGAAGCTGATTGGATTGCAGAATTGCCGAATAAACTACCGTTCATTTGGGGCGTGGGCAACATGGATACTAGTCAATTACGTGAAAAAAGAGACCTTAATCTTAAAATACAACAACTCGTCGGCTCTATTGAGGAGGTGGTAATAGAATTTGCTCCAAATTCAAGCGAGCTTTCGATTGATGAATTAAAATCTATGCACAATTTTTATCAGCAAATGGTCAGCTTGCAAGATATTGCTAGAAAAACTGGCCGAGTATTTAAACTTGGAATTTTAGGTTTCGCTGATAAATCTGGAACAACATCGGCGAATGTTTTAATCAGTGATGATCGTGCTAGAAGTGTTCATGAGGTGCTCGTTAGTAAAGGTGTGTCTGAAGAGTATTTGTTAGCCAAGGGGTTGGGCGATTATACACGGCAATCAGAGATGGTTGGCTCATTGAAATGTCAGTCGCAACGTTGTGTGATGTTTGAGGTCTATCTTAACTAAGAATGTTGGTTAAATTACTTATCTGTATCTATGCATATGTCAAATACTAATTTCGAAACACTTTTGTCTTTATACCGAAGACTTGGAATTGTCGTGCTGGAATTGCGGCAAGATAAAAGTCTCTGGTTGATATCATCTAAACCAACGTGGTTTTCGTCATTGGCTAAGTTGGATGGAGATTCAAATGAAGGCCGAGTCAACGCAGTTACCTCGCGAGTATTAAATACTTTTGTGGATGAAGATGTTCAACAAATGTGGTCAACAGGAGAGGAGCGGAGAGTTTCTCCAATATGGACTGAAATAGATTCTTCTGATAATAGTTTGCCATTTGAGGCAACGGCATTACGCCAAGTTGATAGCATGTTGATAATCATAGAGCATGTTCCAGAGGCCTATGAAGCGAAACAAGCGCAAGCCAAACAATCGCGCGAAAATGATTTGCTCAAAGGTTTATTAGAAGATAAAAAAGCAGAACAGGCGCAAGTAATCGCCTCGCGAGAAACAGAGCTTGAGCAAGAAATTAGTGAACGCAGAGCACTGGAAAAACAGCTTACTCATTTGGCATTCCATGACGCCTTAACAGGCTTGCCTAATAGATCGCTTTTTACGGATAGATTGCAACGGGCCATTGCAGAAGCAGAACGAAAAAAAGAATCAATAGTGGTAATGTTTATTGATTTAGATGACTTCAAAAAAGTAAATGATTCATTTGGTCATCATGTTGGAGATAAGGTAATTCAAGGTGCGGCATTACGATTAAAAAAATGTTTGCGAGATATAGATTCTATTGCGCGCTTAGGCGGTGATGAATTCACATTATTGATTCCTCATATAGGTGATCATGAAGATATCGAGATCATTGCTAGACGTTTAATAGAATCATTGGATGAGCCTATTATTGTAGAAGGTACTGAATTCCGCATGTCAATCAGTATTGGTATTTCAATTTTCCCTAATGATGCAAATAATGAAGACAGTATTTTACGTAATGCAGATACTGCGATGTATTTTGCAAAACACACTCGTGGACCGAGCTATAAGTTTTATGTTCAAGACATGGGTACTTCGCCATCTAAACGTTTAGCGTTGGTTTCAGATATTGAATTAGCGTTACAGCAAAAAGAATTTTTCTTGGTGTATCAGCCCATCGTTAATGTGCGGAATATGGAAGTCACAGGTGCCGAGGCATTGATTCGCTGGAGGCGTTCTGATGGTGAAATTGTTGAGCCTGATCGATTTATTCCTTTGGCATGTGAATCTGATTTAATCAATAAAATTGGTTCATGGGTGATTGAGCAAAGTTGTAATCAGCTTAAAAATTGGCGTGGAATTTACGGTGATAAGTTTAGAATGAATATTAACTTATCCATGCGTGAGTTAGAGTCTAAGAAATGTAAAGATGATCTACAAAAATATATGGATGAATTGAATCTTCCGTCAGGTTCCATAGAAGTTGAAATTACTGATACGGTGCCAATCGAAAATTCGAATAGCGTGCAAACAAATGTTGATTTCCTTAAAAGTTTGCATATTTCTACTGCAATTGATCGCTTTGGAGACCGTCAGACGTCATTAAAATCGATCAAAACACTAGGTTTAAACTCGATCAAAATTGACCGGTACTTTGTGAATGGAATTGAATCTGATCAAGATGGTTTCGATGTTTTTGATGGAATAGTTAAGCTGAGCCTATGTTTATCAGATAATGTTTTAGTAGAAGGTGTGGAAAGCGATGAGCAACTTAAAATAATACAGAATATGGATATTAATGAAGCGCAAGGATTTTTCTTCACTCAGCCATTAGAGTCACACTTTTTTGATCAATGGATGAAAGAGTTTGATAAGAAACAAAAAACTCAACTCAAAATTGTCAAGCAAAAGAAAGCGTAAGTTATTAGCTCTTAATCATGTGGGTAATTTTGTGCCACATAGTTTTGCAAAATTGATTTAAACTCTTCTGCAATACTTTCTCCTTTTAATGTAGTAAATTTTTCACCGTCTACATATACAGGAGCAATCGGAGATTCTCCTGTGCCCGGCAAACTGATTCCAATATTGGCATGCTTGCTCTCACCAGGTCCATTTACAACACAACCCATCACTGCTACTTTCATTTTTTCAACACCATTGAATTGTTGTTTCCAAACGAGCA
>JBOEHC010000081.1:0-55488 GCA_050633765.1 Gammaproteobacteria bacterium
GGGCCAGCTAAATAAGAGCAATCTGTAGAACGCAAAAAGCCAAAGCCATCTTGCAGAATCTCTAAAACACCATCACCTAGAATATCTTCACCATTCTTTGCATGCGCCTTAAGGATTGCAAAAATGATGTCTTGCTTACGCGATCGATTTAAATTATCGATCTTCATATCGGAAGCGATATTAATCAACTCAGCAGCTGGTTTTTTCTTTAATTCGGTTAAATTCATAGCGTTTAGGTTTTATTGGTTAAAATAGGTAAATGGTTTTACAGCACTGCAGTAGTGCACTGCATGCAAGGTTAAACGCGAATGACGCGTTATTTTTAATTAGAAAATCTAGTAAGTTTTTTGGTAAATTTTNNATCTAGTACGGTCGGTAATATTTTTTTAGTTTGTGTTAATTATTTAGGTGAAATGAAGGTTGCGTGAAAGGTTTGAATTCTTATTAAATTATTTACTTAAATACTTTGATCAATAAACGCTGTTAATTGCGACTTTGATAATGCGCCAACTTTAGTTGCCTCAGCATTACCATTCTTGAAAATCATTAATGTTGGTATCCCACGAATACCATACTTAGGAGGTGTATTAGGGTTATCGTCAATATTTAGCTTAGTAATTTTTAACTTACCTTCATNNACAAGGTCCACACCATTCTGCCCAATAATCAACCAATACCGGTTGCTCACTTTTTAAAACTTCTTCTTCAAAACTGTCATCTGTAATGTGACAAATACTTTCGCTCACTTAATAAAACTCCAATTGATAAAATATAATTTTGATTAAACGAACACCTGGAATGGCGCTTTCAAGGGGGTCAAAAGTAGATAACTGTATTTTTATGCATTCTCTATATGATTACAAGTAGATTCGCACCTAGATGGCAAATATGGCTAAATTTACCGATAAATGTAGTACTTTTGACTATATCTACGGCACAAATAGGCGAATTTTTAGCCTTATTAGGGTTACTCGCGCCCCTATTTTCATTAATATCTCAAGCCAAAGCAAAAACACCCAGCTAGTGAACAAGATTAAGCTATCAATCACCAAAATGCTTATTCATAATCCTGAGTTAATAATAAGATCTAATATCGACGCATGAAACAGTTAACCATTTGCATTCTAGGTGGCACAGGATTTGTTGGCAGCCATCTATGTGCTGAACTTGTTGAGCGAGGCCATCATGTCAAGGTGCTTACTCGACAACGCGAACGACACAGAGAATTATTAGTACTACCTTCCTTAGAGCTTATCCAAGCCAATATTCATAATGAAGATGCACTTAAAAAGCATTTTGAAAATTGTGATGCAGTGATTAACTTAGTCGGCATTCTAAATGAAAAAACACATGATGGCAGTGGGTTTCATATTGCACATGTTGAATTAGCGCGCAAGGTAATCACTATGTGCACTAGTTGTAAAGTACCAAGGCTCTTACACATGAGCGCATTAAATGCCAACCCTGATGAGAAAAGCTTTTATTTGCGCACTAAAGGTGAAGCTGAAAACTACGTGCATACCTTTGCAGCAAACAAAATTGCAGTGACCAGTTTCAGGCCATCGGTTATTTTTGGAGCTGAAGATTCTTTCATTAATCGCTTTGCAGCTATTCTTAAAATAACACCTGGGATCTTCCCGCTAGCCTGTGCAAATACTAAGTTTGCACCGGTTTACGTCAATGATGTGGTTAAAGTAATGGCAAACGCTATCACTGAAAAACAAGCATCTAATGAAAGAATCAATCTATGCGGCCCTAAACAATACAGTCTTAAACAGCTCGTAAACTATGTAGCAACTATCAATCATTTAAAGCGCACAGTACTCGGCTTACCTAACTGGGCATCCAAGCTGCAAGCAAGCATTCTTGAATATGTGCCTGGCAAACCTTTTTCTATGGACAACTATCGCTCATTACAAAAGAATAGCGTTTGTCCTGATGCACAACAAAACAATCTATGCACAACCACATTGGAATCAGTAGCGCCTAAGTACTTACAAAATGAATCCAGATATAACCAGTTTAGGGCAAAGCGAGCACACTGATAATAATCTAGAGACAAGCTTGGTTAGCATTTAACTTTGCTTCACGTTGTGATTCAGGCAGTTTTGAAATATTCTCAACGCTGCGATAGAATTTTTCGAAATCACTTCCACATAACTCAAACATCCTACGAAACGCGGGCACTAACTCACGATATAATGAAATTGCACCAAGCTGTGCATTATTAAGCGGGCCCGACATCCATTTTGAATATCTAGCAATGTGTTTGTTTCCATCGCTTAGCTTTGCAAATTTTCTCCTCATTTCTGCAATCAGAATTTCTTTCTCCACTTGCATTTTTTCTAAGTCATGCTCTTGTTGATAAAGGATTGAAAATTCATCGCGACTATTTTTTACAAATTCGGAGAAAATAGTTTTTTGCTGTAACCAGTCGTTATAACGCTGAACATCTTGATCGCGCTTTTGTTGCCCTAACCATTGCAATACACCTATTTCTTCTACTGCGGTTGCAAAAGCTTCATTAAATGCACCATCGCCTTTTAGATAAAATTGCTGATGGGCAAGTTCATGAAATATATATGCCGCGGCAATCGTTTCGCCTCGATCTAACATACTGCTTAGTAGCGGATCATCAAACCAGCCTAATGTGGAATACGCTGGAACCCCTGCAACATACACATCCAGGCCTTGAGTAGAAAGTTGTTCGGCGTAGCGATAGGCCTCGTCTTCTTGAAAATATCCACGATACGGCACACATCCAATAACCAGAAAACACCACTGATGCAAAGCGGTTGAAACAGCTGGCGCAGCAAATACATTCCAAGTCACATATGGCTGATCAAGTTGCACATAACTTCGATAACTATCGTTTTCAGGCAGTTTCAGCTCGCTACTGGCAAAGCTGCGCAATTCCTCAGTGAGACGTAATTGCTCAATTAGCTTCGCGTCACGTGTCGAATCGTTTACGATATCGCTTATGCGCTCACGCTTTGAAATTAAATTAAAATGTCCAGAAATAGACTGATGGTAGTAACCGATCGTGCTACATCCTGAAACACACACTAATAACAATACTGCTACGCTTACTCTACTCATACTTCGTATCATGTTTTTACGTTATCACACTTATATATTCTGACAATGGAAGTTTATTTAGTAGGAGGTGCGGTTCGCGATGAGCTTTTAGGTCTCCCCGTTACAGAGCGTGACTGGGTTGTCGTTGGCGCCAGCCCAGAGCAGATGGAGACACAAGGTTATAAACCGGTTGGTAAAGATTTCCCGGTATTTCTACATCCACAGAGCAAAGAAGAATATGCCTTAGCTCGAACTGAAAGAAAAAATGGGCGAGGCTATCGTGGTTTTGAAGTGCATACTTCACCAGATATTACGCTAGAAGAAGACTTGCTACGACGAGACCTTACTATAAACGCTATCGCACAAAGTGAAAGCGGAGAAATAATTGATCCTTATCAGGGCCAACAAGATTTAAAAAATAAAACCTTACGACATGTATCCGATGCCTTCGCAGAGGACCCCTTACGTGTACTACGCGTTGCAAGATTTGCGGCGAAATTCCACAACTTGGGCTTCTCTATCGCAGATGAAACTCAGCAGTTAATGCGACATATTGTCACTACTAAAGAAATTCACGATCTATCACCTGAGCGGATTTGGCAAGAAACCCTAAAAGCATTATCCACACCTGCTCCCGAACAATTCTTTTTAATACTGCATAGTGTTAACGCACTTTCACAGTCCCACCCTAGCATTAGTGATGAGTTTACAGACCAAACTTCTCAAAATCTTGCCCTGGCTGCATTAAGTAAGCTTGCCGAAAATGAAACAGATGCGTGCATGCGCTTTGCTGCACTACTAGCTGGTTTATATTTTCAAAAACCTGAAGATAGTCGTCAAGCAGTACAAATGCTGTGTGAAAAACTTGTTTTACCTAAAGCCTATAGAGAATTGTTATTACTTAGTGTTTTGCACCAACATCAGTGCCACAAGATTTACGAATTGAATGGAAAACAATTGCTTGAGTTGCTTCGTAACTTAGATACGAAAAGAAAACCCGAGCGTTTCACAAAACTTCTTAAAATATTCTCTATTACCAATCAGTTAGAACACAGCACAAACGATTACCCACAAGCTGATTTTTTACAGCGGGCTGCTAATATGATTGAGGATATAGATATTGAGGCATGGATAAATGCAAAAATTAGCACACAAGAGCTGGCTGATAATATCCAACGCACACAACAAGAATTACTTAACAAATTAATACAGGAAAGAGATTCTTAATTTGTTATAAATACACAATTAGTAGAAGTGCTCCCAATAAAATTCGATAGATTACGAAAGGCAGCATGCCTATTTTACTAACAAATTTTATAAACCAGTGGATGCATGCAAAGGCCACCACTGCAGAACAGATGACAGAGCTGAAAACAAGCGCCCAATCAATGACTACGCCTTGCTGTAGTGCTTTATAACTACCATACAAAGAAGCGGCCAATATCGTGGGGACGGCCAATAAAAACGAAAATCTTGCCGCTTCAACACGTGTTAGGTTTAACCACATTCCGGCCATCATCGTCACGCCAGACCGTGATGCACCGGGTATTAACGCAAACGCCTGGGCAATACCTATCAACAAAACATCTCGTAGGGTTAAGTCTTTGTTCTCACGTGTTTGCTTGCCACTTTTGTCCGCGTGCCAAAGCAACAAACCAAAAAAGATAGAAGCTACACCTATCAAGACAGCATTACGCATATATTGAAGTAAGAATGCCTGCACAATTAGGGCCGCTATAAAAATTGGCACTGTTGCCCATATCAATAACCAGGCTAAGCGAGAATCTTCATTGGTCTCAATGCCTGAGTTAAAAGACTGAAACCAACCACGGGTTAATTTCCTTAAGTCATGACGGAAATAAAACAACACTGCGAATAAGCTACCAAGATGCACAGCAATATCCATAACCAAACCCTGATCTTGCCACTGCATAACCACCGGCAACAGTACTAAATGAGCCGAACTTGAAATAGGCAAAAATTCAGTCAATCCCTGAATAACTGCGAGTAAAAAAGTATGAAATATTCCCATATCGTCTATTTAATCTTTCTAAAACAAGCCCTGAATTATTTTGAGATTAGGCAATAATTATTGAGAAAAGCGGAGCGTATACGTAATACGCGAGCATTTTGAAATAGTTTTTAACGACATGTCGAAGTAACTCAGGACTTGTTTATAGTTTTGCGCGCATATCGCGCATAGTAAATCGATCCGCACCGTAATCAATGCCTTTACCTAATACCATGACTTGAAAACGCTCACTGATTGCAGAACCAAGAGTAAGTTGTTTCAGCTGAGCAATCTGTGCTAAACGTTCCATTTCATCCTCTGCATCAGGCTGCCAATCTAATAAATTATTTGCCAACATGAAATTGCGTTGCGAACCAAATGACAACACACCCATTTGCAAATAGGTAGCGATTTTAGCTACGTCTGAGAAATCTACATCTGCAGTAATATCTTGAATCCCAGGGTTAGTAAACACATCTTCCGACACCTGGTGCTTAAAATAACTCCGTAATGTACCCATCCTACGTTGAGAGTGATAATACTCGTGGCGGGGTTGCCCATAATCTATTAAAAACATTACACATTGCTGGCAGCAATTTGCCCATTCTGTAAGGACAGATTCAAGATTTAAATTAATTTCACTCTGATAGCCCTCTAAAAGAGGTTCATCGAGCATTACGGTAATAAAGTCTAATGCAGCATCTAAGTTTTCTGAAGGCTCTCTTAGACTCCACGTGAGCTCATCATTTTTTAACGTTACACATCTTTCCTGTATTTTTTTTGAACCTACTTCAAAGCATTTTACAGGTAACGCATCTAACACTTCATTTGCAATGATGATTACAGTTTCTAATTCATTGGCTTCAAATTTAGCAACTGTGCCATTGCTAGGCAGTTCAACAAACCATTCAATCTGCCCAATATAGTCCGGCAATTCAGTTGCAAGTAACTTGTGCTGTTTAGCTTTTAATACTGCACTTGGTTCGTATATACAGTAACGATTAGGCAACATCCCCCAAGTTTTTAAATATTTCAGTATGTCATAGGCAAATTTTCCGCTGCCTGCACCTATTTCTAATATGGCACGTTGCGCATCATCACGAATTAATTTGGCACAAGCATGTGCCAAACAAAAAGCCAAATGTACGGAAGTTTCAGGCACCGTTGTGAAATCACCTTGTTTACCAAATATCTCATCTTTCTGGCTGTAGTAACCTACCTCCTGATCATGCAGTGCTAAATGCATATACTCATCGAAACCTATCTGGCCCTGTTTTTTAATTGCTTTATGAATACGGGCAGAACACTTTTGTGTAGCCGCCTGCTCTACCTGGCTAAGCGCAGTAGAATTTGAGCCAGAAGTTGAACTAGAATCTTGTGAATTAGGCATCACGCTAATATTAAATATAAGTATGTTAAAATTTAAACAGAATTATTAGGCTGACATTAACATGAACAAGAACAACAAGACCGTTATGATAACCGGTGCTGCACGTCGTGTAGGTGCCGTAATGGTAGAGCACTTGCATCAAGCAGGTATGAATATCGTTCTACATTATCGCAGCTCGGAAAAAGATGCTATGGCCTTAGCAGATAGCTTAAATGCAAAACGCGCTGACTCAGTAAAATTACTGAAAGGCGATTTGAAGAATTACCAAAATATTCCTAATTTAGTTACAGATGGCATCGCACTATTTGGAGGAATTGATGCATTGATTAACAATGCTTCATCGTTTTACCCTACCGATTTACAAGACGTCAACGAAGAAATATGGGAAGACCTCGTCGGAGTAAACCTGAAAGCACCTTTATATTTAACCCAAGCGCTTGCAAACGAGCTGAAAAAAAACCAAGGCAGTATCATCAATATTGTAGATATTCATGGTGACCGCCCTTTAAAAGACTACTCTGTATATAGTATCGCAAAAGCTGGCCTAATCATGTTTACCAAATCCATGGCCCGCGAACTAGCACCAGAAATACGCGTAAATGGTATCGCCCCAGGCGCTATTATGTGGCCCGAAGAACAACATTACGAAGGCATGCACCAAGAAATCATTTCACGTACTGCGTTAAAGCGTGAAGGCAGCCCACAAGACATTGCCGACACGGCATTATTTTTGCTCGCACATGCCAATTACATCACTGGACAGATCATTGCAGTCGATGGCGGTCGCACCCTTAGTAATTAAGAAAAAGCAATTTAAAGGAGTCTTTACATGCCTGAATTTGAAAACGTGTCTGTTGTAAAACAGGCAAATATATATTTTGGCGGCAACGTCACCAGCCGCTCGCTTATCTTTCAAGATGGCTCACGCAAGACACTAGGCATCATGCTACCGGGTGAATATGAATTTAATACCGATGAAAAAGAGGTAATGGAAATTACTGCAGGAAACTTGGAGGTTCTATTGCCGAATAGCAAATGGCAAAGCATAAAGGGCGGCGAAAGTTTTGAAGTGCCTGCGAACTCGACATTTCAGTTAAAGGTTACCGAAGTCAGCGACTACTGCTGTAGCTTTATTAAAGTATGACTGCAATGAGGACAAAGATTTACATAGACAAATAAGCTTCAAACTTTTTGGAATTTAAGATCAACTACAGAAATTGTATCCGTACCGTGACACAAATTCAGTGCGCGTTCCAATACAGATTTTCGAATATCGGCACTCACCTGATGTAAAAAGCAGGGATCCATCGCAGCAAATTCAATATTGAATTTTGTGTCAACATCAACAGTCATAATGTTCGCCTCAAGCAGCTGGAGTCCACAAACTTTTCCAATTTTTCGTAAACCCTCTGCACTTTTTATTTTTGTTTTAAGTTTCTCAGGCCAATGCATGGGTGCTTGATCATATTCACTGAGTGCTTGATCCACGAATGACGTCCATTCTACTTTTTGGTTAAGATCAACCGCTTCATCGAATGAATGCCCCCAACAATTTGCAGCGAACACTGCACCTGGTTTTAGAACGGACGCTATCGAGGACAATGTAGTCTCTTCATTCATGAGATGGAAAGATGCACTACAGAAGGCAGCGTCAGCAAAAACACTAAGTCTTTCCAACTTATCGCCTACAACATCTCTAATTTTGATTTGGTTTCCAAGGCGCCTGCGAGCCAAAACACGCATTCCTTCTGCAGGT
Organism: Gammaproteobacteria bacterium; assembly: GCA_050633765.1. Lineage (GTDB taxonomy): Bacteria > Pseudomonadota > Gammaproteobacteria > UBA4575 > UBA4575 > JABDMD01. Next base: position 8,236 of record JBOEHC010000081.1, read on the forward strand.
TCCACTAACATTACACTCGCTTTTGGAAATCTTACAAGCAACTGTTCCGCAAGCAACCCACTGCCCCCAGCGATGTCGAGCGCATGCCCAGAAAATTCTTTAGGGGCAAAGTCTAATAGACGCTCAACCATATCGGTAAAGATAGACCATCGTCCAATAAGTGCATTGTAAGCATCTGCTCGAACATGCCAGCTATGTACAACATCTTCTTGCGTGGGATTAGGAGGACTATTCATCAGTAAATGTCATCTGCATCGAGAAAGATGCAGCAGATTAAGTACCTTCTTAACTTCTATGTCTGCTACGACTGCCATGGGTGGCGGAAGTGAAGAAATTGCAGGGAGCAAATTTCTGCCGGCCTATCAGTCATTCAAGCCACTTAAACATAACAATAGCATCGACATATCCTTTGCTAGGATGATTGAACGCTTTTGGCAGTCTGCCAACAACTTCAAACCCCAGATTTTCCCAAAGCCTAACTGCGCCTTCGTTTGTGGAAGCTACAAAATTAAATTGCATTGCCTTGTAACCTAACCCAAGAGCAATCTTTTGCGAATGCTCGCACATTGTTGTCGCGAGACCTTTACCCCTTGCTGAGGATGACACCATATAGCCACAATTACAGACATGATCGCCAGGCCCATTTTGATTTGTCTTAATGTAATAAGTACCAAGTATTTTATTATTTTCCTCGATAACAAATGTTTTGCGTGGTGCATAAATCCATATCTTTAAAGCATCTTCTCTTGATGTATCTTGTGGATAAGCGTAAGTATCTCCGGCTGAAACGACTTCATGAAAGATTGGCCAAATTTCTTCAAAGTCTTCTTCTTTTGCTTCTCTAATATTCATTTAGGTAAATTTGAATGCCCGTCTTGACCACCATAGATTGTGGAAGCAGTCATTCGAAAGTATATTCAACAACCTTCATCTCGCCTTGTTCTTCAAATTCTTCCCAAAGCTCATTAATAGTTTTTTCTTCTTCGGGATGTTCTACTTCGCCGGCTAATTCAGTTAATGGCTTAAGCACAAAGTTGTAGCGCAAAATATCAGGGTGCGGAATGTTCACACCTTCCATTTGCATGACAAGGTCACCATATAAAAGTTGATCTAAATCCAAAGTACGCGATTCAAATTTTTCTTTACCACGAGTGCGATCGTGATCGGCTTCTATCTGTTTTAAAATGTTGCTGATGTCTAGCGGCGACTGATCGGTATCAAAACCGACTACCAGATTATGAAAATCATTTCCTTCAAAACCAACTGCTTGGGATTCATATACATTGGAAATATCTAGATCAACAAAATGCTCACGCAGAGCCATGACCGATGAGAGGGTATTTTTTTCTTTATCGATATTGCTACCGATACTTACATACACGCGCGCCATTAATCTGTACGCTGGCCGCGTTCGATGGTGATGCCTACATCCCTCGAACCACGAACCGCCCCCGGTTTGCTAATAGTGAGCCGTACCCAAGGAATATTGAATTCCTTGAGAAGAATCTCAGAGATCTTCTCAATGAGGGTTTCAATCAGCTCATAGCTACTATCTTCGACAAATTGGATGATGCGCTTAGAGATGGCTTTATAATCCAAAGTGTCCTCTATTGCATCGCTAGCCGCAGCTTTGGCAATATCAGTTGCCATTTCTAGATCGATACGCACCTTTTGCTTAATACGCTTCTCCCACTCGAATATTCCGATGGTGGCGTTGACTTCTAAATCCCGCAGAAAAATTGTGTCCATTGGCTAACTATAACGTTTTTTAGGTTTTTGTAGGTAGAACCTTGCTTTCTAGCCCTCTGCGGGCAGGCTTGGCTTGTGCCATTTTAGCGATTCTGTTATCTTCACGCGCCCTATTTGAAAGAAGCTATTAAACATGTCTCGAGTTTGTCAGGTGACAGGAAAACGACCTACCGCTGGTAATAACGTTTCCCATGCCCATAATAAAACACGTCGTCGCTTTATGCCTAATATTCAAACTCACCGCTTTTGGGTGGAGAGCGAAAACCGTTGGGTGAAACTTCGTCTTTCAACTAAAGGTATGCGTATTATTGACAAGAAAGGCATTGATGAAGTTCTTACTGACGTCCGCAAACGCGGATTTAAGGTGTAATCCTCATGGCAAAATCAGTTCGTGAAAAAATTAAATTAGTATCTAGTGCAGGTACTGGTCATTACTACACTACAAGTAAAAATAAACGCACCATGACCGAAAAGCTGGAAATAAAGAAGTACGATCCGGTTGTTCGCAAACATGTCATGTATAAAGAAGCGAAGATTAAATAAAGCTCGTTCCTCGCTATCGTTACGATAGCACATCATTTTCTAGAAACTATTAAATCGCTGGCTGTAAGGCATAGCCCCTTAGGCTTTGTGCAAAATCTTCTAGTACTTTAATTCCGGTTGCTTCGGCTTCTTTACACCATTCAATAATGGCTTGAATCATGCGTTCGTGACTGGCGTGGGTTTCACTCCAAAGATCCTGTAACTTGCGGCGCATTTCATAAACAGTGTGTAAAGCATCACTATTTTGCAAAAGCTCTGTTAAGTGTTCACGATGCGAAGGTTTCATACGACTATCTTCACGTACTAATGCTGTGCGCATTTGACTAACCAGTTTGTGGTAGCGGCCTTCAAAATTAGGTAATTCAGCATTAAACGTAGGCAAAGTAACCTTTTGTGCATATTCCGCCATGATGTGTAACTGACTCGTCACCATGGCTTTAGCTGTTTCAAGATCAATAATTTCTTTATTCAATAATCGTGTCGGTTGTGGCGCTCGTCTGCGTACTTTTGCTAATCCGATTAGGCTCAACAATTGTATATAAACCCAACCGATATCCAATTCCCACCACTTGCTAGAAAATTTTGCAGAGCTTGGATAAGCATGATGGTTGTTATGTAATTCTTCGCCACCAATGATAATGCCTAGAAAAGTGATATTGGTTGACCCATCTTCAGTTTCGAAATTTCGATAACCCCAATAATGGCCAATTCCGTTGATAACGCCGGCCGCATGTAATGGAATCCAAATCATTTGCACTGCCCAAATGGTAATGCCAAGCGGGCCAAAAAATAAAACATTCAATATAAAACTAAGACTTATCCCTAACGCACTATGTCGTGAGTATACTTTCCGCTCTATCCAGTCATTAGGCGTGCCATGACTGTACTTTTTTAATGTCTCTAAATTATTTGCTTCTTCTTGATATAGTTCAGCACCTTGCCAAAATACTTTTGCAATTCCTTTAGTATGAGGACTATGCGGATCATCTTCAGTTTCTGTTTTTGCATGATGCTTACGATGGATTGCTACCCATTCCTTAGTGATCATACCGGTAGTAGCCCATAGCCAAAAACGGAAAAAATGTGCAACGATTGGATGTAATTCTAATGCGCAATGCGCTTGGCAACGATGTAAATATAAGGTAACAGCGGCAATGGTAATGTGGGTGAGAATAAGTGCGACAACAATGTAGCCCCACCATGGCAAAGTAACTAATCCATTAAACATATGCTAAATCCTAGTTAATTATTGTTATTATTTTATGGCTAAATACAGCGTCCTTGCTATATAGATAATACGGCCAGTTAACGATTAAGTGAAGGCCCATGTGATTACTGGTGCGCGCCAATAGATATCTGACCTAAGCCAATATTGGGCATAAGCTATAGAATCTGTAAGTTGCTGATTTAATGCAGGCAATGAGTTTTTACGTAATAATAAAAAAACAAAACTTGTATAATTCAGTAATCACTTGATTAAATTATGTATTGAACATAACTTAATTTTATAATCCGCACATCTATAAAACCTACATGCATCTTCAATTCCGCTTAAGAACAAAAATCCTATGACGCAAGAAACATTGCTGTCAGTAAATGGTCTCTCGCGCAGCTTTGATGATCATCAGGCCATTGCAGATATCAATTTTGAAATCCAACGCGGTGAAGTCGTCGCATTATTAGGTGCAAATGGAGCTGGCAAATCCACTACACTGAATATCATCACTGGGAATTTAGCTGCAAATAGTGGCGAAGTTCATATTTGCAATCACAATATTGCCACCCACCCATGTAAGGCTAAAAATAATCTAGGCTACTTACCCGATACACCACCACTATACCCTGAGCTCACAGTAAAAGAATACTTACTCTTTGCCGCTCGTATACATGGTGTGAAAAAACAAAATGTTATTGATTATGTAAATCGTGCATTAGAAGTTTGTGGCTTACAAACCGTTGAAAAAAAACTTATTGCTAATTTATCTAAAGGTTATAAGCAACGCACAGGTATTGCGCAGGCCATTATTCATCGCCCTGCATTAGTTATATTAGATGAACCCACAGTAGGTCTTGATCCTTTACAAATGCAGGACATCCGCACTTTATTAGAGGAGCTTTCAAATAATCACAGTGTATTGTTATCCACGCACTTACTCGCCGAAGCAGAGGCAACTTGTAATCGTGTGCTCATTATTGATCAGGGCTCTCTTTTACTTGATCAGACATTAGTAGAATTAAATCAAAGTCCTGCTAAGCGCGTAAAATTACGTTTTAATGGTAGCCCTACTATTGATGAACTAAAAGCAATTCCCGGCTGCGAATCAGTAAGCTGCTCTCAATATGGAAAATATATTTGTCGTTACACCGATATGCAGTTCATACAACAAGTGCAAATGCAATCACTAGAAAACAATTGGCAGTTGTATGAAATAGGTTCCATTGGCAGTTCATTAGAACATATTTTTCTTGATCTAGTTATGCGCGACTCAGTCATTCCTCCCGCAACATAGTGGCCACTAGATATATGATTTCTATAATTACAAAAAATGAATGTAAACGTATGTGGTATACACCTATTGCCTGGGTGTTATTTGCAGTTGCCTTATTTATTTTAGGTTTATTGCTACTCATTTTACTAAACAATTTTTACAATGATGTGCAAGCCAAACTTGCAGGCCTAGAACAAGCACCTGGACTAACTGATTTGGTCATTGCGCCCTATATGTTTTGGGTGGCGATAGTCGGCATTTTATTAGTACCGCTTTTTGCCGTGCGCTGCGCTACAGAAGAACGTCACTTTGGCAGCAATCTGTTATTAAGTAGTGCGCCAATTAGCGCAACTCAAATTGTGCTCGGGAAATATATTGCCCTGTTATGGCTTACCTTGATCTACATATTAATAAGCAGTAGTTTTGCGCTAATACTCGGCTATTTCACGCCTATAGATTATGGCAAAATTGGCGCAGCTTGCCTGGCAGCATTTCTATTTATCGGTTCTTTCAATGCTGCTGCATTATTTATTGCCAACCTCACCCGCGTTCCGATAATCGCAACGGCGGGCATTATTGGTTTTCTATTGCTTATGGTCATGCTGCATTTGTCAGGCTCAGCAGCGGCAAGTAGCAGCGAGCTATTTCTTTATCTATCTAACATCCCACACTTAGCAAGTTTACTATCGGGCTCTATTGACACTACACATATTGCTTATTTTCTATTGTTCACGGTTTTATTTTTAACTCTTTGTGTGCGTCGACTAGCATTAAGTCGCTCTTTATAAGTCATAAAATTTCTCACATGGACACTAGCAATTTGCAAAATCAAAGTCGCAAATGGTTTGGGCTAATACTATTACTATTAACAGTAGGCACTGGCTCTTGGTTGACACAAAACTATCATCGAGTATTCGACTGGACACGAGACAGCCGCAATAGCTTGAGTGAAACGAGTCGTGATGTATTACAACAGGTAGACGGATCTTTATTAATTACTGTGCTGGCACGCAACGCGGCCAGCGAACGAAAAGTTGTGTTAAGACAAGTGGAAAAATATTCCTCTATTAAACCAGATATCGACTTTAAGTTTTTAGACATAGATAAAGAAATTTTACTTGCCAAAGAATTGCATTTAAATAATGCCAATCAAATGCGCCTTGACTACAACAGTCGCTTTGAAATCGTAGATAATATATCCGAACGTGAAATTACCAATGCATTGCAACGTTTAACACGTCAACGTACGCCTTGGATAGCATTTTTAACTGGCCATGGAGAACGCGACCCTTTTGATGAAGAAAATCAAGGCTACAGCACGCTTAAGCAAACCTTAGAAACCAGTGGTGTACAAGTTCAAGACCTTAATCTATTTAAAACTACAATTATTCCAGACAATATTTCAGTACTAGTTATTGCTGCACCACAAGCACAATTATTAGCAGGTGAAGAAAAACTCATTGTCGATTTCGTAGAAGCTGGCGGAAACTTGCTATGGCTTTCTGATCCTCAAGCCGCAGATGCTACAGATAGCAAACCCCTGCCTTTATTAGCAAAGAAATTAGGACTTAGCTGGATTGGCGGTACCATCATTGATGCCAACCAAGAACTACGCTCTATACTGGGTATCAAACATCCTGCCATCGTACCAGTAGTCGAATATCAGCAGCATGACATTACTACTAAACTAAAAAGCCAAACACTGTTTCCTTTTGCAAGTGGTATTGCCATAGCCACGCCTGAAAAATGGCAAGCTAAGCCTCTGTTCTACTCTTTACCTGGCGCATGGGCAGAAACCGGCTCACTTACCGGCAGCAGCGTAGAGTTCGATAGCACCAGCGGTGATACCAAAGGGCCATTATTAATCGCTGCCAGTTTATTGAGAAATATAGATAAAGACACACAACAACGCGTAGTGCTAATTGGTGACAGTGACTTTGCTTCCAATATTTATATTGGCAATGGAGGAAATCTCACATTAATTGTAAGCGTTTTACAATGGCTAGCTCATGATGACCAACGTATTTCTTTGTTACCATATCAGCCGCCTGATGTTTCTGTTGAATTTAGTAACACGGCAATCATAACGCTAGCCGCAACCTATTTGCTTATCGTGCCATTAAGCGTGTTGCTTATAGGCATTTTTATCGGTATTCGACGACGGCGAGCTTAGTAGTGTATTACAGATATTCTAAACACTTTCTAATCGGCAAAATTAATCATTAAATCAAATTTGCTTGCTAGCGTGACTCTTACAGTCGCGCTACAGTAGCCTAATGAGCGACAATATTTCAAATTCCTCCACCGCACTTTCACCTCCTCTAGATATTGTGGTGTGTGAAGATGAAGCCTCCCTATCGGTACAACAACCGTTACTCACGCACCTTTATTTTGGTGACAGTGGTGATACTGATCATAACTACCTATCTATTCAGACTGAACTAGAACTACTTGGCTCAAATTTATTCGCACAATACTGGTTTACTGACCAACAAGTCGATCGAGCAAGGTATAAAAATATTCAGTATGCACATACAGCGCAAATGATGTTCGGACTGATACAGTTACCCTGCTCTACAGACGAGAATTTTCAGGCTCTGACACATAAAGCCTATTGTGAAATTTATGAGTGCTTACAAAATACTTCGTGCAAACATTTATTACGCACTTGGAATTTTTTTCCGCAGATAACAGAAGCAGACACGCAGCATAGTCAGCAAAACCGTTATGAAGTTTTTTGTCATGGGCGATTACAAGCCATGCACGACAGCGGCATCAAAACTAAGGTTTATCCAGCAGCCACTGTTATCGGTAGCCATGATAGTCACTTACAAATTTATTTTTTAGCCAGCGATACACCTGGAACGGCAGTAGAAAATCCTCGCCAAACTAGCGCTTACCACTACCCAGTTGATAATGACTATACCCAGCCATTATTTTCGCGTGGACTTTTAAAAACCTGGGGTCAGCGCACACATTTCTATGTATCTGGAACTGCAAGCATTGTTGGTCACGAGACGTTACATATTGACGATGTATGTGCACAGCTTAATGAGAGTATCAATAATGTAGAAACCTTAGTCGCACATGCTAATGACAAATACAGTACCCAGTTGAATGCCCAAGATGATTTGCTATATATGAAAGTTTATATTCGACATCGCGATGATGTCGAACAGATCAATCAAGTGCTCGCAGCTAGACTTTCCAGTAATACGCCGCGCGCATTGTTACTAGGTGATATGTGCAGAGAAAATCTTTTAGTTGAAATTGAAGCATTCTATCAAGCATAGCGATAAGCTTTCTTTAACATGCCTGAACTCCCGGAAGTTGAAACAACCCGTCGTGGTATTACTCCATATGTAAAAAAACAGCAAGTTACTGATGTCGTCATTCGACAAGCAAGTCTACGTTGGCCAGTGCCTCGCAACCTTAAACAAAAACTGCAAAACCAAACTATTAAAGAAGTTCGCCGTCGCGCCAAATATTTATTATTTGTTACCGAAGCGGGTTACATGATTATCCACCTAGGCATGTCGGGTAGTTTGCGCATGGTAAACAACAACATGACGGCGAATAAACATGATCATGTAGATATAGTATTTAAGAAAAAAACCTTGCGTTACCATGACCCTAGGCGTTTCGGCTCAATACTGTGGACAAAAGATGATCCATTACAACACAAACTATTAATAAACCTTGGGCCAGAACCCTTGAGCGCAGAATTTACTGGCACACATTTACACAAGCTTGCAAAAACAAAAAAAGTAAACGTAAAAACTTTTATTATGAATAGCCAAATTGTTGTCGGAGTAGGCAATATTTACGCAAGTGAATCATTATTTTTAAGCGGCATACATCCTCAACGAGCCGCAGGCCGAATTTCTCTAACACGTTATGAAAAACTAGCTGAAAATATAAAGCAGGTGCTCAGCGATGCAATTGAATTAGGCGGAACAACATTGCGCGATTTTGTACGAGAAGACGGCAATCCCGGCTACTTCGCAAATAAATTAAACGTTTATAACCAAACCGGTCAGCCTTGTCCGGTATGCAAAAATCCAATAAAAGTACGCACTATTAGTCAACGAAGCAGCTTCTTTTGTGTACAGTGTCAGCATTAATTTAATTGTGTGCTGCATGGAATCTACATTAAAAATACTATTAAGCAGCTTTTTTAAACTTACTGCTAAAATTTCACCCAAGTATGCAACCAAGCTAGCTTGGTCATTTTTTTGCAAACCGCGAAAACACAACAAGCCTCTCAGTGAACTTGAAAAAGACCTTTTGCAACAAGCCAAACAGTATTTCATTGATAGTGATGAATATAAAATAGCGGTATATCAGTGGGATAATATTAATAAATCTACCGCTAAAACGGTTCTACTAACTCATGGATGGGGTGGCCATGCATTAAACTTTTCACATATCATCCAACGCTTAATCTTAGATGGATTTAATGTTATAGCTTATGATAGCCCAGCTCATGGTAACTCCTCCGGCCAGCAGACCACCTTGTTGTGTAACACTCAAGCCCTGCTATCGACCGTGCAACATGTTTCACCAATTAGCACATTAATTGGTCATTCATTTGGCTCGATGGCCAATGCATATGCCATAGACTTAGCAAAAGAAACTACTCAACTTTCGAATGTTGAAAATATTGTGCTAATTGCAGGACCCAACAAACTTAGCGATATTTTTGCCTCATTCACTCAAGCGATGCAATTACCTAACAGTGTATTAAATAATTTTTATCAAAAGGTAGAGGCGCTTACCCAGCGGAAAATTGAAACCATGAACACCGCTAGATTTTTACAGGACTATAGTGGACAAGCTTTAGTGATACATGACCATAAAGACCGTGTAGTACCTTTTTCAGAAGCTAGATCTGTAGCAGAGGAAATTTCTAGTCGATTATTCTCGACCACAGGCTATGGACATGGAAGAATTCTGGCCAGTAAAGATGTGCTGAACGAAATCTCTGGACTTCTTCAAACCAACTATAATTAGCTTTTTTAGCAAGTCCAAATATAGTCCGTCGAAATGCTATTTTTGACCGACTGTCTACTCGAAGGTCACTCGTAGTTAAGATCCTGCCATGCATCATTATCCGCATGAGTAATTCTGTGAATCCGTTCAACATATGTCGCACAGCTATTTGTATTAACAACCTACACATCTCTCATACATACATGGATTTATCAGACAAGGAACGCTACTCAATCAGCAAAGTGGGTGAAGACACCTTCATGCTTACTGATGCGGATACTTTGCAAACTTGGCAGATCGAAATTCTTCGTAACAAGTGTGATGAACACGAGAAAGAAGCATTAAGCAGAGCACTGAAACCAGAGTCATAAGGTAGTATCTCCGCAGCTTCAATCTTATGCTTGTGCTACAACTCTAGTAGCCAAATCCTCATACGAACAGTATCCAGCCACCAATACTGAGTAATTACCAAATTTTTCTGTCATTAACGTAGGGTAACTTTGTACTGCAAGTTGCTGACAAAGAACAAAATCTTCTTCCAGTGCAATACTTACTTCACTACTCATTAAATCATCAGAAAAACGTTTAGTATCCAGCGCAAATTTTTCTGCGATATCGATCAGCACTGCTTGATTAGTCAAGTCTTTATTTTCTACATAGAAGGCCTGTTGCAAAGCGTGTAGATATTCAAATTCTTGTTGTGGTAATTGCTTGTTAAAAGCTTTAATCGCCAAACAAACTAAGCGAGTGTTATAAATAAATTCTTCCGGCATCGCAAAGCGGAAATCAAACGATTGCTCAGTTGTGTGGTGCACTTTCTGCCATTGGCCAAGAACATAGTTTCGCAACGCATCATCCATTGGCTGTGTCGTGTCTATGCGAAATGGGGTGAGAACCAAACGGATATTATCTACTTTATTTAATGCTTTTATTTTTTGAATTACTGGTGAAAATCCCCAACACCAGGAACACATGGGACTCGCGAAATAAACTAACTGCATTATTGACTGGTACCGAGCTTAGCCACGCCTATTCCTCTCGAATCACTTGCAGCCGTTACACTATTGGCCCGTTGGTCCCAAATTATAGTATGCATGTTTCCATAACTGCGCCCCAAGTCTTTTAATGCATGACCTTTTGATGTTAAAGCATGCTGTGTGCTTACAGTGATTGCCCCAGGTTCAAATTGAACTTGGTCAGGTAGAAATTGATGATGAAAGCGCGGTAATTGAACCATTTCACTTGCACTCGCGCCTTCTGAAAATGCTAACGCAGATAACAACACCATGCTAATGATGCGACTACCACCCGGGGTGCCTAAAATAGCAGTACGTTGACCATCATTTAGAAAGGTAGGCGACATGCTAGACAACATTCGTTTACCTGGTTGAATAGCATTCGCTTCACTACCCACCAGCCCCCACAAATTTGCGTGTCCAGGTTGTATAGCAAAGTCATCCATCTCATTATTTAATAACACTCCAGTACCTTCTGCCACAAATCCGGATCCAAAGTAGTAGTTAATGGAGAGTGTTGCAGCGACTTGATTCCCATGCTGGTCTAAAATCGAAAAGTGTGTGGTATTTTGCGCTTCTTCTTTTAGTGGTAAGGTGTTTAATATTTCCTCCTGAACATATTGTTGGCTCGGCGTAGCATGCTGCATACTAAAATCTGCAAAGCGTCTATTAGCATGCTCAGTAGACAACAGCTCCTCTACAGATACATCAACAAAATCGATATCGCCAAGATATTGCGCACGATCATGGTATGCGCGCCGCATCGCTTCGACAATTACATGCTTACGTTGAATCTCACTCATCGATTGCAAATCAAATTGAGACAACATATTCAGTATTTGCAGCAAAACTATTCCGCCTGAAGAAGGCAAGGCAGCACTAACTATTTCAATATTTTTATAGCGACCGGTAATAGCTTGGCGCTCAATAATTTGATAGTTTTCTAAATCTTCTTTCTGCCAGACACCACCAGCTTGTTGCACACTGGTTACTAACCGTTCTGCTGTGTCGCCACGATAAAATCCATCTATACCGTTTTCACTCACACCTTCTAAAACTCGTGCAAGATCTGATTGTTTTAAAACAAACCCTGCTTGCGGTGCTTCACCGTTCTGTAAAAATATATTTGCTGATTGTGGAAAGCTTTTAAGACGTTCTGCCACTGCACTGGCACGTAAATTGTAAAACTCGCTCACTGCAAAACCATTACGCGCAAATGTAATGGCAGGTTTTAGTGAAGTCTGCAAAGGTAGTTGCCCATAATTTTCTGCTATATGTACAAGTGCAGCAGGGGTGCCGGGAATACCGGCCGCTAAAGGACCATTTACAGACTCTTTTGTCGTTTCGCCATTTTCATTAATGTACATATCACGCGTTGCGGCTAACGGTGCAACTTCTCGCCCATCGATCATTACATCTCGATTGTTGTCAGCTAAATGCAATAACCAAAATCCACCACCACCTAATCCCGATGCATAAGGCTCGACTACTGCCAATACAGCCGTCACCGCAACGGCTGCATCAAAAGCATTACCGCCCTGTTGTAATATTTCTATGCCCGCTTGGGTTGCAAGTGGATGCGCGCTGGCTACCGCAAATTTTTCAGGTTGTAAGCGGTTGGATGAATTGGCTAATGCGGATACATTTGATGAATCAGGGCTGCTGTTGCAAGCGAGTAATAAACATAATGTTACTAAAAATACCCAAATGATATTACGCATCAGTTAATAAAAAATATTTCTATGAAATTAAAATCAAGCAGATGATTTTGATTGAAGTGCTTTCACGACTTCAGAGGAAACAAACTTTGAAACATCACCACCTAGCTTAGCAATTTCACGCACTAAACTTGATGAAATGAATGCGTGTTCTTCCGCAGGTGTTAAAAACATCGATTCAAGTTCACTATCTAGTTGACGATTCATACTCGCTAATTGAAATTCAAATTCAAAATCTGAAACCGCTCGCAAACCACGTAAAATAACTTTTGCATTTTGTTGACGTGCAAAATCAACCAGCAAACCATCAAATCCGCGTATTTTTACATTTGTATACTTTTTCAGTGCTTGTTCTGCTAGCGCAACACGTTCATCTAAGGAAAAATATGGTTCTTTACTGCCACCTGATGTGGCAACACCAACAATGACCTCATCAAATATACTGCAGGCACGCCGTACCAAGTCAGTGTGACCATTAGTTATGGGATCAAATGTACCCGGATAGACTGCTTTTAGTGCCATGATCAAATTCTAATATGAATACTGCAAACAATGGCAATTAATTTGCCTACATTCTACTAAACTGCATTTTTATACAATGCGTAACGTACTTCACCAGTTATTTTCTCACGCATACAAGTAAGTGATTCTAAGCTCATTAACCCCTCTTGCTGCGAAGGCGATTCAATATACAGCAAGCCATTATCACTGATTAACTGATGATCTAAAATTATTGAAACAACCTGCTCTAATAAATCACTCGCAAAAGGTGGGTCTAAAAATATTAGATCAAATTTTTGACTGACTTTTTGTAGATAAGAAAGTGCATTCTGATTTCTAATTTCCATACCTTCTGCGTTGAAAAGATCTCTTTGTTCAACAAGTGTTGCAGCAATTCGCGTATCTGCTTCAACTAGTACAGCTTGTTGCGCACCGCGTGACATGGCTTCAAACCCCAATGCGCCACTGCCGGCAAACAAATCCAAACATTTCGCTCCGCGTACCTCAGCTGCTAGCCAGTTAAACAGTGTCTCACGTACACGATCAGGTGTAGGTCTTATCTTAGCAGAATCGATAAACTGAATGCGGCGGCTACGCCAGTCGCCGCCAACAATGCGTAAACTATTGCGTTTAGCCAATGTTTAGTTTACTTATAATAGCTGCCTGAATCATTCAGAAATAATCTCTGGCCCACCAACAATAATCTTAACCAAATTGTTTGGCTGCAAATGTTTACTAAAAGCATTGCGAATATCATCTTCTGTAACGGCAGAAATTTTATCTGTAAAGGTTGCTAAATAATTCAACGGCAGATCATAAAATCCGATTAACGACAAGTAGCCTAAAATGTCTCGGTTACTATCAATACGTAGTGGAAATCCACCGATAATATTATTTTTTGCAGACGACAGCTCCTCTGCAGTGGCCCCTTCACTAACAAACCTTTCGATAGTCTGCAAAGAAACCTCAGCAGCTTGCTGCGCTTGATCGCTACGTGTTTGCAATCCTAACGTAAACGGACCAGGTAAATGTAGCGGGAAAAAATAACTATAGACACTATAAGAAAGACCACGCTCGACGCGCACCTCTTTTACCAAACGCGAGGTAAATCCACCTCCACCCAAGATATGATTTCCAGTATATAGTGAAAAGTAATCTGGGTTACCTCGTTGTATACCTAGTTGACCCATATATACATGTGCTTGTTGTGATGGGTAGGGAATATAGATATCTTCCATATCATCAGATGGTTTAGGAGATGGCAATGGGTCAGGCTTTTCGCCTAGTATCATGACTGTTGAAATTCTCTCAGCAATTTTTTTCGCATGCGCCACATCGATACCACCCACAATTGCGATCATGGCGTTGTTAGCAACCAAATACTGCTTATGAAATGCCTTAACGTCGTCCAGGGTAATCGCCTCAATAGTTTGCTTATAGCCTAGTGTTGGATTTGCATAGGGATGATCTACATAAATAGCTTTATAGAATGCGCGATTCGCCATATCGCCAGGCCTTTGTGCCGAGTCTTTAATGGCAATTAAAGCTTGGTTTTTTAGACGTTGAAAATCTTTTTCAGGGAAACTTGGGCGAGTGAGTATTTCGATGAATGTTTCCATCGCAGGATCTAATAATTCGCTATCAGTTAGACTACGCAACGCAACACTAGAGCGATCCAAGTTTACGCTAGCGCCATATTGTGCACCCACATCTTCAAAGCTTTCAGCAATCGCATCCGCATTTAATGCGCCAGTGCCAGAATTAAGTAGGCTATGAGTTAATTGCGACAACCCTGCAAGTTCTCCATCGCGTCCACTACCTGCATCAAAGGTGATTGCCACATCCAGCATAGCTAATTCAGGTGCTGCAAAAAATAATGTTTTCACACCATGACTAGTGTTCCACTGTTCAATCTTTGGCGCCGCATTGACTAGACTTGCAGCAAGCAAGGCCACTAAAGATATTGCGCACAGTATTATTCGCATAGGAAATGTTGTTTTAAATTTCATATTTTTTGAACTAATGTTAATTTATTTTGAACCTGGAATTTCAAGCGGCTGCAATACTGAAACCGTAAGACCTTCTTCAACCAAATATTTTCTCGCCACCTCGCGCACTTGTTCAGCTGTTATGGCCTTGATGCGTTGATTATATTCGTCCATTAGTTGCCAACCTAAACCCACCGTTTCTAAGCTACCTATCACAGTAGCCTGCCTTTGAATCGAGTCTTGTTGATACACTTCGCTAGCAATTACTTGTGCCTTAACTCGCTTTAGCTCTTTTTCACTCACCAAGTTATCTTGAAGATCTTTAATTTCTGCATATAACGCTTGTTCAGCCTCTTCGATACTATGTTGCTCGGCAGGTGTGGCATCAAATAAAAATAAGGTTGGATAACGTGAGAATATGTTGTAGCCAGCACCTGCAGCCGAAACTAATTCTTTTTCGCGCACTAATCGCTTACTAAGCCTAGCGCTACGGCCACCATCTAACACTGCGCTTAATACTGATAAGGCATAGGGCTCCCAATCTTCTTCTGCAGTTGCCAAAGATGGTGCTTTATATCCCAACATTATATAAGGCAATTTTGCGATAGCTTTGACCGCAACACGACGTGTCGCGGTTTGTGGGTGCTCTAGCCTAGGTTTACTTGGCTTTACAGGTCGATTTGGTAAACCACCAAAATATTGCTCAGCCATTTTGAAAACATCATTAGGATCCACATCGCCTACCACGACTAGCGTGGCATTATTAGGTGTATACCAACGCTGATACCAAACAGCTAAATCATCAATCTGCAGATTATTTAAATCATCCATCCAACCAATGATGGGATGATGGTAGGGATTATTGATAAATGCAGCCGAATAAAGTTGCTCATAAACCAATGCATTAGGATTATCATCGGTACGCAATCGTCGTTCTTCTTTAACAACTTCAAGCTCACTAGTGAAATCTTCTGGCAACAACACTAGATTCAACATGCGATCTGACTCAAGCTCGAAACTTGTTTCTAAGTTTTCTTTGCCCATTAACTGGTAATACGCAGTGTAATCACGACCAGTAAACGCATTATCACGCGCGCCCATCTCTGCAACGATAGAAGAGAAAGTGCCTGAAGGATATTTCTCAGTACCTTTGAACATCATATGTTCCAATACATGCGACACACCCGTGATACCACTATGCTCTTGAGCTGAGCCTACCTGATACCACACCTGTGAAATGACTACCGGAGCACGATGATCTTCTTTGACGATAACCTTCATACCATTATTAAAAGTTTTTTCGTATGTGCCACTAGCAATTTCTACTATAGCTTGTGTATCCGTAGTGGATGTTTCAGATACTGAGACTTTCTCAGATAAACTAGAACAACTCGCTAAAATAAGGAGTGGTGGTAATATTTTTATTAAATTCATTTGTTACGTGTGAATGTACTTGATGTTAGGATTAGCGCCGTTTTAAATACAGCAATGTTTGTTAGACCATACTATAAACATTTGTTCAAAATCTATGTCAAAAAAATTTAATGTGAAGTTTGTTTATGTCTGAAGCAGGGGTTTTCCAGCGCCTACGTAATGGCTTATCTAAGACGAGTGAAGCGCTAACCGAAGGTTTAGCGACAGCTGTGATGGGTAAAAAACAACTAGATGACGATCTCATTACGGAGATTGAAGATCGCCTGGTGATGGCTGATGTGGGCATTGAAACAACCAATAAGATCATTAGCGATCTGGTCACACGAGTTAGCCACAAGCAACTCACCGACGTTGAAGTCCTCTACGATGCGCTGCAAGAAAGCATTGCGGAAATTTTAATCCCTTGCAACAAACCTCTGATAATGGGCAGAATCCGGCCATTTGCAATGTTAGTAGTCGGCGTCAACGGCGCGGGTAAAACCACTACCATAGGCAAGATTGCACAACGACTAGTCGAGTATCGCCAATCTGTGATGCTCGCCGCCGGCGATACCTTCCGTGCAGCGGCCGTCGAGCAATTACAAGAATGGGGCAAAAGAATAGATGCTCCGGTTATTGCGCAAAAAAGTGGCGCTGACAGTGCTGCAGTCGTATTTGATGCCTACCAGTCTGCTAAGTCACGCAATGTGAATGTGTTAATTGCCGATACAGCTGGACGCTTGCACACGCAACAAAATTTAATGGAAGAGTTACAAAAAATTAAACGTGCGATACAAAAAATTGACCCTGAAGCACCTCATGAAACTTTGTTAGTGCTTGAAGGTGGTACCGGCCAAAATGCTATTAATCAAGCAACAGAATTTCATCAATCATTAGGTGTTACCGGCTTAGCCATAACTAAACTAGATGGCAGTGCTAAAGGTGGTATCGTATTAGCCATTGCTGATAAATTAAAGTTACCGATCCGCTACATTGGTGTAGGTGAAGCAGTAGAAGATTTACGCGTATTTAATGCGCACCAGTATGCGGGTGCACTGCTTGGTCGTGAACCTATTACTGCAGAAATAACCTAAGTGTTAAATTAGATCGTTATTTAAAATTACCTAAGCTACAAGTGCGACATAATGATTGAACTGCAAAATGTTACCAAGCGTTATCCCGGTAACCGCGATGCATTAACGCATTTAAATTTAACTATCGAACAGGGTGAAATGGCATTTCTTACTGGTCCGTCTGGCGCCGGGAAAAGTACATTACTAAAACTCATCGCAGCCATTGAAAGACCAACTCGTGGCCAAGTTTTCATCAACCGAAAAAACATCACGCGTATCCCGAAACGTAAAATCCCCGCATTGCGCCGACACATGGGCGTGGTATTTCAAGACCACCACTTACTTCATGATCGCAATGTATTTGATAATGTTTCACTTCCATTACAAATTGCAGGCTTTGCGCAAGTTGACATTAATCGACGAGTTCGTGCCGCTTTAGACAAAGTAGATTTACTCGATAAAGAAAAAATGATGCCGATTACACTGTCTGGTGGTGAACAACAACGCGTAGGAATTGCCCGTGCGGTGGTGCATAAACCAGCTATTTTATTAGCAGATGAACCTACGGGTAATCTTGACCCTGAGCTTTCCGCTGAAATTATGCGTTTATTTAGCGACTTTAATCAGGTTGGCGTCACGGTGTTAATTGCTAGCCATGACTTAAACCTTATCGAGCGCATGCAAAATAGAATTATTCGCTTGCGCTCAGGCGAATGCATTGATTCACAAAGCCCCCAACATTCGCAAAACTTTGAAATCCTAAACTAACCCATGGCAAAACCGAGACACCAGCAACCTCTCGCAAGGCCTAGCCTTAAAACACGCTTGCGTGCCTACGCCCGTGATCATGTACGTGTATTGCTGTTTAGTTTAGGTAAACTCTATCGCACTCCATTTGCTAGTACCTTCACGCTGTTAATGATTGCTGTCGCACTAGCGTTACCTGCTTGCTTATACGTATTACTTAATAATCTACAGTCTGTTACTCACGAGTGGGATGACGCAGGTCAAATATCATTATTCTTACACACAGAAATTTCTGAACAAGCCGTGAAACAATTAAAACAGCAACTCAGCAACCACGATCAAGTGGAAGGCGTTGAGTACATTTCTGCTGATCTAGCATTAAACGAATTTAAAAGTCGCAGCGAATTTGGTGAATTATTAGAAGGCTTAGACACTAACCCATTACCTCCTACACTAGTAATTACTCCCACCGATGATGCCAAACAAGGTGAAATGTTAACTTCACTAAAAACAGAATTTCAATCATTAGCTAACGTTGAACAAGTGCAATTAGACATGCAATGGCTGCAACGCTTGCAAGCAATTACTGACATTATTCGTCGTGCCATCACTGCTGTCGGTATCATGCTTGGTCTATCGGTTTTATTAGTGGTGGGAAATAGTATTCGTCTGGACATTGAAAATCGCCGCGCCGAGATTGAGGTTACTAAACTCATTGGTGCAAGTGATCGTTTCATCCGCCGACCTTTCCTATATGGCGGAATGTGGTTTGGATTATT
Organism: Gammaproteobacteria bacterium; assembly: GCA_050633765.1. Lineage (GTDB taxonomy): Bacteria > Pseudomonadota > Gammaproteobacteria > UBA4575 > UBA4575 > JABDMD01. Next base: position 27,244 of record JBOEHC010000081.1, read on the forward strand.
AGGTGGCGTGCTAGCCCTATTGTTAGTGTTTATTGTATTACTGGCTATTCGACAACCCGCGCAAGATTTAATTGGACTTTACAATAGCGACTTTACCTTAATGCTACCAAGTTTCACGCAGAGCGTTGCCTTAGTTGGCAGTAGTGTTTTTTTAGGACTATTTGGCTCTTGGCTTGCAGTTGGTCAACGTATTGCAAAAATACAACCTAGTTAGTTACTTTTACAGGCCAACTAGTTGCTCATTAATAGATAGTTGTTTATGCCCACCAAGGCGAGCAAAAGGATGCCGTTTGAGTAATACACTGTAAACGTTCTTCGCTTCTTCAAGATGGGAATATGTATCACTGATCCTCTCCCAGTGATCATTTTTCATGTTCATCACATAGTAAATTGACTGTGACGAGAAAGTTTGTTTGATTTGAGCACTCATCCTTGTGCCTATTGAAGTTACCTATTTAAAACGAGTTTGCTAGGACGTCACCATTCTTGTTCCAAATTAGAAACTGAGAGTCGCCAATTAATTACATCAGCTGTATCAAATACAAGTTCACGTTCGTTATTAGCTACCGCTATACCAACTAAACGCTTACGGATATAGGGCAATCCTCTTTGGATCCAATGATCAATGGTAGGTTGATCTACGCCAAAGATATGCGCTAAATCAGATTTACTTACTTGTACGCCAGGCATGTATATTTTTTTGAGATAGGTAATCTAATAAATTGTATGGGTATATATATTTAGGCGCATTCGAAATAGACAAAGTCCAAATTTAGACCGATAAAAGGACAGCAACTCCATTCTGATATTTTTCTGTGAGTCAGCTGCATATTGGTTACCCAGTCAGAGCTACTCAACGCCTGTATGACGATAAAGATACTGACTGAGAAAATTGAAACAAGAAGCTACCGGGTGAAGCGCACAGTCGAAGCGACGTAACAACAAATTGCGCAAGTTGGCTTAAATAACAAGCTTATAGATGATAATCACAAGCGTAATTTGACCGTGACACACAGTAGTTTAAAGCACTTGTAATGACTAGATTAATGCCCATCAAAGAATCAAAAATGAATCGGCGTTGATGTCGTGAGCCTATACGATGAGTAAGTAATATTTCCTTACTATTCAAATAGTTATTGGTCCGCAGCAGGCTCACTGTATGCATCAACCGATAGACCATATTGTCTACACGATGGAACCAATTGGCTAGTTAGCACTCTAAGATCAAGAGTGCTAAAATTAGTGTAATTTGATTCAGTGAACCAAGAGGGGAAATTAGAATACATGTCAAAGTCAATCATGCCATCTCAGAGCCATTTAACCGTATCTACAGCGAATGTGGACAGTTACATTGCGTCTGCCTATCAGATTCCAGTGTTAGATGCCAAGCAAGAGCATGAGTTAGCTATTCGCTTACATGAAGACAATGACCTTGATGCTGCGCGTACTTTGATTGTTCATCACTTGCGCTTTGTGGTGCAGGTAGCGCGAGGTTATAACGGTTATGGTTTACCTATTGCCGACCTTATTCAAGAAGGCAATGTAGGCCTCATGAAAGCGGTGAAAAAATTTGATCCGCACAAAGGTGTGCGTTTAGTTTCTTTTGCTGTGCACTGGGTACGTGCTGAAATTCATGAGTACGTATTACGTAACTGGCGTATTGTTAAAATCGCCACCACTAAAGCACAACGTAAATTATTTTTTAACTTACGTAGTAGCAAAAAAAGACTTGCTTGGTTAAATCAAGCTGAGGTTGAAAATGTTGCTGAACAACTAGGAGTTAAAACTACCGATGTGCTGGAGATGGAAAAACGCCTCAATAGCCCTGATCTTGGTTTCGACTTACCCGCTCATGCAGATGACGAAGATAATTCAGCAAATTATGCTCCAGCAGCATACTTAAACAACGACTCAGCTTCACCTGAAGAACAAGCAGAAGAAAGTGATTGGCGTACGCACCAAAACACACAATTACAAACTGCGCTACAGGAATTAGATGATCGAAGTCGTAATATTATTGCTAAACGATGGTTAGCAGAGAAAAAAACTACGCTTCAAGCTTTGGCTAAAGAATATGGTGTCTCTGCGGAGCGTGTACGACAGATTGAAAATAACGCCATTAAAACGCTGAAATCAGCTGTTACAAGCTGAGCTTAAATTTAGGGTTGCTCGAGACGCGAATAATAAATTAGTGTAACAACGCTTAGCAGCAATAGCGCTGCTCCGCCGTTATGCATCACAGCTACACTGATGGGTAACTTCATTACAACGTTAGAAACCCCTAATGCTATTTGAGCCATAAGAAATAGCAGCGTAATGGTTGCTAGCTGACGTAAGTTAGATGATGCAACACTTCGACGAATAATTCGCAATAGCAACACAAACCAAAATACTGCCACTACAATTGCAAATAGCCGATGGCTAAGATGTATTGCAGTGCGCGCCGGGTTATCTAACACACCAAACTCATAGTTTTGACCCAAGCCTCGCCAAAACACAAAGCCTTCTTTAAAATCAGTAGCGGGCCACCACTCTCCTTGGCAAGTAGGAAAATCAGGGCATGCCAATGCCGCATAATTTGCACTAGTCCAACCGCCTAACAAAATCTGCACAACCAGCAGCAATAAACCCACTACTAAAATTGATGTTAAGGAATTATGTTGAACTGTGATTCCTTGCTGAGGACTTTTCAGCACCAACCACCAGAGTAAAGCTAAAATACTCAAGCCTCCAAGCAAATGTAGCATAACAATTACCGGCTTGAGTAATAAAGTGACCGTCCACATGCCCAATAAACCTTGGAAGATAACAAAGCCAACCAACATTACTGGCAACCACAATGGTTGGTTTGTGTCATTGCGATTTTTAATGGCTACTACAGCCAAAATCAAAATTAATAAACCTAAACCTTCTGCCAAATAACGATGAATCATTTCTTTCCAAGCCTTTCCTGCTTCAACGGCTCGTTCTGGAAAAGCTTGATTGGCCTGATCTATCTCAGCACTCGACTCAGGCACTCCCAATAAATGTCCATAACAACCGGGCCAGTCTGGACAGCCTAAACCTGCATTTGATAAGCGAGTGTAAGCACGCATCACTACAACTGTGAGTGCTAATAAGGTTGCTAATAGAGCAATTTTTCTAAACATACATATACCAAAGAAAGTTTTTGATTTATTAACGCAATGCTTGATATTAGATTAAAATTACTTAAATAGCCGAGCATACATATTTGTATACGAGTATTTTTAACGACATATCAAAATAAATCAGGGCGTTCTTTAACCAATTTTAGATACTTTTAGTAGCCGTTTAAGATCTTTTTTCATACCTTTTGAGGCTGCATCTTTAGCGTACCACATCATTAAATTACCAAGTGGATCAATGACATAGATTTGATGGATAGGCTGGTCTTTAAATTGCGGCAAAGCCTCATCAACAACCAGCTTATCAAACCAGGCCACTTTCAGACGTGGATACTTGGGAAATATACTATTTATGGCCTGACGATCTTGCTGTGAATGCAAGCCAAGATATTTAAGCTGCACACGTTGGCTATCTCGACCTAGTGTTAAACGCACTTGGCGCATTTTAAACATACTGGCTTCGCAATATAGATCGCAAACTTCATCACCAATGTATAACAACGTCCACTTGCCAATAAATTCTTCATGACTCCATGTATTGCCATCTATTGCTGCTAACTTAAACTTTTCAAGCGGCTGAGCAGGCTGTATCAAAGTGCCATGATTTTGTGTTTTAGAACTCAACCAACTGTTTGGTACATAAAATAGCCACATAGCAAAAAACAGTGGGCCAAAAAATACTGCAAACAATCCAATTAAATAGCTTCTAGTCTTAGTTTTATTTTCCATTAAATTTTCTTGAGATTATTATTTATTACTTGATCTGGGCATATGCAAAACAATGAATATAACGAGCACGGTTAACGCCATGGCAAACCATTGCACTGCATAACCCCAATTGCGTTTTGGCGAGGATACTTCATATATTGCCCACTTAGCTTTATAGGTGTCAGCTTGCCCAGCTTCCATGCGCAAGGTTAACGGTATTAGTTCTTGCCCCAATCTTGTTGACAATAACTTGAAATCTAGAAACTGGATAAGGCGCGGCCAACTTATCGACGTGTCAATTGCACCCAAACTAAAAGCCTTGCCATAGGGTACATAGACCGTGCCTTGTAAAGTTCGAAGATTCTCATCCACATCGACAATAGGCAATTCCTCGCGTGGACCTTTCAGCGGTAGCCAACCACGATCTACTAAAACTACCTTGTCACTGTTATGCAATTCGAATGGAGTAAGGATATTGAAACCCACTTGGCTATCTAAGTATCGATTATCTAATACAAACTGCTTATTGGATATAAATCTTCCTTGCACGCGGATACGCTGAAAGCGAAGACTAGCCGGGTCGGTTATTGGGAAACTAAAAGTTTGTGGCGCACTGTTTTTGCGCGTTTCAATTTCTTGTTGGATTTGTTTTTTTTCTTCGCCACGTAGCAACTGCCAAACACCCAAGCTACTAAGAAAAAATATTCCCGCCATAGTAGCCATAACGATTTGCCAAGTTGGTTTTCGCCAATACTTATTTTCTGTCACAATGAGTTAACCACAATAGTAAAAATTCATCCTCATGAAAATCATCATTATTCTATTATTTTTTGCTGCACTAGGCAGCCTTGCTTCAGCCATGGTTTTTTTAGTAAAGGATAAAGGCGAAACCAATCGCACTGCCAAAGCACTTACTTATAGGATAGGTATATCAATATTTATTTTTGTTCTTCTTTTCCTTGCTTATTTAGCCGGTTACATCGAACCTCATGGAATTTCAGGCTAAATCATCAGCTTAAAAAAAACGCCGCAAAAGCGGCGTTTTTCATATTTAATTTTTCTGTCAGCTTATACCCAATAGACGAAGATGAATAAGCCTAACCAGACGACATCTACAAAGTGCCAATACCAAGCTGCCGCCTCGAAACCGAAGTGATGTTCTGGCTTAAAGTGACCGCGTATACAACGTATTAGAATCACGAATAGGATAATGGCACCTATTGTCACATGCATGCCGTGAAAGCCTGTCAGCAAGAAGAAGGTAGAGCCATACACACCTGAACCCAGAGTTAGGCCTAAATGCTGGTATGCCTCATAGTATTCGTAGCCCTGGCATACCATGAATATCGCACCTAACAGTACGGTTAGAGCCAAACCAATAATTAACTGGCCACGGTGATTAGCTTTTAGTGCATGGTGAGCCCACGTTAATGTCACACCACTAGTTAATAACAAGGCGGTATTAATCGCAGGTAAGCCCCATGCTGGCATAGCTATAAATTGGCCGCCAATCTCACCTGGGCCATTTGCAGTAAGCGGCCAAATTGCTTCAAAACCAGGCCATAAATAATTATTGGTGGCAGCCCCTGCGCCTTCGCCACCTAACCAAGGCAGAGAGTACACACGCGCGTAAAATAAGGCCCCAAAAAATGCTGCGAAGAACATCACTTCTGAAAAAATAAACCAGAACATGCCCCAACGAAATGAAGTATCTACTTGCCTGTTATATGCACCTGTTTCACTTTCTTTAATAACCGCGCCAAACCAACCAAACAACATGACTAATAAGATAACCGCACCGACAATCATGAGGTGTTTGCCCCAGGTTGCGCCATTCAGAAGATTCGAAAATCCAACCATAAGACTGCAAACCGCTATTGAGCCAACAATTGGCCAATGACTGCCATGAGGGATGTAATAATTACTTTCTGCTTGTGCCATAAGTTTTCTCTTAATAAAATTTAAGTGTTATCAATATTATTTAATGTGTTGCTAGCAGTATTACTAACATCAAAATACGTATAGGAAAGCGTTACCGTCTTAACATGTTCAGGTAGTGCAGGATTAATTACGAAAACTACGGGCATCTCCATCGATTGCCCTGCTTCTAACAATTGGTTATTAAAACAAAAGCATTCTGTTTTAATAAAGTGATTAGCTGCAGAAAAAGGCGCCACACTTGGAATCGCTTGACCAACAATAGAACGACTGGTTTTATTTTTTACAAAAAAACTCGCTTGGTAAGGTTTGCCGGGATGTACCTGCATCTTCGTCGTCGCTGCCTCAAAATCCCATGACATGCCTTGATTTAAACTAGTAATGAACTCAACAGTAATGGTGCGTGACTCATCTACTTCAAAACTTGCTTGCTGCTGCTGGGTGACATTTTCAGACTTACCATTTAGTCCAGTGATATCACAAAGCACGTCATACAACGGAACTAACGCATATCCAAAGCCAAACATTGCTACTGCAAAAAAGCACAGCTTGATCGCACTAATATTGGATGAAGACTTCATTGCTTAATTATCTTATTTACTAGCCATTAAAAAATAGAAACCGACATAAATAATCAATGCCACGCAAGCTAATAGAATTGCAGTGCGCCTAGCTTCTCGTTTTGACTGTTTCATAATGCTCACGCGTGAACCAATTCCATTCATCTTCAACATTTGGCGGAGTTGTAAAACTGTGATACGGCGGTGGCGAACTTAATGTCCACTCTAAACCATGTGCACCATCCCAAACACGATCCGTCGCTTTAGCACCGCCTCGAATGGTTGCAATAACAAGTCCAAGGAAAATAAGTTGAGCAAAACCAAATCCAAACGCGCCAATGGTCGCAATTTGGTTGTAGTCAGAGAACTGCAAAGCGTAATCAGGAATACGCCGCGGCATACCGGCTAAACCTACAAAATGCATAGGGAAAAAAGTTACGTTTACAAAAATGGTAGATAACCAAAAGTGCGTCTTGCCCCAAAACTCGCTGTACATATGGCCGGTCCATTTTGGAAGCCAATAATACACCGCAGCAATGATTGCAAAGATGGAACCTGGCACTAATACATAATGAAAGTGCGCGACAACAAAATAGGTGTCGTGATATTGGAAATCTGCTGGTGTAATTGCCAACATTAACCCTGAGAAACCACCAATAGTGAATAAAATTATGAACGCAATAGAAAACAACATGGGTGTTTCAAATGTCATCGCACCACGCCACATGGTACATATCCAATTGAACACTTTCACACCTGTCGGCACCGCGATCAGCATTGTGGCGAACATAAAGAACAGTTCGCCTGCTAAGGGCATACCTACGGTGAACATATGATGTGCCCATACAATGAAAGATAAAAATGCAATGGATGCCGTTGCATATACCATCGATGAATAACCAAATAATGGCTTGCGCGCGAACGTAGGAATAATACTAGAGATCACTCCAAACGATGGCAAAATCAAAATATATACTTCAGGGTGCCCAAAGAACCAAAAAATATGCTGGAACAAAACAGGATCACCACCACCCGCAGCATTAAAGAAGCTGGTGTCAAAAAACTTATCCGTTAACAACATGGTAACGCCACCCGCTAACACAGGCATTACTGCAATTAATAAATAAGCAGTGATCAACCACGTCCAAACAAATAGTGGCATTTTCATTAATGTCATCCCAGGTGCGCGCATATTTAAAATAGTCGCTACAACATTGATTGCACCCATAATGGATGACATGCCCATAAAGTGAATGGAGAAAATTACAAACGGAAGTGCATCACCTGTTTGCAGCGATAAAGGTGGATATAACGTCCAGCCACCTGCTGGGCCGCCGCCATCCATAAACAAGGTGGACAACATCATTGCAAATGCAAATGGCAGAATCCAGAAACTCCAGTTATTCATACGTGGCAGTGCCATATCGGTGCCACCAATCATTAGGGGAATTAACCAGTTAGCAAGGCCGGTAAACGCAGGCATAACGACACCAAAGATCATGATAATGGCGTGCATGGTAGTCATAGAATTGAAGAACTGTGGATCTACAAACTGCATACCCGGTTGGAATAATTCTGTGCGAATAATCAACGCCATGAACCCACCAATGAAGAACATGATGAACGAGAACCATAAGTACAAGGTACCAATATCTTTATGATTGGTTGTGGTTACCCAACGCATTATGCCGGATGGATGATGCTCATCATGATGATCGTCTGATGCCATGGTAGACATATCTAAAACTCCCTAACTAAATAAACTTTTTAAAAAATTTACAACTGATTAATTTAATTCTATTAATTGCTTAATGCCGCTTGCTTGTTTTCTATTCCCGCAACATTTTTTGGGCTGGTTTGCTCTGCCACCCAAGCATCATAATCTTCAGGTAAAAGCGCACGCACCACTACTGGCATGAAGCCATGATCACGACCACATAACTCAGCACATTGGCCACGGTAAACACCCGGCTTATCAATCACAGTCCACATTTGGTTGATGTAACCTGGAATAGCATCTTTTTTAAGTGCCAAATCTGGAACCCACCAGGCATGTAACACATCGCTTGATGTAAGTAAGATGCGAATTTTTCGATTGGTTGGTAAAACCAACTCGTTATCTACTTCTAATAAGTAGTTATCATTTTTTGGTTCTTGGTTATAAATTTCTTCACGAGGCGTGCTTAGCACACTATAAAAATCGATATCATGATCAACATATTCATAGCGCCAAAGCCACTGGTAACCGGTAACTTTTACAGTCATGTCGGCGCCACTAGTATCTTCCATCGCAATCAGAACTTTTGCAGCTGGAATAGAAATACCGATTAAAATTACAAAAGGGAGTGCAGTCCAAATAAATTCTAGTAGCGTACTTTCATGAAACGTTGCTGGTGTAACACCTTTAGATTTACGATCTCTATAGATTGAAATCGCCATAACACCAAATACCAACACACCAATCACACAGCAGATGTAAAAAATCACCATGTGCAAATCAAACACCTGTTTACTTATATCCGTCACACCTTCAGGCATATTGTAGGGCTGAATTTCAGCCCATACATTTTGAGAAGCAATTGCCATCAAGCCCAATGATGAGCTTATTGAACGCACTATGTGTTTATGTTTCATTTATATTTCCTACAAAAAATCGATCTATTTAATCTAATTACGTATAAGTGATATATCTAATGCTTTTACCAATGAAGCAGATAGGCTTTTACGTTCATCATTTGTTAAACATTTCCCTATTTCGGTTTCATTTCCTTTAGAACGAATTAGTAATTTACTTGGGTGACCATGCAATGGAGAGCTTACTAATTCTAAGTTGACCCAACTACGATCAAATTTCCAACTTTCCTTTGGCTTTTGCCTTCCTTTTTCAATCCTAACTTGCTCGTTATCAATTGTGATTACTTCTTGATCGCCACAGTGCAGACTACACATATAAAGACCAAGCGTAAGAGCTAATATTTCTAAGCCTGCAAACGGCAAAATTAGCCATAATCCTTGTAATGCAAACATGCCTGCTATACCAAATGATACGGCAGCCATTAAATATATAAATAACTTATTGCCACGCCAAGAAAGGGATTGATTACGCCGAACTATAAACTGCATGGGAGCAGAGTGTTCATGATCTATATCAGTAACAGAGGTCAAAGTATAAATCCCTTATTTTTCAAACCCAAAAACTATAAATCTTTGAGTTAACTATAAATATATTAAGCAATATTAATGTGCGTAATTGTATCCCTCAATTAGAAAATGTCATGCCCAAACTAACAGGGCAATTGGGATAGCTGCTCACTGAAAAATCGCTACCTTATATTGCTATTAGTATGAATTATTAACGTAAGTTTTTTTTATTTCTGAAGTCTATTCAGCGAGAAACTCTAATTATTGAACTATTTAACCTGATCAGCAGGTATATATATCTCGGTATTAGATGTATTGCGTTTATTCTTCGATGATTTACGCGCGTATCCATAAATGACTTCATAACTTGCAGGCAATAAGCCATTTTTTTGTCGGCATGTTTCGTAAGCCGCTTCAAATTGCTGGAATTTATGCTTACCCATCATGCCCGTAGATGATTTATCGCCAGCGTTAGCAAATTTACCTCGGCTGCCAGTATTTTTTAAATCATGTAAAAGCTGACGTACTTGCCGATATTCCAGCGTTATCAATTCCATATCTACTACTGGGTCAGCATAATGATTAGCCAATAGCAAATCTCCAATATGATGCATATCAATAAAGCTATGTACATGATTTTGCGCATCTATTTGCGCCCAACTGTGGCGCAATTCCTTTAGTGTATCCGGGCCAAAACTGGTAAATATCAGCACACCGTCTACTTTTAAAACACGTGAACATTCAATAAAAACTTGATTGAGATCTTCGCACCACTGGAATGTTGAAGTAGAAAATATTAAATCTACTGACTCATCTCTGAGTGATAAATATTCGGCATCACAGCAAACTGTCGAAAAATGCGGTTGCGACGAAGCGTTATTTTCCTGGGCTTGCAGCAACATAGGCTGAGCAATATCACTGGCTATAATATGACTTTCAGGAAACTGGTCCTGCAGGCCTCTCACACTTTTCCCGGTACCCGAGCCAATGTCTAATATTGTGCTTGGACTTAACTTTAACATTTGTAATCGTTCCAATGCACGATCACAAATCTCTTGTTGCACTACCGCTGCTCCATCATAGGTTTTAGCGGCATTTGAAAAATCTTGGCTAATACGCTGCTTATCAAACACGGGATGATTTACCTGTGCTAGCGAGCATCGTTTTTACCTGCTCAATAAACTGATTTTGATGCGATATAAAAGGTAGATGGCCCGCACTGGAAACCTTGCTTAAGTTCAACTGATCCCAGATTTCAGCAGTATCTACCGCTGCCTGCATAGAAGAAACTTGATCATTTTCTCCTTGCAGCAAATAGACAGGCAGTTTTTCTGCGAGACAAGCATGACGCAAATCAATCTCTTCTAGCCAGCTTAAGCCCCAACGAATTTTTTCCGGTCGCTGTGCTTGGATGTCCGTAGCAGCTTGCTGTAAGGCATGCATTATTTGTTTTGGTGAGGCGCCATGCAATGCTTGTAGTGCATGAAACTGTTTAACAGTGGTTTCTGGCGACTCATCATATTGTTTTACAAACTTTGCGAAAGTATTTACAGGCATTGCATTTGGCCAGTCACGAGTGGCAGTAAATTTAGGTGTGCTCGCGATCAACATCAAGTTTTGTACTCGTTGCGGATTATGCTGGGCATATAATTGAGCAAGCAACCCACCCAATGACCAACCGATGATGGAGCATTGCGCAGGCAAAATCTCTAATAACAACGCTAGAGCTTGATCAACACTGCCATCCCATTTAATAGCGTGGCTCTTGCCATGGCCGGGCAGATCAACGCACAAAATTTGCATCGCTTCACTAAGATAAGGAATGCAGAGTTGCCAAATTTTCGAACTAGATCCCCATCCATGCAACAATACTAATACCGGTCCGTTACTATCTTGACCAAATCTTGAAACATGTAATCTAGACATCGTACTTATGGACACTCTTGCAGCTCAAATACTTTTAGTAGTAGGCGCGTATCTACTTGGTTCGATCAATAGCGCCATCATAGTTAGCAAAGCATTCAATTTACCAGACCCTCGCAATTTAGGCTCTGGTAATCCAGGCACAACTAACGTTTTACGTAGCGGTAGCAAACTAGCTGCGGTGATCACTCTAGCAGGAGACCTACTAAAAGGCTTACTACCCGTATTAGCAGTAGACTTTTTTACGGCGAGTTCACCGCTCATTGCCGCGACGGGTGTTGCAGCCTTGCTGGGCCATATGTATCCGCTTTATTACGGCTTTAAAGGTGGTAAAGGCGTCGCCACACTATTGGGAGTACTGCTTGGTTTTGACTGGTTGCTAGGTACTGCTTGGATAGCATTGTGGTTGCTCACAGCCTTATTGTTTCGCTATTCATCTCTCGCGGCATTATTGTCGACCCTACTTATAGTAATAATAAGTTGGTTTTGGTCTGATGATATTTGGTTGTTTAGCTCTCTGCTACTTATGGGTATTTTTGTTTTCTGGCGACATCGCAGCAACATCAAAAATCTCCTTAGCGGGAATGAGTCACGACTTGGAAAGTCTTAAACAAGGTCTTTGGCGAAAAAAAAGATTAATGCTAGCGGCTTGCTTTATTAAATAGCTTCTAACGACCATCGTGGCCGTACGTTAATCTGCAACGCATTCTGTTCTTCGCAACAACTACTATCTTGTAATCGCAACAAGCCAAGCTGTGCCACCATGGCTGCATTATCGGTACAAAACTCTGCTGCTGGATAAAATACTTGCATGCCTCGTTTAGCTAATTTTTCTTTCAGCTGTTGACGTAATTTTTTATTCGCACCAACACCTCCTGCAACGACTAAGGTATTAGCATTACTTTGCTCTAAAGCACGCAAGGATTTAATTCTTAGTGTGTCAACCACCGCATCTTCAAAGGCACAAGCGACATCCGCACGGGTTTGTTGATCGAGTTTTGTTAACGAATTTTCAGATAAATCTTTTAGGGTATTCAACACATGGGTTTTTAAACCACTAAAGCTGAAATCTAGCCCTGGTCGATCTGTCATTGGTCTAGGAAAATTGAAGCGTTTTGCATTGCCTTGCATAGCAAGCTGTTGAATTTGTGGCCCACCTGGATACGGAAGTCCTAGCATTTGCGCGGTCTTATCGAATGCTTCTCCTACGGCATCATCAATACTTTCCCCTAAAATACGGTAACGCCCGATGGCATCTATTTTCACAAGTAATGTATGTCCACCGGAAACCAGCAGTGCTACATAAGGAAATTCAGGAGAAATGCTTTCTATTAGAGGTGCGAGTAAGTGCGCTTCCATATGATGGATGGCTATGGCAGGTTTGTTGATCGACCATGCCAAGCTACGTGCAAATCCAGCCCCAACCATCAATGCACCCATCAGTCCGGGGCCAGAGGTATAAGCAATCGCATCGATATCTTTATCTAATTTGAGATTAGCTTCTTGTAGGGTTTCTTGCAGCAGTGGACCAAGTTTTCGTATATGGTCTCGCGAAGCAAGCTCAGGCACTACGCCGCCATAGGGGCTATGTAATTCAATTTGTGAATAGAGCTTGTTTACTAGCAATCCTTCCGCTTCGCTGATGATAGCAACAGCAGTTTCATCGCAAGAGCTTTCGATTCCGAGTACATGCATGCTGCCATTATCACGCGATTTAGAGGTGTAGGTATATCTTCTCTATAGACATAAGTTTTATAGGGTTAATGCATCACTTCATCAACGCGACCAAGACTAGCTATAAAGCTTAGTTTGATATCTAGCGCCCCGTCTGTATAATCGCGGCTCATTTTTCAATTGAGTAATTACTCCATAATATCTATGCCTGGTGTACGCGTAAAAGAAAACGAGCCCTTTGACTTTGCTTTAAGGCGCTTTCGACGCTCCTGTGAAAAAGCGGGAACCGTAACTGAAGTTCGCCGTCGTGAAGCATATGAAAAACCTACAGAAATTCGCAAGCGTAAAGCTGCGGCAGCCGTTAAGCGAAATCTTAAGCGGGTAGCTCGCACTAGTTTGCGTCGCCGTCGCCTATACTAATCTCCAAGCACCATCCTGGTGTCTGAGCTAAAAACCAAACTCACGGATGACATGAAAGCTGCCATGCGCAGCGGCGATAAGCCTCGTCTACAAACCATTCGTTTAATCCTCTCTGCAGTAAAGCAGCAAGAAGTGGATACCCGTGAAGAACAAAGTGATGACGATATCATTGCCTCACTCACCAAAATGCAAAAACAGCGTCGTGAGTCCATCAGTCAATTTAAAAAAGCGGGTCGACAAGATTTAGTCGATAAAGAAGAACAGGAATTGGCGGTTATTAGTGAATTTCTTCCCGCCGCACTCAGTGATGATGAGATAGATAAATTGATCGCGCAGGCTATGAATACTTCTGGCGCCTCCAGCATCAAAGACATGGGTAAAGTGATGGGCATTTTAAAACCTCAGTTAGCCGGTCGCGCTGATATGGGTGCAGTAAGCGCAAAAATTAAATCCGCTTTAGGTTAAGGGAGCTCCAACTTACCGCCATTCTTCGTTAAACAGGTAACAATTAATACTCTTGGCAACTGCTCTTTGCATTGCTCTACCTCCTGCATCCATGCAGTTGTGTACGGTTTCGACATTTTTTACCTCGTCTTATCGATAAATCAAGGCTTCTTCGAATTAGATTGCTATAGTAATCTCCAACATTAAGTACTTTTTCTTAACATTTCTTAGTCATGTCAGCTTTAAAAAACGACCTTTTTATTCGTGCTCTACTTAGAAAAGAAGTAGAACGCACCCCTATGTGGATTATGCGCCAAGCAGGTCGTTATCTACCTGAGTATCGCGCTACTAGAAAACGCGCAGGTAACTTTTTAACACTTTGCAAAACTCCTGAGTTAGCTTGCGAAGTGACTATGCAACCGTTAGATCGATATGGCTTAGACGCTGCCATTCTTTTTTCAGACATCTTAACTATTCCTGATGCACTGGGTCTTGGATTGCAATTCAGTGAAGGTGAAGGTCCTAGTTTTAAAACGCCGATTAAGAACATGGCGGATGTGGATCGCATTGCTAATTTAACACCGATAAATGAACTGGCGTATGTAACAGATGCCGTGAGTTTAATACGCAAAGAACTCGATGGCCGTGTACCTCTAATTGGTTTTTCAGGTAGTCCATGGACTCTCGCGACGTACATGGTTGAAGGTAAAGGCAGTAAAGAATTTCACAAGGTGAAAGGTATGCTTTACCAAGAACCTCAGACACTTGAAAAACTTTTAGATGTATTGTGCACCTCTGTAGCCGACTATTTAACCGCGCAGATTGATGCGGGCGCGCAAGCTGTAATGATCTTCGATACCTGGGGTGGAGTATTGTCTAGAGAATGTTATCTCAAATACTCACTAGACCCTATGCAAAAAATAGTACAAGCACTCAAAAACAACCCATCTACTAAACATGTTCCCATTGTTTTATTCACCAAGGGTGGCGGAAATTGGCTAAATGAAATGGCTGCAACGGGCTGTGACGCACTGGGACTAGATTGGAGTACTGAAATTGACCATGCACGCGCCCAAGTTGGCAACAAAGTTGCCATACAAGGCAATTTAGATCCTTGTGTACTGTATGGAAGTGATAATGTAATCCGTGAAGAAGTTAAGAAAGTGCTTAGCAAGTTTGGAAAAGGAAATGGCCATGTGCTTAATTTAGGGCATGGGATTCAACAATACGTAGACCCAGAAAAAGTCACGGTTTTAGTCGAGGCAGTTAAAGAATTCAGCCCTGCTTACCACTAATTAATTTCTAGTAATTCTTTTAAAGCTTTTATATTGATCCGCGGCATACTACGGTTTTGGATTTTACTTTTTGGTTGCTGATGTTGTTGTCGCTGGTTAAATACGACCACGTCGATTTCAAAATTTTTATATTCAAAATTTATTGTTGGTAATAATACAAACTCATTATTCAGCTTTAAACGCCGTTCTACTGAATTTAGTTGCATGCTTTTATCTTCCAGCACCTCGACTACGCTCTCTACAGTCTCGCAAGAAATATGGATGCTTATTGGTGCATTAACTCCTACAGCACAACCTGAAATTGAACCTACCAAAAACGGCGAATAGTTTTGTAGCCACTGCATAATTGTTAATGCAATTTGGCGTTCAACAAGCAATACTTGTTCATAGTCAGGAATAAATGTTTTTTGAAATGAAGAAAGGGCTTGCTCGATTTCAAAGTTACTCGGCAATGACCCGTGCTGGGAATTGCCTAGTCGCTCACTGGCTTTTAATTTTGCACGATGGAAGTCCCGCACACCTTCGACAGTAATAATTTTTGCCGTTTCATGGGCAAGTGCGTAGCGTAATTTATCTGAACGACGATCTGGCTTTTTTCGCGTCACTTGAATTGAATGACAATCTCTTAATTTAAGATTTTCTAGAATAGTTGCTCTGGAATTTCGATAACTTCTCCCGGCTCACCGTCTTCTTGCTGATAAGTGATTTGATTATCCATCTCAACACTTTTAGTAGGAATATATTGCTCACGAAAGGTTTCTTCAATGCCTTGCTCACTATCTTGGTCAACCAGCAAACCCGTTTTAGGGTCAATACGCATGGTAATAATACTCTCGGGTGCTGCTAAAGAATTTTCTGCTTTATCCTCTAACGCTGTACGCATGTATTCCATCCATATTGGTAGTGCCGCGGTGCCTCCCACTTCACGCTTACCTAGTGGTCGATCTTGATCAAAGCCCACCCAAACGGTTGCCACCACATCAGCATTGAATCCGCTAAACCACGCATCATGCTGTTCATTAGTAGTACCAGTTTTACCAGCTAAATCATTTCGACCAAGCGCTTTAGCTTTAGTAGCCGTGCCACGCCTAATTACATCTTGCATCATACTGACGGTTTGATAGGCATTGTCTTCTTCCAATACGCGTGCGGCAATTCTAAGTTCATTTGGTAATGAGGCAGCCTCGTTTACTAAACCAGCGACATCTTTAGTTTGTTCTATATTTATATCTATCGCTTCCTCTATTGGCTGAAACATTCCTTCACAATCGGATTCACAAACTGCTAACGCATCGACACTAAATAGCACTTCACCTTTGTCACTTTCAATGCGCTCGATTAAATAAGGCTCGACCAAATATCCTCCATTGGCAAATACTGCATAACCTTTTGCTAGCTCTAATGGCGTCACAGCTCCCGAACCTAATGCCAGGGTTAAGTCATAAGGTAATCGTTCACGATCAAAACCAAACTTAGTAACGTGCTGCATGGCATGTCTGCGACCCATATCATTTAAAAGACGTATTGAAACCATATTGCGTGATTTAAATAAAGCGACTCTTAAACGAGTAGGGCCAAAAAATTTACCGCTGTAATTTTGTGGCCGCCAAGTATCTTCAAGTGCCACATCTTCAAACACTACTGGTGCATCATTAATAATGCTTGCTGGTGTATAGCCGTAATCCAATGCAGCAGAATAAATAAAGGGCTTAAAACTGGAGCCAGGTTGGCGTCTAGCCTGGATGGCACGGTTGAATTTACTATAGTAGTAATCAAAGCCTCCAACTAATGCGAGAATCCCACCATTATTTGGATCAACAGAAACCAAAGCCCCTGATACTTCTGGAATTTGCTCTAAAGTCCATTGTTTAGAGTCTTCACTTGTAACACGTATTACATCACCGACAGCAAACATTTTAGTCAAGTCGCTGGGCGCAGCACTTATTGAATTTTCATTTAAATATTTCCCTGCCCACTGCACGTCTTGCAGTGAGATTTCAACAATACGCTCAGCACCAATATACGCTTGCATTTTTTCTTTACTGATTGCGGTTATCACTGCAGGCGCCAAACCACCCACTTCGCTGGATTCACTAATGACTTCGTCTAACTTTGCAGTATCTATATCACCCGTTTCAGTTAAGAAATTTTCAATTTTAGTTTCTGCGCCTCGATACCCATGACGTCGATCATAAGCACGTAATCCATTAACTAATGCCCTGCTAGCTGCTTGTTGTAATCGAGTATCGATCGTAGTGAACACACGATAACCTTTGTTATATGCATCGGCTGTCCCATAGGTATCAACAATAAATGCACGTGCCATCTCACCTATATATGGCGCGTCCACCTCAACCCGTGGAATATGTCGTGAAGCGGTTACTGGAGCATCGAGTGAATTTTGGTAGGTATCATCATCGATGAAGCCTAATTTATGCATTCTCCCTAATACGTAATCTCTACGCACCACTGCACGATCAGGGTTGATGATTGGATTATATTTGGAAGGCGCTTTAGGTAGGCCCGCTATCATGGCCAGCTGCGAATAATTTAACTCATCAACATCTAGACCATAATATACATCTGCCGCCGCCCCCACACCGTAGGCCCGGTTCCCTAGATATATTTTATTTAGATATAGCTCAAGGATTTCGTCTTTACTGAGCTGGTGTTCAATTTGAAATGCTAAAAAGATCTCTCGCAATTTACGTACGTATTTTTTTTCGCTGCTGAGAAAAAAATTCCTTGCTAGCTGCATAGTTATGGTACTGCCACCTGAACGAATTTCGCCAGTTCGTATCAGTTCGGTAGCGGCACGTAGCAAGCCCTGATAATCCACCCCTGGGTGCTGGTAAAAACGATCATCCTCGGCAGCAAGAAAGGCTTGAATTACCGCTTCTGGGTATTCTTTGATCTGTAGGGGCTGGCGACGCTTTTCACCATAGACGGCAATAAGCTTGCTATCTCGGCTAAATACCTTGAGAGGCACCTGCAATTCGACATCTTTTAGCGTGCTGACACTAGGCAAGCCTGGAGCAAAATAGAGAAAAGCCCCTACCGCAATAATGCCCACAGCGACGGAGATCCCGAAAATTCCGATGAATACTAGTCGTAAAAGCTTTAAAAACAATGGCATATGCTTACAATGAACGCTGCTCTAGTAAGTTATCTTAATAAAGCAGGGTATCAGAACCTAAATTTAGCGGTTCATCAAGTAGTTTGCGAAAACCACTATTTGATATAGAGTTACATACAGTTTCTAATATACTTATATATAAGCCAATCATAACTATCACAATATTTAAAAATTTAAACCAACGTGCTGTTTTTCAATAAAAATAAAGGCCCTGTAGTAGGCCTGGATATAAGCTCATCCTCCGTGAAGGCGATGGAGTTTTCACAAACCAGCAATGGTTATCGTGTTGACCATTATGGTGTAGAACCGCTGCCTTCAAATGCCGTGACTGAAAAAGTGATATCGGATGTAGATGCGGTTGGTGAAAGTATTAGACAAGTCATGAAGAAGTCTAGTTCCAAAGCCAAGAACTGCTGTTTAGCCGTAGCAGGATCTGCTGTCATCACAAAAGTCATCACCATGCCAGCAAATCTGAGCGAAGAAGACTTGGAAGGACAGATTCAATTAGAAGCCGATCAGTACATTCCCTACGCACTAGAAGAAGTAAACTTAGATTTCGATATTCTTGGACCTACTGAAGATAACCCAGAAACTATTGACGTATTACTCGCCGCATCGCGAAGTGAAAATGTTGATATGCGTGTAGCGGCAGCTGAAGCGGCTGGACTCACACCGATTGTGATAGATGTAGAAGCATATTCAATTGAAAATGTGTTCCCTATTTTAACTGAATCGGTTGAAAATCGAGGTCGTGACAAAACGGTCGCCATACTCGACATAGGCGCTACGATGACTAGTTTAAACGTGCTTGCAGACCATAAGATGGTCTATACGCGCGAACAGCCTTTCGGTGGCAAACAATTAACCGAAGAAATTATGCACCAGTATGGTTTAACCTTTGAAGAAGCTGGTTTAGCCAAAAAAGAAGGTGGTTTGCCGGAGAACTATGTATCTGACTTGTTAGAACCATTTAAAAATACGGCAGCGCAACAAGCGAATCGTTTCTTACAATTTTATTATTCAGCTAGTCAAAATGTTACCGTTGACCACATATTGTTAGCGGGTGGCTGTGCTGCAATCCCGGGCTTAGATGAAAGAATTGCCAATGAAACAGGAATTCAAACCACCATTGCGAATCCCTTTAGTCACCTTTCACTGGGATCAAAAATCAATCCACAGTCTCTGGGCAGCGATGCTCCATCTATGTTAATTTCGTGCGGTCTTGCACTACGAGCATTTGACTAGGGGGCTTTTGATTAATTATGGCTAGAATTAATTTATTACCTTGGCGCGAAACGCGTAGAAGCGAACAACAGAAAGAATTTTTCACGCTAATGGGAATGGCTGCAGCGCTATGTGCGCTAGTTGTGCTACTCACACATTTTGAGATTAATGGCAGAGTTAGTCACCAAGAAAAGCGCAACCAATTCCTTACTAATGAAATTAAAGTATTGGATGGCAGGATTGCAGAAATCAAGAAATTAGATTCCACCAGACAAGCTTTGATTGAGCGCATGGAGGTTATCCAGAACTTACAAGCGGCCCGTCCGGGAGTTGTGCATCTATTTGATGAATTAGTTAAAACACTACCTGAAGGTGTACATCTTTCTAGCCTTAAACAATCAGGAGGCAGTTTGCAGTTATCAGGGAAAGCCGAGTCTAATGCGCGGGTATCGTCTTATATGCGCAAAATTGAAGACTCTGATTGGCTAGCAAATCCAAGTTTGGGTGTAATAGAAACTAAAGATACAAAACTGTCACGCGTCAGCAATTTTAGTCTAACCGCGCAACAAATTAATCCTAATATCATCGAAGAAGAAGAAAATTAAGAAATGGATTTTGCAGAACTAAAAGATGTAAATCTTACAAATATTGGCACTTCACCATTATGGGTGAAGGTATTGCTAATCGGTGTAGTCTGCATCGCAATTTTATTCGCTGGTTATTGGTTACACCACAAAGGCCAGTTAGAAGGCTTAAAACGAGTACAGGCCAAAGAAATTGAGCTTCGGTCAACATTTGAAAACAAGGCTGAAAAAGCAGCTAACTTAGAGCTATATAAAGTTCAGCTTGAAGAAATGCGCCGCACTTTCGGAACTTTGTTACGCCAATTACCTAGTAAGACTGAAATTCCCGCACTTATTGTTGATATATCGCAAACAGGTTTAGCTAGTGGTTTAGAAATAGAGCTATTTAAACCAAATCCTGAGTCTCGCAAAGAATTTTATGCAGAAAAACCTATTAGTTTACGAGTAAAGGGTGACTACCATCAGTTTGGTGCTTTCGCTAGCGAGATTGCTGCACTACCAAGAATTGTCACGCTGCATAATATATCACTCACCCCAAGTAGTGGTGATGATAAAGACATGACCATGACTGCTACCGCGAAAACCTACCGTTATCTTGAAGAGGATGAGGAATGAAGAGGGCAAACATAAAGCACCTGCCTGCTGCTTGGGTTTTATTAATGGCTTTGAGCATTGTTCTTATGACTGGCTGTGGTAGAGAGATGCGTGATCTGGAAGATTATGCAGAAGAAGTAAAATCTCGCGAACCTCCTGGCATTGATCCAATACCTGAGGTAAAGCCATACCAAAGCTTCAAATATCAGGCCAATAATGCACGCAATCCTTTTGATGCGTCAATATTTCAAGCTAAAATTGTGCGCAATATTAGAAAAACCAATTCTACAATTTCGCCAGACCCTAATCGTACTCCTGAATTTTTGGAAAACTTTCCTCTTGATGCGTTAACTATGGTCGGAACTCTTGAACAAAAGGGTACGCTTTGGGCATTAGTACAAACCCCGGAAAAAACCATTCAGCGTATTTCGACTGGAAATTATCTAGGGCAAAACAACGGTAAAGTTTTAGATGTATCAGATGCCGGAATTAAATTAGAAGAAATAATTCCTGATGGTTTTGGTGGCTGGCGTAAGCGCGATGGAGCTATTGCAATTAGCGAGTAATTTGCAAAACAAAATAAATTCAGAGAAATTAGTTAGAGATATTATTTACAGGGAAAGCTTTAATACTAAGGGGCATTATGCCATGAACGAATCATTACCTAACACAAATAGTAATAACACAGCGAAAATGTTAAATAACAATAATAAATATAGAAATGCGGTATTTAAAGGAATCGTTACATTGCTTCTGTTCATGACAGCTATGACCGCTTTCGCACAGAATGAACTACGAGATATTAAAGTTGCAAGCTTACCGAATGACGAAATTCAATTATCACTGCAATTTGCTAACCCTCCAACCGAACCTTTAGCGTTTACGATTGATAACCCTGCACGTATCGCTTTAGATTTCCCTGGCACTAACAGCGCACTTGCAAGTCGCTTTCAAAATATAGGCATAGGCGTAGCACAGAGTGTCAATGCTGCTGAAGCGAAAGGGCGCACAAGAGTGGTAATCAATTTAAGTCGCATGGAAGATTACAATGCAAGCGTTTCGGGCAATAATTATATACTTACCATTGGTTCAAGTTCAGCTACACCTGCGCAACCAGCTGTGGCTAGCTCAGCACCTGCTGAACCAAACTATACTGCTAATAGTTCAACTGGTGGGAACAACATTGACAATGTTGATTTCAGACGAGGGCAGGATGGTGCGGCACGTATTATTGTCAATCTTTCAAACCCGAATATTCCAATCAATCTAAGTGAGCAAGGTGGCCGAGTAATTGTTGATTTTGCAAACACTTCTATTCCTAGCAATCTTAGCAAACGTTGGAATGTAGTCGATTTCTCTACACCGGTAAGATTATTCGAAACATTTGCTGATGGCACTAACACTAAAATGATTATCTCGCCAGATGCGAGCAAAGAATTCGAACACTTGGCGTACCAATCAGATAATCAATATGTTGTAGAAGTAAGAGAAATACCTGAAGAAGTAGTCGAGCAGCGCAAAAAAGATGTGTTTGAAGGCGAACGACTTTCGTTAAACTTCCAAGACATCGAAGTGCGCTCTGTATTACAACTTATCGCGGACTTTACCAATCTCAACATGGTAGTCAGTGATGCAGTTTCTGGAAACTTAACCTTAAGATTAAAGAATGTTCCATGGGATCAAGCTCTAGACATCATTTTGAAAACCAAGGGTCTCGGCAAACGTGAAAATGGCAATGTAATTTACGTTGCACCAAGCGAGGAAATCGCTGCACGTGAAAAATTAGAGCTTGAGGCTCAACAGCAAGTACAAGAGTTGGCACCTCTTCGTTCAGAATTCATTCAAGTAAACTACGCGCGTGCAAATGATCTAGCAGCATTATTAAAATCATCGGATAATTCTCTTCTTTCTGATCGAGGTAATGTCACCGTTGATGATCGAACCAACAACCTGTTAGTGCAAGACACGGCCTTAAAATTGGATGAAATTAGGCGTCTAGTAGAAAGACTCGATGTACCGGTTAAACAAGTGCTGATTGAATCACGTATTGTAGTCGCGAGTGATGACTTTACAAAAGCTCTTGGCGTACGCTTTGGTGTCTCGAATCGAGATACCAATACTGCTGGCGATGACGACTTCGATGCCATTGCACGAAACCTTGAAGGCACAGATGCCGCACTAAATGGCGGCACTATACCTTTACCAAATAGATTAAATGTAAACTTACCTGCTGCTGCTGCAACAGGTAGTATAGGGCTTGCCTTAGCGAAACTGCCTTTAGGATTGTTATTAGACTTGGAGCTGTCGGCTGCACAAACCGAGAGTCGGGCGGAAGTAATTTCTACGCCAAGAGTCATCGCCTCTAATCAAACCACAGCACGAATTGAACAAGGTACTGAAATTCCATTTCAGTCTGCAACGTCTAGTGGTGCAACCGATGTAGAATTTAAGAAAGCTGTGTTATCACTAGAAGTTACACCGCAAATCACACCTGATGATCGTGTTTCAATGAAATTACTGATAACGAATGACTCCGTTGGTGCACTTGTCCCTTCAGGGTTTGGAGGCACAATCCCATCCATTGATACCAATGAAGTAGAAACGGACGTATTAGTCGATAATGGACAAACTATTGTACTTGGCGGTGTATACGAGAATGATACGACGAACCAGGTAAGTCGCGTACCTTTCTTTGCAGACTTACCATTTGTAGGTGTGTTGTTTAGAAGTACTTCATTAATTGATGAAAAATCAGAATTGTTAGTATTTATTACCCCTAAAATCATTAGCGAGGATTTAAAATTAGTGCGCTGAGTTTTAAACTTCAATATCTCAATACCATCTACCCTCTCTATTTAGAATAGAGAGGGTTTTTTCGTTTTGGTCTATACTCTTTTTACTTGAAGGACTCATTTAATACTAAAAACATAATCAGAGTGTGATTTTCAGTGGTTGCTACACAAAACATTGTTCTTGTTGGTGCTATGGGTGTAGGAAAATCTACAGTCGGCAAACGGTTAGCCAAAAAGCTTTCCGTTGAATTTTACGATAGCGATCAAGAAATTGTAAAAAAAACCGGTGTAGATATTGCCACAATATTTGAATACGAAGGTGAAAAAGGTTTTCGAAAACGTGAAGAAAAAACCATAGAAGAGCTTTGTAGCATAGATAATATTGTTCTTGCTACGGGTGGTGGCGCAATCTTGTCAGCGAAAACACGTGAGCTGCTAAGTGGCTCAGGAACTGTATTTTATCTAAAAGCATCGATTGAAACTTTATTGAATAGAGTGAAAAGTGAAAACTCAAGACCATTGTTAAATACATCTAATAAACGAAAAACTATTAGCGACTTATTAGATCAGCGCGCACCACTTTATGAAGCAGTAGCACATTATACGATTAACACTGATCGCCATACCGTCAATTGGTCTGCTGATCAAATTTTAAAAAAAATACAGAACTAAAACGACAGATCTGCTATCAATAGCTAATGAAAACTTTTAATGTACAGCTTGGTAAGCGAAGTTACCCTATATATATTGGGAATAACTTACTTACTGAACCTACCCATATTCTCAAGCATATTCCTGGAAAACGTGTTTTCATCATTAGCAATGAGAAGGTAGCACCTTTATATCTAGATCAAGTTCTTAGTCGTTGCAAAAAATTATCCTGTGAATTTAAGATCCTGCCTGATGGCGAACAATACAAAAACCTCAACACGATGGAAACTATCTATAACTCTCTTTTAGAGCAGCATTGCGATCGAGACACAACCTTAATCGCATTGGGTGGTGGTGTTGTTGGTGATATTACGGGTTTTGCTGCTGCCACTTACCAGCGTGGCGTACACTTTATTCAAATCCCCACATCCTTGCTAGCACAAGTAGATTCATCTGTAGGCGGCAAAACGGGAGTGAACCACACACTTGGGAAAAATATGATTGGCTGTTTTTATCAGCCACAATGCGTAATCGCTGATCTAGATACACTCAACACATTAGATGATCGTGAACTAAGTGCTGGTATTGCAGAGATTATTAAATATGGTCTTATACGAGACCCAGAATTTTTCAACTGGCTAGAAAATAATATTCATAGCTTACTTGATCGAGACCCAGCGTCACTGGCATATGCCGTACATCGTTCATGCGAGAATAAGGCGCAAATTGTTGCTGAAGATGAACTGGAACAATCTGGCAAGCGTGCATTATTAAACTATGGTCATACTTTTGGCCATGCCATTGAAACTGGCATGGGATATGGCAACTGGTTACATGGAGAAGCAGTAGCCTATGGCATGATAATGGCAGCACATTTATCTATGAAACAAGGTTGGCTTCAAGAGAATGACTATATGCGTATCGAGAAAATTATAAACTCTGCAAATTTACCTGTACGAGCACCTGATAGTATGAATTGGGAAACATTTATTCGTCTCATGTCAGTAGATAAAAAAGTACGTGAAGGAAAATTGCATTTAGTATTACTGAGGAAAATTGGCAAAGCTATTTTAACTACTGATTTTGAAACTTCTTTGTTAGAAGAAACGTTGCGTGAGTGTTGCAACACATAAGTATGACAACAACATCAGCCACACTGAAACAACAAGAGATTCCTGCCGGAGATCTAGCTTCATTTGCTGCTCACGACAATCAAAGTATTGGTCGCATTTATACAGAAACCAGTGCTGAATATCGCACAGAGTATCAGCGAGACCGTGAGCGAATCATTCACAGTACTGCATTTCGTAGACTTGAATACAAAACACAAGTTTTTGTAAATCACGAAGGCGATCTATTTCGAACCCGACTAACCCATTCTATTGAAGTCGCACAAATTGCCCGCGCGATAGCACGAGCCTTAAATCTTAACGAAGACTTATGCGAAGCCATCTCTCTAGCACATGATCTTGGCCATACACCATTTGGCCACGCCGGGCAGGATGCGCTCAATGACTGCATGCGTGAACATGGTGGATTTGAGCATAATCTACAGTCATTGCGCATTGTAGATAAGCTTGAATTAAAGTACCCAACATTCTCAGGTTTGAATTTAATGTTTGAAACGCGAGAAGGAATACTTAAGCATTGTTCGCGCAAAAATGCCGAACAACTCGGTGACCTGGGTCAACGCTTTATACAGCGTATGCAACCAGGCTTAGAAGCACAGTTAGCCAATATTGCAGACCAAATCGCATACAATAATCACGACCTCGATGACGGACTGCGCTCTGGTCTGATTAATGTCCAACAACTTAGCGAAGTAGAATTATTTGCTAGTAATTTTGTACGCGTAAATACGAAATACCCTCAGCTGAATGAGCGGCGTAAAATATATGAATGCATACGCTGTATTATCAATGAACTTGTTACAGATTTAATTTCTCAAAGTGCAAATGCGCTCAGCAGCACTAAGCCCATTACCATAGATGATGTACGCGCTCAGAACAAACCATTGATTCAATTCAGCGAAACAATACACTTAAAGAATCAAGAACTTAAGGTGTTTTTAAATAAGAATTTATACCAGCACTACAAAGTACACCGCATGAGTCAAAAAGCGAAAAAAATTATATTAGATTTATTTGCGGCGTTTTATAATGATATCAACCTAATGCCTGACGAATACCAAAAATATGCCTATGCTGCACAGCAAGATAAAGGCCGAGCACGTATTGTTGCGGACTATATTGCTGGCATGACAGATCGTTACGCAATCGCAGAACATGAGCGTATATTCAATGCAAAAACAATCTAATAATCGCTATAGTTCAGATGCTATGGATGACCTTGGTATGGATTTTATATCAATTGAATGCCTGGAGAAATTAGGCCTGGATCAAAACCCATTTATTGACCATGCGCGAGATCCTTTTCTCTTCTCTGACCAGCAACTAGAGATGTCCATGAACGTGCTTATGGATTATCTAATCAACCAAAACTCAACCATTGTCTTGCTTGGCGAAATCGGAATTGGAAAAACTACGCATTTGCGAATGTTGTTACGTAGAGGCTATCAACAATTCAATTTCTGTACTTTACGAGCGAAACCAAAAATTACTTTTATTGAGATTGAGCAAAAGATAAAAGAGCGTTGGCATTTACCACAAAACAAAAATGATAATGAAGAAAATTCAGATCTGCTAGATCTTGCTGATAGTGAGTCACTGGCCACAAGTGAACATATAAAAAAATACATTGAAAGCGACAAGCTACCTGTTCTGATTATAGATGATGCACACAGACTACAGAATGATGTGCTAAATGAACTACTAAAGCTTAAACATCATGTGGGCCTACAATCGCACCATACCATGGGGTTAGTTCTTGCGTCTGAACCTGCTTTACAGAGCCAACTCGCAGAATTAGAGCAAGTTAATCCTGCAGCTACACAAATTTATCAAATAAACGTACGTCCATTCGATACACATCAATGCAAAGAATATATTCAATATCGTTTAGATAAAGCAGGCTCTAGTAATGAATCACTATTAATCCCAGAAATTATTAGCGAGATACATGCCAAATCGAAAGGCTTGCCTAAATACATAAATAAATTAGCACGAGAAGAAATTTCTAAGATTTGTGATGAAAATTCTTCTAACACTAGTCATACAAACAGTCTCAAATCCAACCCAGCTATGCGTCTTGGTGTTATTTTATCTGGACTTATTTGTTTAGCGGTAATATTTTTTGCATTATCAAATAATTCTAATAAAGGAGATGAATCTGTACCATTGGATTTAGCAAAACCAAAAATAGAAGAAAATTTAAAAACTGAAGATTCAATTCCCAAAATAAGCACTAGCGGCGACACAGAAAAATCAAATAAAAAGATCACTAAAGATAAATCTGTAAAATTAACTTCTACACCAAGTGAAAAACCTATACTCAAGCCCTATGTCGCTCCATTAGTGTTGGGGCCTCTCCTAGATAAGAAAACAGAGCGCGAGAAGAATAAACCAGCATTAGAACCAGTTCAAAAACCAAAAGCTCCTGGCAAGAACTCTAATACACAAGAAGTGGTCCAAAATTCACCCTATTCATCAAACTGGATAATGAAACAAGACCCTAGCGCCTATACCATTCAGGTCGTTGCATCTCAAAACGAAAAAAATCTAATCGACTTTGCAAAAAAGAACTCTTTGCTTTCAAACACGGCTTATTATAAAAAACCTAGTACAGATAAATCTCTGTATGTTCTGGTTCACGGGGTATATAAAACGCGCGAAGAAGCAATTACTAGTATTCAGGGTCTTTCTGAAGTGCTCAAAAAAAATACGCCTTATCCTGTACAAATAAAGTATCTACAAGAAGTTATTGTTCAGCAATAAGACAACTAATAATGGGTTTTAGCACAGCGCTTAAATATTTTAACCATTAACCTGAAAAAAAGTAGTGCTTCTAGAAGCAACGACAGGCTTTATGTTTTGTTGCGAAAGGTTCATCATCCCTA
>JBOEHC010000082.1:0-14686 GCA_050633765.1 Gammaproteobacteria bacterium
ACTTGATTCGGTGAATCGAGCTATATTAGAGAGTATATAGTCTAAAGTTTTTGAGTTACACGTAAAGACGTTTTGCTTGAAGAAAAAATTAGCAATCATGCCTTCATGGGTCTCTAATTAAGTTTTCCACTCAGCTGGATTTATAGATTCATTATTCGTCCAGTTAAAATCGGTATTTGTGCTCATGCAGAGTGGCAACATATATTTCATATACTCATCCCTGCAAATTTCTTCTGCACCCAAACTTGCTAGATGCTTTGACGGTAATTGACAATCAAGTAATGGCATGTCCCAGTGATCCATATGCATAGCTAAGTATGCTAAAGCAACTTTTGATGCATTTGTTTGAAAGCTAAACATAGATTCTCCGTAAAACATTTTTCCTATTAGTACACCATAGATACCACCTATTAATCGTTCTTGCGGATCCCAAAGTTCTATTGAGTGTGCGTGTCCTATTTTGTGTAAACGGTAATACGCATCAGACATCTCATTTGTGATCCAAGTGCCTCGCGCGTAACTTCTTGGTGCAGCGCATGCCATAACAGTTTTTTTAAAATCACCGTCAAATGTAACAGTCCAATCATGTTTGCGTAATATTTTTCGTAAACTTGTAGAGACTTTAAAGTTTTTGGTAAATAAAACTCCTCTAGGGTTTGGTGACCACCATAAAATT
This sequence comes from Gammaproteobacteria bacterium, assembly GCA_050633765.1. Classification (GTDB taxonomy): domain Bacteria; phylum Pseudomonadota; class Gammaproteobacteria; order UBA4575; family UBA4575; genus JABDMD01. The sequence continues at coordinate 677 of JBOEHC010000082.1, forward strand.
GGTTGTCCATATTCGTACCAAGGGAAAATACCATTACGATATGCATGTAATAGTCTTGCTTCACTAAGATCGCCACCCGCAGCGAGTAAGCCCTCAGGGTCAGATAAGGCATCATTGATATTTGGGAAGGAGATTTCTGAATTACTAGGGTCTAACCAGGTAATATCCATAGAATGGGTTCTTGTTTATTAAGGTTACGATTTATAAGGAGATAAGGTCATGAGTTCATCAAAATCTTGACGCATGTATTGTGTCTCACGGTTACAAAAGTCTCGAATAGAAGGTTCAAATCGTTGGTCATGAATACTATGTGCCGACCATGTTCTAGTAGGCAAAAACCCGCGACTTATTTTATGCTCGCCTTGCGCACCCGGCTCAAAAATTTTTAATTTTTTCTCAATGGCATACTCTATGCCTTGATAGTAGCAAGCTTCAAAATGTAGGCTATGGAACGCTTGAGTGCAGCCCCAAAATCTTCCATATAATGTGTTTGCACTACTGAAGTTTATAGCACAAGCAATTAGCTGTTCATTGCTATATGAGAGTACTAACATAATTTGTTTGCCTATAGTTTCGCCAACTTCCTTGAAAAATTCTAGACTAAGAGTTGGGATGCCGCTTTTGCGATAAAAGGTGCTTTCGTAAAATGCATGAATTTGATGCCATAATTCCTCACTAAGATCACATCCGTGTATGCGTTTTATTTCTATGTTTTGTTCTTTAACATATCTTCTTTCTTGTTTTATTTTTTTTCGTTTTCTCGAAACAAGTTTTTCTAAAAACTGATTAAATGAATCATAGTCATTATTATGCCAATGATACTGATGTCCTAGACGAAATATTTGCCTTTGTTTTCTAAAATATTCACATTCTTCTTCGGTATTGAATAACCAATGCATGCCAGACATATCGAGTTTCTTTGCTTCTTCTATAGTTACTTGAATCATTGCAGAAGCCAAATCAGATTTCTGTTTGTTAGAGATGGCTGGGGAAAGTAAAAGTCGCTTACCAGTAGCGGGAGTATAGGGGATAGACGAAATAAGTTTAGGGTAATAGTTTAAGCCTGCTTGTTCATATGCAGATGCCCAAGACCAATCAAAAACAAATTCACCATAAGAGTTTGTTTTTATATAAAGAGGAGTGGCAGCTATGATTAATTTATCAGTATTACGAACAATTAAGTGATGAGGATACCAGCCATATTTTTCACCTAAGCAATCATTATTTTCTAACGCAGATAAAAATTCATAACTTAAGAATGGATTATTGTCTTCGATTAAGGCATTCCATTCAGCTCGTTTAATTTCTTTCAACGAGCTGACGAAACTAAAGGAATAATCCGTATTAGATGAGACCGTTCGAGAGCTCTCAGTGGTCAACAAAATAAATGGTTTATTTATTATTTTTGATTTAATTGATCGAGATACTTTTCAGCATCCAGTGCAGCCATGCATCCTGATCCTGCTGAAGTTACAGCTTGTCTATACACATGATCCATCACATCTCCCGCTGCGAATACTCCAGGGATACTGGTAGCAGTAGCTTCGCCATGTAAACCGCTTTTAACTTTAATGTAACCGCCATTCATCTCAAGCTGTTCATTAAAGATCTTAGTGTTTGGTGTATGGCCAATGGCAATAAATACACCGCTTAAATCAATGTCTTCAGTAGATTCATCTACAGTGCTCTTAATTCTTACACCCGTTACACCGCTATCATCGCCTAGCACTTCATCAAGATTATTATTCCACTTAATAGTGATGTTGCCATTTTTTTCTTTTTCAAACAGCTGGTCTTGTAATATTTTCTCACTACGTAATGAATCACGACGATGAATTAAGACAACTTCGCTGGCAAGATTAGATAAATATAGAGCCTCTTCTGTTGCGGTGTTTCCACCTCCAATAACGGCTACTTTTTTACCTTTATAGAAAAAACCATCACAAGTGGCACATGCTGAAACACCACGACCCTTAAATTCATCTTCAGAAGGCAATCCTAGATATTGTGCTGAGGCTCCAGTTGCTATGATTAACGCATCTGATGTGTATGTTCCTGAGTCGCCTTTAAGAACAAATGGTCGTTTGTTTAATTCAGCCGTATGGATATGATCAAAAACTACTTCGGTATTGTAACGTTCTACATGTTTTAACATGCGATCCATAAGGTCTGGTCCTTGTAAGCCTTCCACATCTCCGGGCCAGTTATCTACATCAGTAGTAGTGGTGAGTTGTCCACCTTGCTCAAGACCGGTAATAATTACTGGGTCAAGATTCGCGCGTGCAGCATAAACACCTGCGGTATAGCCAGCTGGACCAGAGCCAAGAATTAAAAGTTTGAAGTGTCGCGAATCAGTCATAATTTTTCCTTTATTTTATCTATATCCTAAATCAATCGGTAATATTAAGTCATACATACTTGAGTAGATTAGACCGCTAAAATAAGCGGCTCATTGCATCAGATAGCGGCATGAAAAGGCAATGTCAATTGTGTTGGTAAAATGGGTGTAGTAAGTGCTTAATTCAAGACGATATAAATCGTGTCAGAAGGATAGGTTGGATTGGCCTATAATGCTATAATAACATTACACATTAAGGTGTTTTGTTAAACTTATGGTTTTGAAGGCACATTTTTGGCGCAACTATAATAAAACCTAGAAAAGTTTGACCCCAAACAAAATGATGTAGGTCTGATGACTACACAAATTTGCAATTATTGTTGTTATACTATTCAATGGGTTAGCATATAAAGCTAAGAGTTACTTTAATTATGAATATCAATTGGTTGGAAATACATAGAATGGAACTGAGCTGAGAATTAAAAGCCAAAATTGAGAGAAATACATTGAGACAAGCCACAATTAAAAAATCAGCAAGCAGAGGAAAGGCGAAAATTCCACACAATTTGACCTTACTAAAAGGCCTCAGAGAGAGCGCTTTGGTAGTTCTGGTGGCGCTTGGGGCTTATTTGATGGTGGCTTTACTCAGCTATGACCAAGGTGATCCAGGCTGGACTCATACTGGTTCCAATCAATTAATTGGTAATCTCGGCGGCACGGTGGGTGCTTACTTTGCAGACTTATTTTTCTTTATGTTTGGCTATCTAGCCTATCTAGCACCCTTGATGGTCGCCTATAGTGGTTGGCTGATATATGAAGGTAAGCTTGAAAATGGGCAGATTGATTATCGAACACTTGGCGTTCGCTGGGCCGGGTTTCTGCTAACTTTGGGTGCAGGTTGTGGATTAGCGACCTTGCATTTCCAGTCAGGATTTATGCCTAGTTTTGCTGGTGGGATTCTAGGCGATCTCACTGGCAATGGCTTTGTATCCGTTTTTAGTTTTGTGGGGGCAACGCTTTTATTGCTGTCACTGTTTTTTGCAGGGATCACGATTTTCTCAGGATTTTCATGGTTATGGTTACTCGATGTAACCGGTAAAAATACACTCAAATTTAGTTCATGGGCTTGGCAGTATATTGCTGATTATCGTGAAGAACTTGCCAGCAAGAGAGCTAAAGTTGAGCGTCAAGAGTTGGTAAAAGAAACCAAGGTAAAAATTCAAAAACGGACCAAACCACGTATTGAACCCACCATAAAAGAAATTGTACCCAGTGATAGAAAAGACCGTGAGAGTCAGATTCCACTTTTCAATGCAGCGTCTGCGACGGATTTACCACCCGTATCTATCCTGGATAAAGTAATCGATACATCCAAAGGTTATTCAAATGAAGCGCTAGAAGCGATTTCACGGCAAGTAGAATTAAAGTTGCTGGATTTTAATATTGAAGCTGAAGTTGTAGAGGTACACCCGGGACCTGTAGTTACACGCTTTGCCATACAACTTGCGCCTGGTATTAAAGTTAGCAAAGTTACAAATTTAGCTAAAGATTTAGCTCGAGCACTTTCCGTCATCAGCGTCCGTGTAGTTGAAGTTATTCCCGGAAAATCTTATGTGGGGCTTGAAATACCGAATGAACATCGTGAATTAGTGGTGCTAAATGATGTAATTGAATCTGAAATATATGATGACGAGAATTCACCACTAACACTTGCTCTAGGCAAAGATATTAGTGGGCTACCCGTTATTGCTGATTTAGCAAAAATGCCACATTTGTTAGTTGCCGGTACAACTGGTTCAGGAAAATCCGTTGCGCTGAATGCAATGATATTGAGCATTTTATATAAAGCGAATCCACAGCAAGTGCGCATGATTTTAATTGATCCAAAAATGCTAGAGCTCGCCGTGTATGAAGGTATTCCTCATTTACTTGCACCAGTCGTCACGGATATGAAAGAAGCGTCTAATGCCTTGCGATGGTGTGTGGCCGAAATGGAGCGCCGTTATCACTTAATGTCTGCATTGGGTGTGCGTAATATGGCGGGTTACAATAGTAAAGTTCAAAAAGCTATCGATGATGGCGAGCCAATACTTGATCCATTGTTTAAAAATGATCAAGTTGAAGGATTGGAACCTGCGCAAGCAGAAGAATTAACTCAACTACCTAATATTGTCATCGTTATTGATGAACTTGCTGATATGATGATGGTGGTTGGCAAGAAAGTTGAAGAATTAATTGCACGTATTGCACAAAAGGCACGTGCTGCTGGTATACATTTGATTCTAGCAACACAACGACCTTCAGTAGATGTAATAACTGGATTGATCAAAGCAAACATACCAACCCGAATTGCATTTCAGGTTTCTTCAAAAGTCGACTCTAGAACTATTTTAGATCAAATGGGTGCTGATCAATTACTAGGGCATGGTGATATGTTGTACTTACCTGGCGGCACATCGATTCCAGAACGTGTGCATGGCGCTTTTGTTTCAGACGAAGAAGTACATAAAGTGGTAGCGTTTTTGAAAGAAAAAGGTGAGCCAGCCTATTTAGATGAAGTTACGCAAGATTCTATAGGTGGGGACTCTATACCGGGACTGGAACCACTTGAGGCTTCTGACAAAGATGATATGGATCCGCTTTATGATGAAGCAGTTGCGATCGTGACAGAAACACGCAAGGCGTCTATTTCCTATGTGCAGCGACGCTTAAAAGTTGGTTATAACCGTGCTGCACGTATGATCGAAGAGATGGAGGCTAGTGGAGTCGTAAGCGGGGTTCAATCTAACGGTACCCGTGAAGTGATCGCACCGCCACCTGTAAGCGTCTAATCTAATTGCATTTGTCCCAACAAGTTCATAATAATTTCACATAAATTTTCTTAATTTACTGAATCTTGCTCCCTAATATTAGTCTAAACCTCATAAGCCAATGAGAGTATATCGAGTAAATTTCCCATGTTACGAATTGTAAAAATAATTTTTGTATTAACATTGTCGTTTTCATCACTTCCTGTGTTGGCTAGTGATGCGACTCAACGTCTGGATAAATTCTTTTCAGAAGTAGACTCTTTTAAAGGGCAGTTTATTCAAACTGTCTATGATGAAGACAATGAAATTATTCAAGAATCGAGTGGGGATGTTGCCTTAAATAAACCTGGTCGTTTCCGGTGGCAATATACAAAACCATATCCGCAACTTATTTTAGCTGACGGAGAATATTTATGGATCTATGATGAAGACTTGTTACAAGCGAGTGCTAAACCAATAGACTCAGCATTAGGTAATGCTCCGATCATGTTGCTGACAAATGTTCGACCGCTTACTGATGATTTTGAAATAAAAGATGCAGACTTAAAAGATGGCTTAAACTGGGTAGAGTTAACTCCATTAGTACAAGATACAGAATTCCTTAAAATTTATATTGGTTTAAACGAAGATGGTGTGAAAAAAATGGAGTTACAGGATCATTTTTCTCAAAGAACGGTTATTGAATTTGTTGATTTAGAAACCAATGTTTCTTTTATGGATGATCAATTTAAATTTAGCGCACCTGAGGGCGTTGATATAGTAGGTTACCCAGTAGAGTGATTTAAATTCAGAAATAGATAATAATACCTGGATAATCATTCCAGGTGACTACCCATCGCAAATCCCGTTTTAAATTCACCAGATTTATTTGACCAAGCAGACAATACTTATCGTCCGCTTGCAGATCGGATGCGCCCTAATACTTTGGAGGCATTTGTAGGTCAAACACATCTGCTCGCAAAAGATAAGCCTCTGCGGGTAGCTATAGAGCAAGGTAAGCTGCATTCTATGATTTTCTGGGGTCCACCAGGAACTGGAAAGACTACTTTAGCAAGAATTATATCCAACACCTCGGACGCTCAATTTATCCCAATCTCTGCAGTGTTGTCTGGTGTTAAAGAAATTCGCCAAGCAATTGAACAAGCCAAAGCATATAACCAGAGTTGTAACAATCGTACGGTATTGTTCGTCGATGAGGTGCATCGATTTAATAAGTCGCAACAAGATGCATTTTTACCACATATTGAAGATGGCACAATATATTTTATAGGTGCGACAACCGAAAATCCTTCATTTGAATTAAATAATGCATTGTTATCAAGAGCGCGTACTTACGTGCTGAAACGACTCACACATGAAGATGTCCAACAATGTATACAACAAGCCTTACAAGAAGAAGAAATAGGGTTAGGTAAATTAGCTATATCAATTGAAGAAGATGCAAAAGAAATGCTCGCTATGTCTGCAGATGGTGATGCGCGACGAGCATTAAATTTTCTTGAAATTTCTGTTGATCTTTTAGATGAAAAAGCTAATGAAAAAGTTATAAGCAAAGATATTATTCAAGAAGTTACTTCGCAATCTATGCGGCGATTTGATAAACAGGGTGAATATTTTTACGATCAAATTTCAGCATTACATAAGTCAGTACGAGGGTCAGATCCTGACGCAGCACTATATTGGTTCTGTTGCATGATAGATGGAGGTTGTGATCCTCATTATGTGGTACGAAGGCTTGTTCGCATGGCAAGTGAAGACATTGGAAATGCAGACCCACGTGGCTTGCAGATTTGTTTAGATGCTTGGAATACTTACGATCGATTGGGTTCTCCCGAAGGAGAGTTAGCAATAGCACATGCTATTGTTTATCTAAGTTGTGTGCCGAAAAGTAATGCTGTATATACAGCATACAATTCAGCAATGAAAGCAGCTAAAGAACATGGTTCTTTAGAAGTGCCTATGCATTTACGTAATGCGCCAACCAAACTAATGAAAGATATTGGTTATGGTGAAGGTTACCGTTATGCGCATAATGAGGAAGATGCTTATGCTGCTGGTGAAGTATATTTGCCTGAAGAATTACAAGGTCAGCAATATTATTTGCCTGAAGATCGTGGGCTTGAAGCTAAGATTAAACAACATTTACAAACATTACGTCAAAAGAGCAATAATAAATAATTAAGGAATTATACAAATGGACCAATTGAAGCTATCAAAAGAACTTATCGAAAAAATAGAGAAAGTATTAGTAGAAGAAGATGAGCGAGCAAGAAATCCTTTGCTCGCGGGTCAATACTTAGCTGCAATTATAGGCTTTATTGTCGGTAACCACGATTTACCGTCTGGCGAAAAAAATGAAATTATGAACGAGCTTAATGCATTTTCTAAATATGTTTATGACGATATAACGCGTCAACGCCAGCAAACTATGCAGCCTAAAGGTGAAGCATTTGGGATTTGGAAGCCAGGTGAATAAAAAACTTAGAAATTATTTTAATTTGAGTCAGGCAAGTTGCCAAAGCTAAGATAATCATAATATTCGCTACAATGTTTGTTCATCCCTTTTTCACTGGTTTGGGTGTTCATGTCCTTATGGACAATTGTCCATTCGTTGCATCTTTTAGCCAAGCGAACACCATTTTCATCTAATTTTCTTTGTTCAATTAGTTGCTTGTGATCGATAGAATTTTCGCTGGCTTCTAAATCTTCTCGATCTTCTGGGCTCAGTTTTATAATTTCCTGAGGTGTTACAGTTTTTTCAGATTCTGAAGTTTCTGCATGCTTTATATGATTCGTTGCTGATGTATCAGAAATTTCTAGCGTTTCTTTTTCGTGCTTATTATTAATATATTTGCTGGCAATCAAACTAGAAGTCAAATTGCCTATTGCAACACCGAGTATGATCAGTATTAGCAATGTTAGGTAGTTAATATTTGGCTGCATAATGTTATATGTTTAATAAAATGAGCATACATTAAATCAGCATTGATTTGTATCTCGTTGAATTACATAAAAAATATCTCATATAGATAATACTGCTAAAAGCCGTAATATTAGCTGTAAATTAACTTGATGGCATAATGTCATGGCTCTAAAGCGTAAACTCTATACAGGCAACAATTATCAAAAAGCAATTTCCATCGATGATCTATATGGCATTGCACGAAAGCGAGTACCAAGCTTTGTATTAGAGTACGTGGTTGGTGGTGCGGAAGATGAGAATTCATTGAATTGGAATCTGCAATCACTTAAATCGATTCGTTTTAAACCCAACACATTAGTTGATACGAGTACTCGCCATCAGCGTATTAACTTGTTTGAAAAAGAATCTAGTTCGCCACTAATAATTGCTCCGACAGGACTGAATGGCATGCTTCACCACCGTGCAGATATTGCATTAGCGAAATCAGCTAAAGACAATAACATTCCTTTTTGTTTGAGTACTGTTTCCAATGTACGGTTAGAAGAGGTTGCTGAAGAATCAGCTGGTCGTTTATGGATGCAGCTTTATGTTATGACGAACCGAGATATTACGAGAAATATCTTACAGCGTGCAGAGGAAGAAAATTATGAAGCCTTAGTGTTTACTACAGATGCAAATGTGTTCGGAAACCGAGAATGGGATAAGCGAAATTATCGTGCGCCCGCCAAGCTAACCATGCGCAATATAATGGATGTAGCATGTCATCCAAGATGGATGTTTGACGTGTTGATTCCACACGGCGTGCCTAGATTTGAGAATATAGTTAAGTTTATGCCTCCCGAAGCAAAAACAGCAAAAGGGGGTGTGGCAATATTTCCTAAATTATTTGCACCAGAAATTTCTTGGGATGAAGTGGCATGGTTGCGTGAGAAATGGCCAAGAAAATTAATATTAAAAGGCATTTTGAATGCTGCAGATGCAATACGTGCAGCTGAGCTTGGTTGTGATGGAATTATAATAAGTAATCATGGTGGGAGACAATTAGATAGTTGTGTCGCACCAATTGAAGTCTTGCCAGAAATTGTAGAAGCCGTAGGAGATAAAATGACAATTATAGTTGATAGTGGTTTTAGACGAGGCATTGATGTGCTAAAAGCAATCGCATTAGGCGCGAACGCAGTTATGATTGGACGTGCGACCTTATTTGGACTCGCTGCAGGTGGGCATAATGGTGTTAATCATGCGCTATCTATTCTTACTACAGAAATTGACCGAGCATTAGGCCAACTTGGCTGTAATTCAATAAATGACTTAAATCCTGAAATGTTGGTTAATAATATTTCTTAAATAATTACTACTGATATTTAACTTAAATATTTTTTAGGTAATGCCGCACCCACTGTATATTTTGGATCTACAAAGTTGCCTAAACGTACTTTTCCGCATTGGCTAAGCATCATGTAAGCATCCCAGCGATCAAAGTTATATTCATTTTCCATCCAATAAATTAGTTCTCTATAAGCAATTCTGGTAGCATCTTCTAAAGGCCGGGTGCTTCCAATGCCCATGATAAAATCGTCTGCCTCTAGTCTTGGCCATTCAATGGTGTAACCTTTAATTAAGTCAACGGTAATTGTTGTTACAGTAGGGTATTCGACTGCAACGCCACATACTTCTCCATCACCTTGACATGCATGTGCATCCCCTATGAAAAGGCGTCCGCCAGGTGAGCGAACAGGTAAATAAGTGATTGTTCCAGGACCCATGTCTGGAAGGTCCATGTTGCCACCATGATTATCTGGAGTCAGGGAATTGATGGAATCAATTTCAGGTGATAATGATAAAGTGCCTATATGTGGACGATAAGGAAGTGTTACTTTGTCACTCCAATATACACTTTGCTCGTCGATGTCTACTTTGCGTACTTTCTCAGGTAAAGGTTCATTTAATGTCGCGGTGTAATAGGTTCCTGTTAATGCACCAAATTCTTTAATCATGCAGCAAGTACCTTGAGGTTTTGGTCCGCGTGGAACCATTGATTCAATATGCACAGCAACCGCATCACCAGGTTCGGCACCTTCGATCATAATGGGACCTGCTTGAGGATTTAAAAAAGGCATTTTCAAAATCTCAGATGGTTTGTCTTGCTCTGATTTAATCGCACCTTCAAACGCATCACGGGTTTCAACTACCACTTGATCGCCTGGTTTGATTGTCATCACTGGATCAGAATAAGGGCCCATAGTGTATATATAAGTGCCTTGTACATCTTCCGTTAAATGATGTGTAACTCCGGTTGAACCTTTGCCAACTCCTTGTTTGTACATAATGGAATTTTCTACCCAATCATTAGGATATTTTCGAATGATCATTTCCATAGTATCTACCTCATCTTTATATAAATTTATTTATAAATCACACAGCAATATGTGCAGCCAATGTTTCATCATTATTTAAGTCTTCTTTTGTCAAAGCATCTGATACTGTGCCTTTTTCCATTGCATAGGCACGATCAGAAACGGTTTGTAGTAAATCAAAGTTTTGTTCCACTAATAAAACGGTGATATCACCTGTTTTTTTAAGTTTTAAAAGAAAGCTGCCAATTTCTTCAACTATGCTGGGTTGGACGCCATCACTGGGCTCGTCTAATAATAAAAGTTTTGGTTTGTTGATAAGAGCACGTGCAATCGCAAGCATTTCTTGTTGGCCACCACTTAATGTACCACCACGCTGATGCAATCGTTCTTTTAAAATAGGAAAATAACTAAATACTGAATCAAAATTAAGTTTTTTTTGTTTTGCACCAATAAAACTACCCATTTGCAAATTTTCATGTACGGTTAACTCAGTGAAAATGCCGCGCCCTTGTGGCACATAGCCGATTCCTGATTTTGCTCGGATATTTGCTTTGGTAGAGGTGATGTCTCTTTTATTAAATACAATATGACCGGAGCGAGTTGGCAAAAGTCCGATTATAGTTTTTACCAGCGTAGATTTTCCGACACCATTTCGACCCACAACAGAAACAATCTCGCCTTCTGATAGAGATAGGCTCACACCTTGTAATACGTTTGCTGTTTTGTAACCCGCAACAAGATTATCGGTGTTTAAAATTTTCATAATACTAATTAATGAGCATGTCCTAAATATATTTTCTTAACTTCTTCATTTGCAACAACTTCGTCTAGATTGCCTTCTGTAAAAATACGCCCTTGATGTAATACAGTAACTTTTTTGGCAATGCTTTTAACAAAATGCATGTCATGTTCAACTGCTATGATAGTTAGACCGCTTTCATTTAATTTTCTCAATACCATTGCAGTGCGATCTGTTTCGTCGCGTGACATTCCTGCTGTAGGTTCGTCGATCAAAACAAGATCAGGAAACCCTGCAAGCACCATAGAAATTTCCAACCATTGAAGAGTGTGATGGGGTATTTCACTAGCAGGTGTATCATCATTTAGATCTAATCCAAATTCTTCTAGCGCTAACATTAGTCTTTCTTGGCCTTGTAGATGAGCTTTATTTGAGACTGCTAATGATGGATTTGGAACCATAAGATTATGTTTCACACTAAGTTCTTGATAAGCACGGTTGGTTTGAAATGTTAGGCCAATGCCATGTCGCACGCGCTTAAAAGGTTGCATGTGAGTGACATCATGCCCTTGAATGAAAATTTCACCGCTATCAGCTTGTTGAATACCACATAGAAGTGAAAATAGGGTTGATTTTCCCGCACCATTTGGGCCTATGATGCAACGCAATTCGCCTGGTTCAATTTGCAAGTCAACGTTATTGGCTGCAACAACACCACCGAAACGTTTATTTACGTTACGTGTTTCTAATGCGTATTCATTAGCCATTTTAATTTATAGCCTTGGTGTTTTGTCGATTAGTGATCTTGCCTATCCACACTGCAAGCATGATGACAATGCCGCGAGGAAAGAAGAGCATCGTAATGACTAATGCAGCACCAATGATGACCATTGCATATTGATTGCCTTGCGAGGATAAAGTGAAAGTCACCCAATTTAATACAATGGTTGCAATAGCTACGGCGAGTAAACTTGTGCGACCTCCAACAGCGGCCCAAATAACGGGTAGCGCAGCAGATAACAATCCGACTTGACTAGGTGTGATGTAATTTCCCCATTGCACATATAACAATCCACTTATTGCAGCTAATATTGCAGACAATACAAATACTAGCCATTGTCTAGCTCGAATATCGTAACCAAAAACTTCTGTACGCAATGGATCTTCGCGAATAGCAGTAACTACTTGACCGAATTTTGAATTTAATAGCATACGTAATCCTACGTAACATGCTAAAACGATCACCATGCAAAAGTAATAAAACGAATTACCCATAAAAACAAAACTTCCAATTTGAAAGGATGGTATACCTGTCATGCCGTTGTAACCGCCTAACAAAACAGAGCCAACACGCCATTGATAACCAGCAGTCTGACCTAGGAAGGTTTCTAATAGTAGAGTTAATACAAGTGTAAGAATGGGAATGATCCATTCACGAACACGAGCATAAAAAACAAAGTATGCAAAAATTCCAGCAATTACTGCGCTAGCAAGTAAGCCACCTAAAACTCCTGCCAAAGGCCCAATTGAATTACCTGCCATATTGCCGGCAATAATTCCATAGGTATAACCTGCTATTCCAAAATATGCTACATGGCCAAAACTTAATACTCCGCAGTAACCCCATAATAATGCCATACCGAGAGCAAGTGGAATGTTTAGCAAATAATAGGAAACATTGGATGCGCGAAATTCCGAAACTTGAGTTGGATACAATGCAAAAAGAATGACAACAATAATGAACCCAATCCAAAATGTTTTTGATGTACCAATGTCAGCATCGCCACCAAGTAATTTGAAAATTCTAGCTATCATTTAGTTTTAGCAGCACGCTTTCGATCCATTAATTTTTGAATCGTTGCTGAAATCCCATCAGGCATAATGCGGATAATGACAAGTGAAGCGACTAATAAGGCAACAGTTCCTAAGAATGCTCCATATGCCATCCCAATGGGCGTTTTAATGGCTGATAGCAATACACTGCTTCCCACAGCACCACTAATAACGTTGGCAGCGCCACCAACTACTACTGTTATAAAAGCAGGAGCAACAAATTGCTGACCCATGAAAGGTGCTATCGTAGAGGTAGGTGCTAACAGAGCACCAGCTAAACCTGCGAGCCCAGCGCCTAAACTAAAAGTAAGCGTGTAGACATAATTCGTAGGTACGCCTAATGCTTTTGCCATTTCAGCATTTTGCATAGTTGCACGCGCTTGTAAGCCATAACTCGTATAACGATATAGCCAATACAGTGCAGCGATTAATGCAATTGAAATACCAATTAAGACTAACCAATATTGAGAGTAAGAAAAACCTCCATAGGAATATGATCCACCTGGAATTTTTATCGCAGGCATAAACGGACCAAAAATAAGTAGCGTTCCTTGTCCTAATATCAGGCTAATTCCCCAGGTAACCACAAGTGCTCCTAGTTCATGCCCATAGAATCGACGCACAATTAATAGTTCAAGTATTGCGCCGAAAATTGCAACTGCAAAAAAACTTATGATTACTGCTAATGGAAAGGGGAGGCTTAATTGATTATGTGTAATGGTTGCAACGTAAGCGCCCATCATCATCAACTCGCCATGAGCAAGATTGATGATATTCATCATCCCTAAAATAACAATGAGGCCTAGAGCTGCTAAAAACAGGAACGCTGCATTCGTTCCGAATTGATATGTCAGACTAAGTGCAAGAGCATCGGTTTCCATATGCAATGCTGTTCCGTTGCTTAATCGATTGAGGTGTCGACCAAACTATTAGTCGACACCTTTCGATTTATTGTTGTTTAAACGTTGTTATTAGATCAACTTTTGAAGAATGGGTCTTCATCAGGAATA
>JBOEHC010000083.1:0-14400 GCA_050633765.1 Gammaproteobacteria bacterium
CGATCGCGACTTTCGTACATCCCTGTACATCAAAAGATACCCACGTGTACTTGTCCTACGAATTCGCTTGCTGCGCCGAATGCTTTGCTGTCGACATGGTTCGCATCTTGCCCATTTGTCTGCAGACTAATCTGCTTGCTTACTAAGCAAATAATGGGATCCCAAGAGTGCTTCAGATGTCCGCTTTCGGCTAATAGCGGACATTCAATAACTAAGTAATGAATTGTAATGAGCTAGTATTCTAATTTTGGATACCAATCCTTACCTCTTCCATTAGGGGTTAAATCAAAAATATTCCACAATGGCCAGAGCGAATCCACATGTCTTGGATCCTGATTGTCTTCTGTGGGCATATAGAGCAGTTCAGTATTATATGAATGAACAATACTACTTTCTGACTTAATAAATACATTAAGCGCAGGTATTTGTTCTTGGCTTTCTGTTTCAGCATGATAATCAGAGTTGTAAGTATTTTGAGACGATGACAGTAATCTAAGATTAGTCCAACATCTAGTTTTCGCCCATTTCCTGACTCTTTGAATAGGTGATTTTGCGACAACAACAAAATTTACTCTTTCGCTAATATGAGGGGCAGAGCCATTAAGTCCATCTAAAATCGAAGTGCATGCTGGGCACGGTTCAGCCATATTAGGTCCATACATAAAACTGTATATAACAAGGCTCCTCTTATTTTCTTCAAACAGTTCCGAGAAGCAAGTTTGTTTAACAGTTTCAAGATCGGTTAGTGAGGTAGCTCCTTCTTCAAATAGGTAGTTGTTTTTTAATTTTCCGCCTTGTGGAAGTGTTCGCCTTAGCGTTGAGACCTTCTCGATTGTTTTTCGAAGCTCAATTTCTTTTTGTAATAATTCATTGCGTGCTTTTCGGTATTGATCAGATTCGTTCGGGAACTGAATGTTGTTCATCACGTTCTCCTGCTGCAATGGTTAATTGGAATGCCGGCTTTGGGTCGTTAACGGACATTATAACTTAAAATAAAACACCTCTTCCTCACGCATTCTCGGATATAAGTGATGTTACGCGCAAATAGTTTTGGGAACCTTATAAAGGTAGGCTTGCAATCACGTATTCAGGACGAGATGATTATTCTGCAAATCGAAGGATTCGAGAACGCAACGGTAATATAAATCAGGACTGACTGTTTTAGATTTGTATAAACCTGATAAAGTAATTTTCTTATAGCAAATAATCATAAAAAATAATGTCAGAAAGAATTCAAAAATACCTTGCTAATCAAGGCATCGCTTCGCGACGTGAGATTGAGCGTTGGATTAAAGCTGGAGAAATTACAGTTAATGGTGAGTTATGTGCATTAGGTCATGCTATTGATGGCACGGAGAAAATTGAAATTCGTGGAGAGCTGATAGATCTTAAAGGAAGTGTGCATAGTCGAGTGATTATGTATCACAAACCTTGTGGTGAAATTGTTTCGCGTTCCGACCCAGAAAATCGACCGACTGTTTTTCATTCTTTGCCAAATTTAAAAACCGGTCGATGGGTGTCGGTAGGGCGTCTAGATATCAATACATCAGGTTTATTGCTGTTAACTACCGATGGGAAGTTGGCTAATGATTTAATGCATCCTCGTAATCAGATTGAACGTGAGTATCAAGTGCGTGTGCAAGGTCGTATTACCAATGAAGTTATGTCCAATATTCAAAATGGTGTTCAGCTAGAAGATGGCTTGGCAAAGCTGAAAATTCTTGAGGTAAAAGATGGTGAGGGATCTAACACTTGGTGTCGCGTGGTGTTGCAAGAAGGCCGTAATCGTGAGGTGCGTAGAATTTGGGAGTCGCAAGACTTGCGGGTAAGTCGCTTGATTCGTACTCGTTATGGTTCAATAGAGCTGTCTTCGGATATGAGGTTGGGTAAGTATCTAGATCTTACTCCGAGTCAATTTCAGAGCTTGCAAAAATTGGTAACGAAGACTAACACTTAAGTATTATTTGTTTTAGTATTCTTAACCTGCAAAGTTAGGGTTAAGCTTATAATTAGCTCCTGTAACGCCTTTACTATCAGCGCCAATGAAATATAGATAGGGTGCGATAACTTCTTCCGGTGCAGAAAAATTTTCTGGATCAATGCCTGGGAAATTAGTGAGTCTTAATTTAGTGCTTACCGGTGAAGGATCAACACCATTCACTCTAATGCGTTTGTCGCCGTCTAATTCATTCGCAAGAATCTTCATCATGCCAAGTTGCGCAGATTTTGCGACGCCGTATGCTCCCCAATATGCTTTGTTACAGTCATGGGTGGAGAAAATAATGCTGGGATCTTGCGATGCTTCTAATAGAGGAATGCAGCATTTTGCCAACATAAAGGGTGCATGTTGATTGACGGTGATGGTGCGTAACCAAAGCTCTAGTTGATAATTACGTAGGCCTTGCAGCGCTTCCATGTAGCCTGCATTTAATATCAATGAATCTATCGGCTTGTTTTGTGAGGCTAAATGCTCAGCAAATTTAATATAGTCAGCTTCCCCTGCAATACTGAAATCAATCAGATAAGAATAATGTTCTGTATCTGAATTTTGTTGTAGTTGTTTTGTTAGCGCGTTAAGTTTTTTGTCATCTTTGCCTATCAATAAAAGTTCTGCGCCCAGTTGTACGCATGACAAAGCTAATGCTTTGCCAATACCATCGGTAGCACCGGTAATGATGATGAACTTGTTTGAGAGTGAGCCTTCCTCAGGTGTATAGGTAATTAAGTTGGGAAGGTTGAGAGAAGAATTAGGCATGAAAAGTAAACTCTGTTTTATGGGGAGACAGAGTTTACTTGATATGAATGTATATTACCTTTTGTGACAGGAAAACTTTATAGCTTATTTTCTTGCGCTAATAAAAACGCCTCTGCGGAATAAATAACCTAACACTTGGTTAGTGCATTCTTCTAAAGTATTAGTCCCGGTATCAACGATTAGGTCTGCATTTTCAGGTTCTTCGTATGGAGAAGAAATACCTGTGAAGTCTGAAATTTTTCCTTCACGTGCTTTTTTGTAAAGGCCTTTTACATCACGTGATTCACACACTTCTAACGAAGCTTTGCAATAAATCTCGATAAAATCATTATCGCCAATTAATTCTTTAGCATTTTGTCGATCTTCTTGGACAGGAGATATAAATGCTGTGAAAGCAATAATGCCTGCATCGGCAGTAAGTTTGCACATTTCTGAAATACGGCGAAGATTTTCTTTTCGATCTTCAAGTGAGAAGCCTAAATCTCCACATAAGCCATGTCTTACATTATCGCCATCAAAAACATAGGTAAGGCAGTTTCTGTTATGCAGCTCTTCCTCTACTGCATGTGCCAAGGTCGATTTCCCAGCACCAGACAAGCCAGTAAACCATAGTACAGCTCCATTGTGGCCAAGAATCTGTTCTCTTCTTGGTCTGGTAACTGTTGCTTGGTGATAAACAACGTCTGGGCTAATTTTTTTGGCTGCGTTCGTCATAGATATAATTCTAAATTCTAATTATTAGGTGTGCACATTATTCTACAAATTATATTCACAAACTGTTAAATCTGTTTAGATTTTGGTGAAACTAGCTCGATAAGTCTGAGGTTATGTAACTTAATGATTTATATAGATTTAGTAGTATTTTCAACAATTTTTAGCTCAGGAATGGGTTTTTTCTTCTCAATTCCCAATTCGGTAAATTTCCTGGCGCCACTCAACACCTGGCGATCAAGAGATCCCATCGCCTTATTGTACTGTTCAACGCTGGTATCCAGATGCTTGCCAAGTTTCTGCAGATGCTCGGCAAAGGTGGCGAGACGGTGATAAAGGTCTTCGCCGAGTTCGCGAATTTTTTCAGCATTTTCTGCAACCGCTATTTGACGCCAACCAAAAGCCACGGCGCGCAATAGTGCAACAATGCTAGTAGGCGTGGCTAGAATAACTTTATTTTTTAAAGCATCTTCTAATAATTGTGGATCTTGTTCTAATGCAGCAGATAAGAATTGTTCGCCAGGAATAAATAATACGACGAAGTCTGGAGCATTTTTAAATTGGTTCCAATAGGCTTTGCTAGAAAGTTCACGCATTCTTTCTCGCACGTTACGTGCATGTTTTACAAGTGATTGTTCGCGAATTTCTGATTCCGTTGCTTGCGTAGCATTTAGGTATGCATCCAATGGTGTTTTGGCGTCAATAATTAGTTCGCGTTGATCAGGCATGCGGACAATCATGTCTGGACGCATGCGTGAATCGCTATCTTCACTTTGTGGTTGTTCATAAAAGTCGCAATGGTCAACCATGCCGGCAAGTTCCGCGATACGTTTTAAGGTTAATTCTCCCCATTGGCCTCTTACTTCTGGGCGACGCAAAGCTTGCACTAAATTCTGTGTTTCCAGGCGTAAATCAGATTGACTCTCGTTAATAATTTTTAAATGCTGTGAAAGTGATCCGAAAGATTCCTTGCGTTCTTTTTCAATAGATTGAATCTGTTCTTCAGTATTTTTTAATGCGGTTTGGATGGGTTGCAATAGCGTTTCAATAGATTTCTCTTTTTTATCTAAATTGGCTTCTGCTTGAATTTGAAACTGAGAAAGCTTTTCTTTTGCAAGTGTGAGAAAGTTTTCATTATTTAATTTTAGTGCTTGTTGTGAAAGTACTGAAAAAGAATTTTCTAGTTGTTTGCGAGATTCTTCAATCGTTTCTATTTTTTCTAAGTAACGTTCTTTTTCCAATTGCAGTTGCATGGATAGCTGTTGTGAGATGGATTCAAGCTTATGGTGTTCTTTGCGAGCACGGTTACGCATAATGAGTGCAGCTAATGCGGCACTTAGTAAGCATAGGCTTGCGCATAAAAGCACGAATTGCCATGTATTTTGGAGTTCTACACTAATCATGTAGATATTGTCGATCAGCTGTTGCTAAAAAGCCAATCCTTCAAGTCTAGCGCCTGTTGAAGGATCACGTCGGCATCCCAGGTATTTGGGTCATGATCGTCTTGGATATATCCATAGGCAGCTACAGCGGTTTGCATTCCAGCTGCTTTGCCTGCTTGAACATCTCTGGGGTCGTCACCCATGTATACGATGTCTTGCTCGTTGATTCCAAGCATATTGGCGGCGTGATGCAATTGGTCGGGATCGGGTTTCCTGCGTGCTAAAGAGTCACCGCTCACCATGCATACCGCATTGAAAGCGATATTTAATTCTTGGACTAAAGGTTCGGCTAAATTACCAGGTTTGTTGGTGACGATGCCCCAAGGAATATCCGATTCACCTAAAAATGTTAATAATTCGCTTACACCAGGAAATAGCGTGGTGCGGTTGCATAAATTATCTGCATAAAGTTGTAAAAACTCATCGCGAAGCTCAAAGCTATATTTTTCATCGAGTGTTTCTTCAAAGCCTAATTGGATCATGGCAACACTGCCGCGCGAGGTATTTTGTCGTATTAATTCATAATCAAGCGCTTGCATATTATGATTGGCAAATAATAGATTGAGCGCATCAGCCATGTCTGGGGAGGTGTCGGCTAAGGTGCCGTCAAGATCAAACAGGACCGCATTAACGCGTGCATTATTTAGTGCGTCGTTGGGCATTAGTCTAATATCAGTACTTAACTTTAGTAATAAAATTCATCAATTACTTTGAGAATGCACAATATAGTTAACACTCGTGTTGGAAGAAAGTTTATATGTTTTTAGTAATGGGTTGTACGTCATTCCAATAATTTCATTTGTGCTCAAAGCGCATTGGCGAATCCAACGATCTAGCTCAGATGGGCGAATAAGTTTCTCGTAGTGATGAGTGCCTTTTGGCAAAAGGTTGAGCACATATTCTGCGCCGACAATGGCAAATAAAAATGATTTTGGATTTCGGTTAATGGTAGAAAAAAACACATGGCCGCCAGGTTTAATTAAGTCAGCGCATGCAGTAACGATCGAAGCAGGGTCAGGCACATGCTCAAGCATTTCCATGCAAGTTACGATGTCATAGGTATTGGGTTCTTGTTGAGCAATGTCTTCTGCTGCAATTGCCTGGTACTCAAGATCTAGACTTGGATTTTCTTCTTTAGCGTGTAATTTGGCCACCGCTAAAGGAGTTTCTCCCAAATCAATTCCTTTAACTTTTGCGCCGCGTTTAGCCATAGATTCTGCCAGGATGCCGCCACCGCAGCCGATATCGAGCACTTTTTTGCCTGCGAGCTCAGCGTGCTTGTCAATAAAATCTAGGCGTAAGGGATTAATTTCATGTAAAGGTTTAAATTCACTTTCAGGATCCCACCATCGATAGGCGAGTGCTTCAAACTTTGCAATCTCTTGTTGGTCAACATTTGGCTTGGTTTTATTTAGAGTGGTCATTAATTTAACTGCTTATTTTCTGATTCCATTCTTTGGTTTTCGCTAGAATTTCATCTTCGTCTAGGGTTAGTAATTCGCGATTACTTAATAATTGCTTCCCCGCTACCCAAACGTCAGTGACTTGATTGCGTTGCGTAGCGTAGACCACATGTCCAATGGGATCATACATGGGTTGTGCTTCAAGTAAATTTACATCAATTGCACACAGGTCAGCAGATTTCCCAATTTCTAAAGAACCTGTGTCTTGATCAATCCCAAGAGCGGTTGCAGCATTTATGGTGGCGCAGCGAAGTGTTTCGTAAGCGGGTAGGGCTGCTGCATTATTGGCAACACCCTTAGAGAGTAATGCAGCACTATGCATCTCACTTAACATGTCTTGATCATCATTACTGGCGCAACTATCTGTGCCGAGTACAATATTAATGTTTTTGTCTTGAAGTTTTTGCACCGGGCAGAATCCACTTGCCAATTTTAAATTTGACTGTGGGCAATGCACTACATTTGCATTTGTTTCGGCTAGCAATTCAATTTCCTGGTCTTCTAGATGCGTCATATGTACCGCAAGTAATCCGCTATTTACTAAGCCAATATTATGTAGACGCTCTAGAGGACGAATTTTATATTGTTCAACACTTTTTAAAATTTCATCTGCAGTTTCATGAACATGAATATGGATTGGTAGTTCGAGTTCGTTGGCTAGCACCGCAACGCGCTCTAATGGTGCGTCTGAAACAGTGTAGGGTGCATGAGGTGCAAACGTACACTTCACTAGTGGGTGCGCTTTTAATTGATCGTGCAGCGCTAATCCTTTAGAAAAGTACTCATCTGCATTGTTTGCGTAGTGAGTGGGGAAGTCTAGCAATATCATTCCAATATGCGCGCGCATACCGGATTTAGTCGCTACTTGTGCCGTGGTTTCTGCAAAGAAGTACATATCGTTAAAACACGTTACACCGCCACGCAACATTTCTGCTATAGCAAGTTGGGAGCCAAGTTGCACAAACTCCTCATTCACCCATTGTTGTTCAGCAGGCCAGATATGTTTTTCTAACCATTCCATCAGTGGCATGTCATGCGCCAGGCCTCGGAATAATGACATGGCGGCATGAGTATGTGCGTTAATTAAACCAGGGATGATAATGTGATGGTTGTAGTTTGATATAGACTCGCTGCTGTACTTTTTAATTGCATCTGATGTAGGCAATATATCCAAGACACGGCCATCTTGAATTGCAATGCTGTAATTCGTTAGCACGCAATTATCAAATTCACGTTTTTCAGTGTTGCCAGAATTCTTCGCATAATCACTCATTGGAATAATTGTTTCCCCATGAATGAGTGTTTGCACTTGTTCCATTTTACGGCCTACATTTTAAATTTAGTCGAGACTGTAGCAGATTGTTCATTTCTGCCCTATATAAAGCAACTATTATGTTATTAATATTGGTATACAATTTAATATGTAAATATTTTTAGTATCTTCAGGTGAACTTCCTTCGCGCAACGTTCTAGGACCTTATTAATTTAAATGAAATCATTAGCGGATCAAGCCATCGCATGGCAAGATGATCATTTAGTATTGCTTGATCAACGCAAGCTGCCAAATGATGTCCAATTTATACACTGTTTGGAGGTTGTGGATGTCGTTCATGCCATCAAAGATATGGTGGTGCGTGGTGCGCCTGCAATTGGAGTTACCGCGGCATTTGGTGTGGTGTTGGCCGCAAGAGCTCGATATAAGCAGTCTGCTGATAATTGGCAACAACTCATCGAGCAAGATTTAAGAGAGTTGTTGTTGGCTAGGCCGACTGCCGTTAATCTGCAGTGGGCAATCGAAAAAATGCGAGATGAAATTGCTAATTTAGAAGGTGTATCTGATGGCATTGACCCTGAGCCCGTTCTACTCAATGCAGCACAAATCATTCATCAAGAAGATGTGCGCGCGAATAAAACACTAGGTGATAACGGTGCAGCACTGCTTAATACAGATTCAGTAGTGCTGACACATTGTAATGCTGGTGCATTAGCAACAGGTGGTTATGGAACTGCGTTGGGAGTGATCCGCAGTGCGTATGCGCAAGAAAAAATTTCCACTATTTATGCTGATGAGACGCGGCCATGGTTTCAAGGGACTCGGTTGACGGCTTGGGAGTTATTGCAAGACAATATTCCTGTAACTGTATTATGCGATAGCGCCGCAGCAAGTTTGATGTGCCAAAAAAGTGTGGCTTGGGTAATTGTGGGTGCGGACCGTGTCGCCAGTAATGGTGATGTTGCCAATAAAATTGGCACCTACTCATTAGCGGTAATGGCGCGGCAACATAATGTTAAATTTATGGTGGCGGCACCAACCAGCACAATTGACATGAATATTCGATCAGGTGGTGATATAGAAATTGAAGAACGTGCAGATAGTGAAATTATCAACCTGCGTGAACAGTCCATTGGGCCGGAACAAGCAGAGGTTTGGAACCCTGTTTTTGATATTACGCCAGCCGAATTTGTTACTGCTTTAGTGACTGAAAAAGGTGTGATTGAACAGCCAAACACCAGCAAAATTAAGTTACTAATGGAATCCTAGTGTTTTAGCGGTTTTCAGCCTTGGCATCTATAAATATTGGACTTATAAATGCATTAAATTGTTTTTTAAGGCAGTCAGTTCGATTTCAAATGGTTTTTCTTGCAACCCACTCCCCTAGACTTGTGTTATAATTTCCCGCATTAGAACGAATATAAACTACCCTCTACTAAGCACTTAAATGGCTGCAATCGCCAAAGAAATACTATCTGTAAATCTCGAAGACGAGATGCGTCAATCGTATCTTGATTACGCGATGAGCGTGATCGTGGGTCGTGCTTTGCCAGATGTGCGTGATGGCCTAAAACCTGTTCATCGTCGTGCACTATATGCCATGAGTGTGTTGGGGAATGATTGGAATAAGCCTTATAAAAAGTCTGCTCGCGTAGTGGGTGATGTCATTGGTAAGTATCATCCGCATGGTGATACTGCCGTATACGACACCATTGTTCGTATGGCGCAACCTTTTTCCATGCGCTATATGTTGGTTGATGGGCAAGGCAACTTCGGTTCGGTGGATGGTGATTCACCTGCGGCGATGCGTTATACCGAAATTCGCATGTCTAAGATCGCGCATGAAATCGTGGCAGATCTTGAAAAAGAAACAGTCGATTTTGTTCCCAACTATAACGAAGAAGAATCTGAACCTTCGGTTTTCCCAACTCGTATTCCAAACTTATTAGCCAATGGCTCATCAGGTATTGCAGTGGGAATGGCAACTAATATTCCACCGCATAATTTAACTGAAGTCATTAATGCCACCATCGCGCTGATAGATAACCCTGAGGCCGATTATAAAGAATTAATGCAGCATATACCGGGGCCAGATTTCCCAACTGCTGCACTAATTAATGGACGTGCAGGAATAGTTGAGGCCTATCGCACAGGTCGTGGTCGAGTGCATATGCGAGCACGTACGCATATCGAGCAAGATGAAAAGAGTGGTCGTGAGCGAATTGTGGTTACGGAACTTCCTTATCAAGTTAATAAAGCAAATTTGATTATAAAGATTGCTGATCTAGTAAAAGAAAAACGTCTTGAAGGTATTGCTGGCGATGGCTTACGAGATGAATCTGATAAAGATGGTATGCGCATCGTTGTGGAGTTGCGGCGTGGTGAAGTAAGCGAAGTTATTCTTAATAACCTTTATAAACACACGGCCATGCAAAGTGTGTTTGGCATCAATATGGTGGCCTTGGTAGATGGTCAGCCACGTTTGTTAAATCTCAAGCAGATTATACAAGCCTTTATTCGTCATCGTCGTGATGTAGTAACACGAAGAACCATTTTCGAATTACGTAAAGCGCGGGAGCGTGCGCACATATTAGAAGGGCAAGCGGTTGCGTTGACGAATATTGACGAAATCATTGCCTTGATTAAAAAATCTGAAAGCCCAGCTATCGCAAAAGAAAAACTAATCGCTAAACCATGGAAGCCTGGTGTGGTGGTTAAAATGTTAGATCGTGCTGGAGCAGATTCATCTCGCCCAGATGATTTAGATGCTAAATATGGTATGCATGAAGGCGAATATCATCTGTCGCCTACTCAGGCTCAGGCCATTCTTGATTTACGTTTGCATCGTCTTACCGGTTTAGAGCAAGATAAAATTGTTAATGATTATAGTGATCTGTTAGAAAAGATAATTGATCTATTAGATATCCTGCAAGATCCAGAGCGACTTCTAAAAGTTATTAAGGAAGAGCTCGAAGAGATACGTAATCAATATGGGGATGAGAGGCGTACGGAGATAACCGATGCGCAAGCCGATCTAACCATGGAAGATTTAATTCCTGAGGAAACGGTAGTAGTGACGCTGTCGCATGCAGGATATGCAAAATCACAACCGTTGGATACTTATCGGGCGCAGCGTCGCGGAGGTAGAGGTAAGGCCGCAACTTCGGTTAAGGCTGAAGATTTTGTGGATCAGCTATTTGTCGCTAATACGCATGACACCATTCTATGTTTTTCTAGTCGCGGTAAAGTTTATTGGTTGAAAGTTTATGCCTTACCGCAAGCCGGTCGTACGGCGCGAGGTAAGCCCATTGTTAACCTATTACCTTTGCAAGAAGATGAGCGCATCAATGTGGTGTTACCAGTAAAAGAATACAGTGAAGATGCATATGTAGTCATGGTGGCAAGTAGTGGAACAGTTAAGAAAACAAAATTAACGGAGTTCTCGCGACCACGTGCAAGTGGAATTCTGGCAGTAGATTTGCGTGAAAATGATCGTTTGATTGGGGTTGAAGTGACGGATGGCAATACGGATATATTGTTGGTTGGTGAAACTGGTAAAGCAATTCGTTTTAAAGAAGAAGATGTACGTGCAATGGGTAGAAATGCAACCGGTGTGCGCGGAATTAAATTAGCTAAAGGTCAACAGGTTGTATCTCTAATTACGATTAAAGAGAACATGAGTGCTACTGATGTGTTAGTTGCAACGGAGAATGGCTATGGCAAACGTACGGTGATGGATGAATATCCTGTGCAAAAGCGTGGTGGCCAAGGTGTGATCGCAATCCAAACTTCAGGCCGTAATGGCAATGTGGTAGGGGCGGTTGCTGTATCTGACGATGATGAAATAATGCTAATTACGGACAGTGGCACACTGGTAAGGACCCCAGTAAAAGATGTTTCGCAAATGGGGCGTAACACTCAGGGTGTACGACTAATTCGTCTCTCCGAAGAAGAACGGTTGGTAGAGGTGGAGAAAATAGAAAACTTATCTCAGGAAGATGCGCAAGCTGAAGAAGAGAAATAATCTTCTTGTCTATTTTGTTTAGCCATTCTTGCTGAACAATTATCTAGTTAATTCGTTCTTACAATTCATATGTATTCAAAATAAATTTCTGTATTTATTATGCAAGAAACCTATTATTTTGGCGCAGGACCCGCAACATTGCCTCGCGTAGTACTGGATAAAATCAAACAAGAGCTTGTTGATTATCATGGCACGGGAATGTCAGTACTTGAGTTGTCGCATCGTAGTGACGAGTTTATGGAAATTCTCGATCAGGCAGAAAGTTTGCTTCGGGAGCTAATGGGAATTCCTGAAGATTATGCAGTATTACTATTACATGGTGGGGCGACTGCGCAGTATTCAATGTTGCCGCTTAATTTTCTGCATGCAGGGGACTGTGCAGATTATGTGTGTACTGGGCACTGGTCAAACAAAGCCTGCCAAGAAGCAAAAAAATTTGCTGATATAAATGAAATTCAAGCTTTAGTGGAATCGAAAACCATTTCGGTTACGCCGATACAGCAATGGAAGTTAAATAAACAGTCTAGCTATATCCATTACTGTGATAATGAAACTATTAGTGGAGTAGTGAATGATGTCGCAGGAATGAAAAATACGTCTTTGAAGGATGCAACACTAATATGTGATATGACCTCTTCGATTTTAACGCGTCCAATACAAGTAGATAATTTTGGTTTATTTTATGCCAGTGCCCAGAAAAACCTTGGTGTAGCAGGCCTATGTGTAATGGTGGTTAGTAAAAGTTTTTTGAATCAAGTTGGTGGAAATATACCTAGCGTTTTTGATTATAAAAAATGTTTTAGTAATAGATCATTGGTAAACACAGCGCCTACATTTGCAATTTATGTGTTGGGATTAATGCTGGATTGGCTTAAAACGCAAGGAAGCGTTGCAGATATTTATAAGCGTGGGCAGCTAAATGCAAAAGCTCTATATGATGTGATAGATGGAAGTGATATGTATTTAAATAATGTAGCCGTTAAAAATCGTTCAAATGTGAATATACCGTTTGTGATTAAGAATGAAGCTTTGCAAGCAAGGTTTTTGCAACAAGCAGAAGAAAACAGGCTGCTAGGATTGCGAGGGCATAACTCAATAGGAGGTCTTCGAATTAGCTTATATAACGCTATGCCGCATCAAGGCATTCAGGCCTTGTTGCAATTTATGCGAGATTTTTCAGCAGTAAATAGTTGATTTGCTGCTTACGCGTACCCACTATCTGATTGTAAGCGTCGGTCAAAATAAACCATGGTTCCATCGGTGCAGGTGATAGGAAAATTCCTGGCCTTATTTTTACGCCGTTCCTTATTGTTTCTATCAAATGGTTTGAATGAAGAATTCTGATTTGGTCTAGGCGTTGATATTGCTGCACAAATAGAAAGTACGGTGATACAAGATATGAGTAAGATTAACCCTGTGGTTAATAGAATATTTACAAGATACATGGTATCGCTCCCTTAATCTTTATTTCGCGAAGCACAAGACTGATAATACTATTAAGAATCAATCAATTACGTGCTAAACAGTAAAAAATTTGAGGAAATGATACATAACCTATTGTTAATGGACAAGGCTCATTTTTTGACAGCTTAGGATTTGTAAGAATAATTAGATTTTATAGAACTCACGATACCAGTTCACAAAGTTCTTAATACCATCTTCTACGCTGGTATTTGGTTTGTAATCAACGTCTTGCACTAAGGCCTCAACATCGGCATAGGTGTCGGGGACATCGCCTGCCTGTAACGGTAGCAAGTTTCGTTCGGCTTTCTTGCCTAGACAATTCTCTAATACTTCAATGTAGTGGCTGAGCTCGACCGGCGCGTTATTGCCAATATTATAGAGTCGATAAGGGGCAAAACTGCTAGCGCTATCGGGTGAGGCGCTATCCCAAGATTCATTTATTTCAGGCAAATGGTCAAGGGTGCGTATAACGCCCTCCACAATATCGTCTATATAGGTGAAGTCGCGCCGGTGGTTGCCATAATTAAATACGTCAATTGGCTTGCCAGCCAAAATGTTTTTAGTGAATAGAAATAGGGCCATATCAGGTCGACCCCATGGCCCATAAACTGTGAAGAATCTTAGCCCAGTAGTATGTAAACCGTATAAATTGCTATATACGTGTGCCATCAGTTCGTTTGCTTTTTTAGTCGCTGCATACAAACTTAAAGGGTGGTCTACATTATGGTGAACTGAAAAAGGCATAGTGGTATTTGCACCATAAACTGAACTACTTGATGCGTACACAAGATGTTCAACTTCATGATGTCTGCATGCTTCTAGAATATTGCAGAAGCCTACTAGGTTGGTGTCTACATAGGCTGATGGATTTTCAATGGAATAACGCACACCCGCTTGGGCTGCAAGGTTGACCACGCGTTGTGGCTTAAATTTAGAAATTGCCTCATTGATTGCATGTTTATCTTCTAAATTAATTCGTGCTTCTGTGAATTTATCATAGGCTTTAACTCTTTCTAGTCGACCAAGTTTTAAATTTACATCATAGTAATCATTAAGGTTATCAATACCCAGCACTTCATCGCCGCGTTCTAATAAATACATGGAAACAGAGGAACCAATAAATCCGGCAGAGCCAGTGACAGCAATTTTCATAGTATATATTTTATTTCAGTTTAAATTAATATTTTACAATTGAGCTATAAACGGCCATCTACCTGATCTTTTGGCAGCATGTTCTTCACATCAAACAAGATACGACTTTCTTTTCC
>JBOEHC010000084.1:0-10169 GCA_050633765.1 Gammaproteobacteria bacterium
ATATGCCAACGCCAATCATCATCACCCATATTACCTAATGCTGCACTCATACCTCCTTGTGCAGCAACCGTATGACTTCGGGTTGGAAATACTTTTGTTATACATGCAGTAGACAGACCACTCACTGCCATACCTAGGGTTGCACGTAAACCTGCACCACCCGCACCTACCACAACAACATCGTAGGCATGCTCAATTACATTGTAAGCTTTACTCATAAGTTTTTAATTTTTATAAAAAGATTTTTAACAGTGCAACAATCCCTGCTACTGCAAATGCGATGCAAAGAAAATTTATTATTATTAAAGTAACTACTTTTAACCAACCATGCACATAGTCTTCTACAATTACCTGCAAGCCTAATTGCGTGTGGTAGAACGTTGCTGCTACAAAAAATATTAATAGCACAGCAACATATGGTTTTTGCAGCCATGCCAACACCGTTTCATAACTTGCATCGCCCAACATTGCTGCTGCAAAAGCAAACCAAATTGCAAGTGGAACAAGAGCAATTGCGGTCAATCTTTGCAACCACCAATGGCTAGCTCCTTCTTTTGCAGAACCTAAACCTTTCGCTTCAGATAACGGTGTTCGTAATGACATAGTAAATTTTTAATTAAAGTATTATACGTTTGTGCAGTAATACACCGCAGACCAAACAGCAATGGTTAAAATTGAAGATGCAATAATGACCCAAACTCCCGACTTAGTGGTGGTGCTTTTTTCAAAACCATATCCCGCATCCCAAAACAAATGCCGAATACCGTTAAAAAGATGCAAAAACAGTGCGAAAGTCCAAAGGAAAAGAAAAGTCTTACCAATTTTATTCGCTAAAATTCCCTGAATCCATTGGTAACATTCTGGATCAGATGCAATCGCAACAAAAATAGCCACCATCAGCATGGCGCCAATTGCCAATGCAACACCGGTAATACGATGCAATATTGAAATTGCCATGGCTAAAGGCCATTTATATATCTGTAAATGTGGCGATACTGGCCGCTCTAAATTAGCCATGCAGCTCCTCGTAATGACTTTATGTTTTATGTACCTCTACCTAGCATCATTGCAGATAATTTAACCCTGACAGGTTAGAGGCAATTAAATCGATTTATTATGGTCTGAATACTACCCGAATGATGGGCGATAATGAACATATCTCTAAAGAAATGCGAATAATTACAATCGCTTAAATGATTTTAATCCTTTGATTTATGCTAAATTTACCCCAGCTTCTGAGTATATTTATATAAATATAAATATGGCTTTTTGATTTGATTAATTTTTAAACGATTTTATATGAGCAAACCTACTTTATGTGAATTATCTAATCTTGGCCTTATTCAGGCCAGCGGAGAAGATGCATTAAATTTTCTACATGGACAATTCACCAATGATTTAAACGCTGTAACAGAAAGTATCAGCCAACTCAGTAGTTACTGTAATCCGAAAGGAAGAATGCTTTCGATCTTTCGAATATTTATGCGGAACAATGATTACTTTTTATTAATGCCTAGAGATGTAATTGAAGCAACATTAAAAAAGCTCACCATGTTTAAACTCATGGCGAAAGTAGAATTATCTGATGTCTCCGATGAATTCATTATATATGGGCTTGCTGGCCTGGAATCCGACTATTGTTTAAAAGAAAATAATATACCAATCCCCAACACTGTAGATCAATCGATACAGCATAATGAAACCACCATCATTCGCATTCCAAGCGAAGACTCACGACTACTTTTTATAAGTGATCCTAAAGATACTTCTGCAATCAAGAAATCAATCTCTGCAAAGTCTACGCAAACAAGCTCGGATGAATGGGAATTACAAGATATTCGCAGTGGTATTCCACAAATCACGGCAGAAACGAGCGAAGTATTTATACCGCAAATGGTTAATCTTGAATTGATAGGTGGAGTCAACTTTCAAAAAGGTTGTTACCCAGGCCAAGAAATTGTTGCGCGAACCCATTATCTAGGAAAACCAAATCGGCGTATGTTTCGAATCAACATCGAAACAGATAATTGCCCTAAACCTGGTACAAATATTTTCTCTATTAAAGATGGCGAACAACCCGTAGGAAAAATTGTAGTTGCTCAAAATAATATGGAAGAAACCTGCGAAGCACTAGCCGTATTACGAACAGCCAAAGAGGATGCAGATGACTTGCATCTAGAATCTTTATCTGGACCTAACATTACAATCTGTAACTTGCCTTACTCATTAGAATACGACGTTAGTGAGTGATTGCATGTAAAGCTATAAAAAGTTTATATATTTACTCCACTTTTTTATTCAATTTCTATACTGGTCGCATATGCGGGAATAAAATTACGTCTCGAATGGTATGTGAGTTAGTAAATAACATGACTAAACGATCAATACCTATGCCCTCACCTGCCGTCGGCGGCAATCCGTATTCCAATGCACGAATATAATCTTCATCATAGTGCATCGCTTCATCATCACCGGCATCTTTTTCAGCAACTTGCGCTTTAAAGCGTTCAGCTTGATCTTCAGAATCATTTAACTCTGAAAATCCATTTGCCAGCTCTCTTCCGCCAACAAAAAACTCAAACCGATCAGTTACGAACGGATCTGCATCGTTTCTGCGCGCCAAAGGAGAAACTTCTGTTGGGTACGCAGTAATAAAGGTTGGATCTTTAAGATTTTCTTCTACTGTCTTTTCAAATATTTCGATTTGAATTTTACCCAAACCATAACTATCTTTGATTGGAATATTTAGATCTTTTGCAATTTTTTTTGCTTTATCTAAATCATCTAAGTCTGCTTCAGTTATTCTTGAAATATGGTGCAATGAGTCGAAATGCAATATTGATTCTTTCACCGTCATACGAGCAAAAGGTTTACTAAAGTCAAAAGTATCCTCTCCATACTTAATTGAAGTAGAACCTAATACTTCATTACATATACCGCGTAGCATCTCTTCGGTCAGATCCATTAAATCATGGTAATCCGCATAAGCTTGATAAAACTCAAGCATGGTAAATTCAGGATTATGGCGTGTAGACAACCCTTCGTTACGAAAATTTCTATTAATTTCAAAAACTCGTTCTACACCACCCACAACTAAACGCTTCAAATATAGCTCAGGTGCAACACGCATATAGAGAGGAATATCTAAGGCATTGTGATGCGTCTCAAAAGGTCGTGCAGTAGCACCACCTGGAATTACTTGCATCATAGGCGTTTCCACTTCAACAAACCTGCGCTCAAAAAGAAAATCACGTAAATATTGAATAATTTGAGTGCGCGTATTGAATACTTTACGTGAGTCTTCATTCATGATGAGATCAACATAACGTTGGCGATAACGTTGCTCTTGATCCGTTAAACCATGAAATTTTTCGGGCAATGGTCTTAGAGATTTCGTTAACAAGGTAACTGTCTCCATTTTTACATAAAGATCACCTTTACCAGATTTATTTACTGGCCCAGAAGCACCAATTATATCGCCAATGTCCCAAGTATCTATTTGTTTAACTAAAACTTTATCTAAGCCTTTGCGATCTATATACGATTGAATACGGCCAGACATATCTTGTAATACAAGAAACGGGCCGCGCTTAGCCATAATGCGGCCAGCAATCGAAGCTTTTTGATTTAATTCAACAAGCTCTTCTTTAGACTTTTCGCCCAATGCATCTTGTAAATCTTGTGCATAACTATTTCTACGAAAATTATTTGGAAACGCGTTACCTTCATCACGCAAAACTTTCAATTTTTTGCGGCGCTCGGCAATTAATTTATTTTCGTCAACACTTTGTTCTTTTTTATCTTCAGACATATCTTTTTACAAACCACTTTTTAAACTTGCTTCAATAAACTGATCTAAATCTCCATCTAAAACTGCTTGAGTATTTCCCGTTTCTATTAAGGTGCGCAGATCTTTAATCCGGGATTGATCTAATACATATGACCGTATTTGGCTACCCCATCCAATATCTGCTTTACTATCTTCAACTGCTTGCTGCTCACCTTGACGCTTTTGTATTTCAAGCTCATATAGTTTTGCTTTTAATTGTTTCATTGCAACGTCTTTATTTTTATGCTGCGAGCGATCATTCTGGCATTGTGTCACAACACCTGTCGGTACATGGGTTATTCGTACGGCTGATTCTGTTTTATTTACATGTTGACCGCCTGCACCACTCGCTCGATACACATCAATGCGTAAATCAGCAGGGTTGATATCAATTTCTATATCATCATCAATTTCAGGTGAAACAAATACGGCAGCAAATGATGTGTGTCTGCGATTACCTGAATCAAACGGTGATTTACGCACTAATCGGTGTACACCCGTCTCGGTACGCAACCAACCAAAAGCATAATCACCTTCAAATTTAATGGTCGCACTCTTGATACCCGCCACTTCACCAGGCGAAACTTCTATCAAATCTGTCTTAAATCCCTTGCGTTCGCCCCAGCGCAGAAACATACGCAGCAACATTTCCGCCCAATCTTGTGCTTCAGTACCACCTGATCCTGATTGAACATCTAAAAACGCGTTATTGGGATCCATTTCACCAGAAAACATACGGCGAAATTCTAACTTTGCCACACGAGAATCTAACTGCTGAAGATCTTGTTCAATCGCTTGAAGCGTATCTTCATCTCCTTCTTCTGAAGCAAGTTCTAATAAGTCACTCGCATCAGACACTCCACCTTCAACATCATCGATTGTTTTTACAACAATTTCGAGACTGGCTCGTTCTTTACCTAACTTTTGAGCAAGTTCAGGTTGATTCCAAATCTCTGGGTCTTCTAACTCTCGACTGACTTCATCTAGTCTTTCACACTTATTCTCGTAGTCAAAGGTACCCCCGTAAACTAGATGAACGTGCTTGCAGGTCTTCGATTAAATTTTGCAGAGGATTAATTTCCATATTCTTTATTTGAAATTCTTTGAGCTAAATATTGGTGCGTATAGTAACGTAATTTCACAAAATATTAGAGCAATCATTAAAGTTAATATTCAATCACAAAAAAATGATTGAGATCTATATAGCTTCTAAATGCTGGACAATCAACTGAGGAGCACGTATCCCTCTAAACTCATTGATAGTTAGCTGATAGGCGATTCGAACTTCATCAGCATCTTCGCGCCATTGATGCTTACCTATATTAAATGCAATCGCATCAATCTTTTGTCTGCCACCCACCGGAGTTAAATTCATTTTCAAATGATATTTACCCACGATGCGATGATCATTCACATTAAACACACCATCAAATATAGGTTCAGGAAATCCCTGCCCCCAAGGCCCAGCTCGAAACAATAACTCTGCAATATCAAGAGAGAGCTCATTCTCTTTAAGCTCGCCATCAGATAGTAATTTTGATTCTAATTGCTCTGGAGTTACCAACTCTTCAATGATCTGATTAAAAATATTTGCAAATTCATTAAATTTTTCTTTAGGAATAGACATTCCAGCAGCCATTGCATGACCACCAAAAGTATTAATCAATTCTGGATTTCGCGTCGCAAGCAAGTCGATTGCATCACGTATATGTAAACCAGGTATAGAACGCGCAGAACCTTTTAATTCAGTATCATTCGTTTCAGCAAAAACGATGACCGGGCGATGAAATTTCTCTTTTAGACGTGCGGCAACAATTCCAATTACACCTTGATGCCAATCCTCATCATACAAAGCAATTCCAAAACGATGCGCATCAACATTTTCTAATTTATTTGACTTTAATACTTCTAGAGCTTGTTTTTGCATTGTTTGCTCAATCTGCTTACGTTCTTCATTTAAATCATTCAATTGCTTGGCAAGTTCTAACGCGCGTGATTCATCATCAGTAAGCAAACATTCAATACCTAATGACATATCTTCAAGACGACCCGCAGCATTTAAACGCGGACCGACTACAAATCCTAGATCGGTAGAACTTACTCGGAATAATTTTTTACCGGCTACAGTAAGTAATGCACGAATACCAGCACAAGATTTATCTGCACGGATGCGTCGCAAACCTTGGTCTACTAAAATTCTATTGTTGTAATCAAGCTTAGCAACATCTGCTACGGTTCCTACAGCAACAATATCTAAAAATTGCGCAAGATTAGGTTCAAGCAATTGTTTTTCTTCAAACCAAGAATTCGTTCGCAACAAAGCACGTAAAGCTGATAAAACGTAAAATACTACACCCACTCCCGCCAAATGCTTACTTGGAAACTCATCATCATTTTGGTTTGGATTAATAATTACATCAGCGTCCGGCAATGTCCGCCCAGGCAAATGATGATCAGTAATTAATACCTCAATACCTTTCGCTTTGGCAGCCGCAACACCGTCAATACTGGAAATACCATTATCTACAGTAATAATTAAAGCAGGATTCGATTCTACTGCTACTTCAACAATTTCAGGCGTTAAGCCATACCCAAATTCGAAGCGGTTTGGAACTAAATACGAAACATTTGTATAACCGAAACTTCGTAATGCTCGTATGAACAAGGCGGTGCTGGTCGCACCATCTGCATCAAAATCACCCACTATTAAGATGAGTTGATCATTTTGCATACAACGATATATAAGCGCTACACCTGCTTCTACATTAAGTAACTTGCCTGGCGGCAAGGCCTTAGCGAGTGAATGATTAATTTCTTCTTCATTATTGATGCCACGTTGAGCATAGATGCGCTGCAATATAGGAGGCAGTTCGTTAATTTGCTCACTGATTGTTACATCAGGTCGACGCTTAATTGTGGTTAACATGTATGAGTAAACAATATGAAATATAATCGGCTAAGCATTCTAAACAAGTTACAGAATGATATTCACTGTTATTTACTAAATTAAGCAGACCTGACTCTTAATAATTTAGCTTAAACTTATATGAAATTTCATATTTATTATGAAGTTATGAGTATTTACTTAGGTAAATACTTTATAATCAATAACAACCCATATACCATTAGATTCACACGCATTAATAAATGGCTGAACATATTTTATTTTTGACCGGCAAGCTCGCAGAAAAAAGTTTGCATCGCGTACTTGAATCCATGCAGCCCACAGAATTCACCTATGAAGTCCGTCAACTAGGGGTAAGCGTTGCTGCGCTGATGACCACTCAATTGATTGGGAAACGTTTAACGGACACCGGTCATGCTGACAAAGTTATTCTTCCGGGGCGATGCCGGGGCGATATAGAATCCTTAGCGAAGGCGCTGAACCTATCAATAGAACGTGGCCCGGATGAGCTGAAAGATTTACCTGCCTATTTTGGACATGCTGACCGAAAAGCAGATTTAAGCAACTATGATGTTCAAATCTTTGCTGAAATTGTCGATGCGCCAAATATGACGGTTGAGGACATCGTGAAACGCGCCCAAATCTATAAAGACGACGGTGCCAACGTCGTTGACTTAGGCTGCCTACCCAGCACCCCCTTTCCTCACCTAACAGAATCTGTACAAGCACTTAAAAATGAAGGATTTAAAGTTAGTGTGGATTCACTTACACCAGAAGATCTTGTGGTTGGTGGCAAGGCTGGAGCAGATTTCATACTCAGTTTAAGTGAAAACACACTCTGGGTGTTGGATGAAATAGATTCGACTCCTATTTTAATTGGCAATACACCATCTGATGCGCGCTCACTCTACCGTGCTATTGAGATACTCAACAAACAAGGCCGCAATTTCATCGCTGACTCTATACTCGATCCCATTCATTTTGGCTTCACAGAATCTATTGTCCGCTATCGCAATTTGCGCAAGCGCTATGCTGATATCGAAATAATGATGGGTATAGGCAACTTAACTGAGCTCACCCACGCAGATACTGCGGGCACTAATGCTCTACTACTGGGTATCATTTCTGAATTAGAAATTCGCCATGTATTAGCTACAGAAGTAAGTGAGCATTGTCGCAATGCAGTACGCGAAGCCGATCTTGCACGTAGAATCATGTATGCATCTAGAATTGATAGCATTCCGCCTAAAGGCTATAGCAATGGATTAATGACTCTACATGAACGCAAACCTTTCCCTTATACAATAAGTGAAGTAAAAGAATTTGCCGCAGAAATTAAAGATCCAAATTTTCGCATCCAAGTAAGCGAAGAAGGCATACATACATATAATCGTGATGGCATGCATACAACAACAGATCCTTATGAAATTTATCCGACACTAAATGTTGAAGATGATGGCGGACATGCATTTTACTTAGGTGTAGAACATGCACGCGCACAAATTGCTTGGCAACTAGGCAAACGCTATGAACAAGATGAAGAATTAGACTGGGGTGTGGCAGTGAAGAAAGATGAACAAAATTTAAACCAGCAAAAAGAAGCTGGAACCACTATGCATACTAGAAAAGATCGTAAAATCAAAAATAAGAACAACCGCAAAAAGAAAAGTACCTAATGCCATTTATAAGAGAATGTATCGTTACTTCTGTCCGAGATGATGCAAGTATTCATATCGCCCCTATGGGCATACATGAAGATGGTGAGCATCTCATCATTTTACCTTTCAAACCTTCTACCTCCTTAGATAATTTAGAAAGAGACGGAACTGCCACATTAAACTACACAGATGACGTTAGAGTGTACGCCGGTTGCTTAACAGGTCATCGCGATTGGCCCACTCAGCCTACCGATGTGATTAAGGGTGCACGCTTAGAGAATTGCCTTGCCCACACGGAGTTAGAGGTAATTGATAAAGTAGATGATGAAGTCCGGCCAAAATATATATGTAAAGTCGCTCACGAAGTCACACATAGACCATTTCACGGGTATAATCGCGCTCAATCTGCTGTGATTGAACTAGCAATTTTAGCAAGTCGCTTAAACATGTTACCGCAAGATAAAATACAACAAGAAATTGAATATCTATCCATAGGCTACGAAAAAACTTCAGGCCCACGAGAACAAGAGGCATGGGGCTGGTTAATGAAAAAAATTGAAGCTCATTTACCTAAAGATACATAAAAGGAAAAATAAAAAATGACAGGTATGTTAGCTAGTGTACGCAACCTTGAAGAAGCTAAATTAGTATTTCAAGGTGGCGCCGATATTATCGATTTAAAAGAACCAAATGAAGGCGCGCTAGGTGCTGTTCCGCTAACAGAGACACACCGTGTTGTCGATGACTTATGGGAAAAATGCATTGTCAGTGCAACGATCGGTGACTTACCTGCCGATCGGATTAAAATTAATGAGAAAGTCATTCAGACTGCTGAGACAGGTGTAGATTACGTAAAAATAGGCATGTTTAGTGAACGCCATATAGAATCTTGTTTACCCAACCTGATTCATTGCACAAACAAAGGCATTTCAATTATTGCTGTATTTTTTGCAGATATGAGTTTTGATATTGATTTAGCTATTCAAGCTGCGAAGAATGCTCGCCTAAAAGGCGTGATGCTTGATACTGCTCGCAAAGGTGCTGGCGGACTGCTAACACATAAAAATATTATGCAATTAGAATATTTTGTTAACCGTGCCAAACAAAATGATTTGCTTACAGGACTAGCAGGGTCGCTCACTACAAATGATATTCCTATTTTACTCAAAGCAGCACCTGATTATGTTGGATTTAGAACGGCTTTGTGTGATAGCAACATCAGAGTCGGCGCATTAAATGAGCAATCAATACAATCAGTTAGAACATCCATTCCTATTCCAGAAAAATTACAGCAAAATATTGCTTAAATATATTTTGTTTTAACTTTTGATTTTATCTTATGAAAAAATTAAAAAATGAAGCAGAATTGGTCAAAAAAGCCATTCGTGTCGGCATGATCTATGCTGAAAAACGTGGTGTAGTAAAATTTGAACCCACCGACTCAGCAAATGAAAAAATTGAGTACCTATATAAGTTACTTGTTCATGACAACCTAATCCAACCACTTGCCAAAGATCAATTTGGATTGCCAGGCATGAAACATAAACTTGCTATCTGGGTTTCCAAGCAACTGCCCAACGATCACCCTCTTTTGCAATAATTTTCTAAATCGCTTAAGTGTTGATGCGTTAACTATGACGATACCTGGCAACACAAATAAGCGTAAATCACTACCTCAAAAAAGTTTCCTTAAAGTTTGGCAACGATTTTGCCGTCTTGTTGTGCGTGTTTTTTATAGAGAAATCGAAATCGTAGGCGTTGAAAATATCACCAGCAA
>JBOEHC010000085.1:0-1591 GCA_050633765.1 Gammaproteobacteria bacterium
CTGCATCAGGCAATTTAGGCCAGAGAAATAGAAAAAACTTTCCTGTATATATCGCGAATAAAATTAATTCGCCAATCAAGGAGACAGTGAATATAGTTGGAAAACTTTGTACGCCACTTGATCTTCTTGGTGACAATCTTGAATTAAGTAAAGCCGAAGTGGGTGATACGGTTGCGATTTTACAATCAGGTGCATACGGCTACAGCGCAAGCCCTATTAATTTCCTAAGCCAACCACAAGCAGCCGAATATCTCATATGATGTTTATCAAATTGTTAGAAGTCATGACAGTCATCAGATTATCAATATCTAAACATCTCCTCCTAGAGGTTAATTCAAGCATTACATCTTTTTATGATTTGTAACCTCGTGGAGAGGATCACATAATTCTTAGGTAAATTCATTTAGTTTATTACGGCCGATTACAGTAACTTTCTAGCGGCATATTCAAAACCTAAAATAACTAAAATTCATGCTACCAAAAAATATTAAAATTGCTGTCATTGGGCTAGGGTATGTTGGACTCCCACTCGCGGTTGAATTTGGTAACCACCTACCAACCATAGGTTTCGATATCAATTCTTCCCGCCTTGATGAGCTTAAACAAGGCATTGACCACACCTTAGAAATCAGTAAAGACAATTTATCATCTACTAGCCATCTGAGCTTCTCTTCATCCATTGAAGATCTACAATCATGCAATGTATTTATTGTCACAGTTCCCACCCCTATTGATGACCATAAAGTTCCAGACTTAAACCCAGTACGCAAAGCATCTGAAACAGTGAGCAAGGTACTAAAAAAAGGCGACGTAGTGATTTATGAGTCCACGGTTTACCCAGGAGTCACTGAAGAAATCTGTGTACCAATATTAGAATCAGGCACCAATTTACACCTTAATAAAGATTTTTACGTAGGCTATAGTCCAGAGAGAATCAACCCTGGCGACAAAGAGCATCGCCTACCTACAATCAAAAAAGTTACTTCAGGCTCAACTCCAGAGGCAGCGGAGTTTATCGATCAGCTCTATTTAAAAATTATTACTGCAGGAACCCATAAAACTAGCAGCATAAAAGTGGCTGAAGCTGCCAAAGTAATTGAAAACACGCAGCGCGATGTCAACATAGCTCTAGTAAACGAATTGTCATTAATTTTTGGGCTCATGAATATCGACACGCTTGAAGTGTTAGAAGCAGCAGGGACAAAATGGAATTTCCTACCTTTTAGGCCCGGACTCGTTGGCGGTCATTGCATTGGCGTTGACCCCTACTACCTAACCTATAAAGCACAAGAAGTTGGCTATAATCCCGAAGTAATTCTATCAGGCAGGCGCATCAATGATGGCATGGGACCACATGTTGCAGAAAGCGTTATTAAACTAATGCTGCAAAAAAAAGTACATGTAGTTGATGCAAAAATTCTAATTCTTGGTTTCACGTTTAAAGAAAATTGTCCAGATATCCGTAACACTAGAGTAATCGATATTGTTAGAGAATTTTCTAACTACCATTCGCAAGTAGAGATTTACGACCCATGGATTAACCTTGATGAAGCTAACACTGAATATAACGCTACATTTTTATCCGCACTAC
>JBOEHC010000086.1:0-7645 GCA_050633765.1 Gammaproteobacteria bacterium
GAAGGCAAGACGACGACGACCGTGGGCTTGGGCGATGGTCTGAACGCGATTGGCAAGAAGGCGATGATTTGCATTCGTGAAGCGTGCC
Source organism: Gammaproteobacteria bacterium (assembly GCA_050633765.1). Classification (GTDB taxonomy): domain Bacteria; phylum Pseudomonadota; class Gammaproteobacteria; order UBA4575; family UBA4575; genus JABDMD01. The sequence goes on from JBOEHC010000086.1 coordinate 89, forward strand.
TGGGTCCGAATTTCGGAATGAAAGGTGGAGCTGCCGGTGGCGGTTATGCGCAAGTTGTACCAATGGAAGATATTAATCTGCATTTTACTGGTGATTTCCACGCTATCAGCTTGGCACATAACTTACTTGCAGCACTCATTGACAATCACCTTCAACAAGGCAATCAACAAGAATTTGATGATAGACGCATTACTTGGAAACGTGTTATTGATCTTAATGATCGTGCACTACGAAAAATTATTATAGGAACAGGCGGTGTAGCTAATGGCCATCCTCGCGAAACTGGTTTTGATATTGTTACAGCATCCGAAATTATGGCGATTTTATGCTTAGCAACTTCAGTGCAAGACTTGCGCAACCGTCTGGGCAATATTATATGCGGATACAAAGCAAACGGTGATGCGATTCACGCTCGAGATATTGATGCGCAAGGTGCTATGACTGCTCTACTAAAAGATGCAATTAAACCAAATCTCGTGCAAACTTTAGAAAACAATCTTGTATTTATACATGGCGGTCCTTTTGGAAATATTGCACATGGTTGTAATTCAGTGATTGCAACCAAAGCAGCACTCAAACTTGCAGATTATGTTGTTACAGAAGCAGGATTTGGTGCCGACCTAGGCGCAGAAAAGTTTCTCGATATAAAATGCAGGAAAGCTGGGCTTAAACCGTCGCTCGTAGTTGTTGTCGCAACTATTCGCGCTCTGAAATTCCATGGAAATGCTTCTTTAAGTAATATTGAAGAAGAGGATTTATTCGCACTGGAAAAAGGCGTTCCCAACCTCGAACGACACATTAATAACATTCGCAGTTATTTTGGATTGCCTTGCGTCGTTGCAATCAATCGTTTCACTTCTGATACCGATTCAGAAATTTCACTCCTCCAAAAAAAGATGGCACATCATGGAGTGAAGCTGATTGAATGCAATCATTGGGCGCAAGGTGGTGCCGGCGCAGAAGAATTAGCTAAGGCGGTGATAGATGAAATTGCACATACTCCACCCGATCTTCATTTTACTTATGAAGAGAATGACACGTTATGGACAAAAATCACTAAAGTAGCTACTAAGATTTATGATGCAAGTGATGTTATTGCAGAGACTAAAGTCCGTAATAAAATTAAAACTTACCAAGACGAAGGCTATGGACATTACCCAGTGTGTATGGCAAAAACTCAATACTCTTTTTCAACTGACCCTGATTTACGAGGTGCCCCTTCAGGCCATGTAGTGCCGATTAAAGATGTGTATTTATCAGCAGGCGCTGAATTTTTAGTCGTTATATGCGGACATATTATGACAATGCCTGGCTTACCAAAAATACCTGCTGCAAATCACATTGATGTAGATGAGAATAATCAAATTGTAGGATTGTTTTAACTTTCTGTACATAAAAGTTAAATTAAGTAGAGATCATTTATGCCATTAGGTCTATTAAAATACGGTTTTTCATCAAAATATCCTGCTCGTCGAGATATTCCTGCTCCAAAAGATTTAAAAAATTCTTACGATGTAGTAATAATTGGTGCTGGAGGCCATGGCTTATCTACCGCATATCACTTAGCTCGTTATCACGGTATTACTAATGTCGTTGTGCTCGACAAAGGTTATATAGGAGGCGGTAACACCGCACGCAATACGGCAGTGGTTCGTTCAAATTATATATCTCCTGAAGCCGTTGCATTTTACAAGGCTTCTGTTGAATTATTTAAAAACCTAGCTAACGAGTTAGGCTATAACCAAATGTACTCTCAGCGAGGCCAGCTTACACTAGCTCACTCAGATGCAAGTGTGAGGACGTTTACTTTGCGCGCAGAAGTAAACAAGCATCTAGGTGTTAGATCAGAAATGGTAGATAGAAAGCAGATACGTGAAATCGTACCGTGCTTAAACATGGATAAAAATATGCGCTTTCCAATTCAAGCGGGTCTTTGGCATCGTGATGGTGGCACGGCAAGACATGATTCTGTTGCTTGGGGGTATGCCATGCGGGCTGCGCAACTTGGTGTTGAGATTCATCAACGTACAGAAGTAACTGGTGTGCAAATTAATGCTGGCAAAGTAACTGCTATAGAAACTAATCGCGGAACCATTCAATGTAATCATGCCATTCAAGCGGTAGCAGGAATGAGCTCTGTAGTTGCAAAAATGGCAGGCATTCAATTACCCATCCGTAGTTACCCATTACAAGCTATGGTCACGCAACCAATAAAACCTTTTCTTGACCCATTAGTGAGCTCAGCAGGATTACATGCTTATGTTTCTCAAACGGCACGAGGGGAAATTGTAATTGGTGGCGGTGCCGATCCTTACGAATTGTATTCCACACGCTCCACCCTTGATCTTAAAGAAAGTCTTATTGCGCATACGCTTGAGTTATTTCCATTTTTTGCTGAATTAAAGCTTTTGCGACAATGGGCAGGCATCACAGATATGACTCCTGATTACAGCCCTATTATGGGTGAAAGTCCGGTAAAAAATTATTGGCTAGATGCTGGCTGGGGCACCTGGGGATTCAAAGCTACACCTATTTCAGGAAAATGTATGGCAGAAACCATCGCACAAGAAAAAACGGCAGCAATGATTCAGCCATTTCAATTAGATCGATTTAAAACTTTTAAATTATCAAATGAAGCTGGCGCGACGGCTGCGAGTCATTAATTATGAAAATATTGAACTGCCCTTTAAATGGACCACGAAATATCTCAGAGTTTATTTGTTTTGGCGAAGTAACAAACATGCCTAATCCAAAGGATATGAATGATGAACAATGGGCTGATTTTATGTGGATGTCTAACAACACTGCAGGCGTAGTACAAGAATGGTGGTGCCATGCTGCTACCTCATACTGGTTTATCGCTGAACGAAACACCATCACTGATGAAATATTAAAAACCTACCCTGCGAATGAAGTATTTTCTGAACGTGTGGATTTCTAGACTAGAATAAAATGGAAACACAAATTAACCGCCTGCCAACTTCAATTGGGTTATTCGTTGATCACAACGAAACGGTAACTTTTAATTTTGAAGGCAAAACCTATACTGGTTTAGCTGGAGACACTATTGCTAGCGCATTAGCAGCTAATAATATATGGCTGCTATCACGCTCATTTAAATATCATCGCCCTCGCGGTGTGATGTCGATGGCGGGACTTGAAGCAGACACGTTAGTTCAACTTGATGGCGAACCAAACGTTGCAGCAGATCGACGTCAAATAGCCTCCAACTTACAAGTTAGTGGGCAAAACTATAGTGGAAGTCTAGAAAATGACAAAGACGCCAAAGTAGGAATATTCAGTAAGTTCATGCCGGTAGGCTTTTATTACAAAGCCTTTTATCGTCCTAAAGGTATTTGGCAAAAATTTTGGGAACCGGTAGTACGCAAGCGCGCAGGTCTAGGGAAAGTAGATTTAAACACACCACATGCTTATTTTGACAAGAGTTATAAGTTTTGTGACGTAGCTGTTATTGGTTCAGGTCCAGCAGGATTGAATGCAGCATTAGTTGCTGCAAAAGCAGGTGCAGAAGTAATTCTAATCGAACAAGAATCTCTTTTAGGAGGTTCGCTCAACTATTCCCGATTCGATGCCGAAGGAACAGTAGCCGATGCAATGCGAAATGAACTAATAACTGCAGTGGTTAATCAACCCAATATCGAAATACTAACCAATGCAGTTTGCAATGCATGGTTTGCAGATAACTGGTTGCCCATCATTCAGGGTAACCGTATGTATAAGTTGCGAACTAAAGAAATGATACTTGCATCTGGGAAAATGGAACAACCTGCAATTTTCCACAATAATGATTTACCAGGAATACTGCTTGGCTCTGCTGCTCAAAGATTGATTCGTTTATATGGTGTACGTCCCGGTCGGCGTGCAGTGATACTAACTGCCAATGATGATGGCTATGCAACGGCACTAGATTTAATTGAGAATGGTGTTGAGATAGCAGCAATTGCTGATTTACGCGATTCACCTATCACTACATCTGTGTACAAAAAAGTTCAAGAAAATAATATACAGATTCTAACTAGTCATACTGTTTACTCAGCAAAGTCTCAAGCTGATAAAAATCATATTAAACAGGTCGAATTGCGAAAAGTAATCGGACGAGGACAATGTGCAAATGAATCTAAACATTTTGATTGTGATTTACTTTGCGTCTCGATTGGCTTCACGCCCACTTATCAGCTAGCGCTTCAATCTGGTGGTAAAATTTCGTATGACGATGACAGCGCAAGATTTTCTATAACTCAGCTTCCTAAGTCACTGCATCTAGCAGGCGCTGTCAATGGATTCAACGAACTCAGCTCACTAATTGATTCTGGCAAACAAGCAGGTAAATCTGCTTGCGAAAATTTAGAGCTGGATGCAAAAGGTATTGCTACACAAAAAACACCCCCCATCGCTGAAAATTCTTATGGAAATCATCCATGGCCAATATTTCCACATCCAAAAGGTAAAGAGTTTGTTGATTTAGATGAAGACCTGCAATACGCAGACATTGTCAATGCTTGCAAAGATGGTTATTCAGAACTTGAATTAGTAAAAAGATACTCGACAGTTGGCATGGGCCCTTCACAAGGTCGTCACTCTGCACTCGCCACTGCACGAATTGTTGCAGATCAAACACAACGTAAAGTTGCAGAAGTTGGTGTTACCACTGCCCGTCCTCCATTCCGGGCCGAAAAATTAGGCGTCATTGCAGGTCGAAGTTTTGAACCTGAACGATTAACTGCAATCCACCATCGACACAAAGAACTCAATGCACAAATGATCACGGCTGGAGTATGGTGGCGGCCTGGTTACTATGGACAACCAGAAAATCGTGATCAGTGCATACGCGAAGAAAATCTAACCATACGCAATAACGTTGGATTAATAGATGTCTCTACCTTAGGCGGACTAGAGGTTCGTGGACCAGATGCTGCAGAATTTTTAAATCGCATGTACACATTTGCTTACGCAAAACAAAAAATAGGAATGTCGCGCTACTTACTAATGACCAATCCGGCAGGAACTATTATTGATGATGGCGTGGCATGTAGATTCAGTGATGAACATTTTTATGTCACAGCAACGACTGGCGGTGTTGATAATGTGTATCGCACCATGTTGTGGTGGAATGCACAATGGCGATTGGATGTGGATGTAACCAATGTAACAGCTGCGTATGCAGGAATTAACATTGCTGGACCTAATTCTCGCGAAGTATTAAAAAAGGTGTGCCACGACATTGATTTAACCGCTGAAGCGTTCCCCTATTTAGCCGTTCGTGAAGGTATGGTCGCACATATTCCGGCGCGATTATTACGAGTTGGCTTCGTAGGAGAACTAGGTTATGAAATACATGTACCATCTTCCCAAGGGGAAGCACTATGGGATGCATTATTAGATGCAGGCAAAGATCAAAATATCAAACCTGTTGGAATTGAAGCGCAGCGATTACTGCGTTTAGAAAAAGGACATATTATTGTCAGTCAAGATACAGATGCGATGACGACCCCACAAGAAGTACACATGACTTGGGCGATTGCAAAAAAGAAACCATTCTTTGTTGGAGGTCGATCGTTACAATTGATTGATAATTATCCTTCCGATCGCAAACTAGTTGGTTTTGTAATTGACCATGAGACGGAAGAAGCTCCAAAAGAGTCAAATGTAGTACTAGTTGGCAACAACATAGTTGGACATATTACCTCTACCGCGCACTCGCCTAGCCTAAACAAAATTATCGGTTTAGCTTACGCAAAAGCTGATACGGAACCTGGTATGCTGATTAGTATTAAGCTTAACAGCGGCAATGTGATCCAAGCTCAAGTTGTAGAGATACCTTTTTATGACCCTGATAACAAACGCCAAGAAATGTAATCATGTCACAAGCAAATCCTACTCATTTCCTTATCCGCAGCCCTAATTACAGAACACTATTAGCCGAAGGGGCGAACTTTATCGAGCATCGTGATGTTGTGCTGGTAGATGATTATGGTAATAGTGCTGAAAATGAAACCTTACAAGCTCAACAATTAGGATTAGTAGATTTAACACCAATTGCTAGAGCAGGTTTCAAAGGCAAGCAAGCCATGCAGTGGGCAAGAACTCAAGGATTAACAATTGGAGATACTAATAACCAAGCTTACATACAAAATAATGGTTCGATAGTTGCTCGGCTCGCAGATACTGAAATACTTGTTTTAAATAATATTCAAAGTGGGCAAAACCAATGCACTCCGCTCGAAGAAGAATACGAAAAAAACAATCCTACTCAATGTTATTCTGTACCACGCAGTGATTCATCAGCATGGTTTATGATTACCGGAGAATTTTCTAGTGATATGTTTGCAAAAATTTGCGGAATAGACTTGCGTCTTAAGTCTTTTCCAAATGGCTCAATTGCACAAACTTCAATTGCGCGAATAAATGGCATAATCATACGAAATGATATAAATAATACACCTGCTTTTTATCTTTTATTTGATAGTGCCTCTACAGTTTATATGTGGTCGTGCTTAAAAGATGCATTTGTAGAATTTGATGGCGCACCAGTTGGTGACAGTGCATTATCAAAACTTTAACCTCCTCTTTACCCACAACAGCCTGTATTTGTTCTACGTGAAATAATCTCGTACACCTCGCCTTGCGTCACACCAAATTGCTTAGCAATTTCACTGCAGCTTTTATGCTGATAAGTGTGCAGCATCACCATAAGATATATTTCAGAATCTGAAAATTTAGTTGCTTTTTGTTTATTAGGCACGTTTACGCGATGTTTTTGATCTGACATGATACACCTTCAATACAGTCATACAGAAAATTCACTCATTCTAATATAATTTTACCAATATATATTCAAAACTTTAATAATGAATCAAATCTTTAAAGTCTCATGCATACAGAATAATTCTGGTACGAATATCAGTAAAAATATTTCCGACGTTACACAACTAGTAATAAACGCACACTCAGATGGCGCAGAATTCATCTGTTTACCTGAATATTTTTGTTATGTAGATAATGACGATGGACGAATGTTAGTCCACTCGTACTTTGAAGAAGAACACCCTGCACTTCCTCATTTTTGCATTCTTGCTGAAAAACTAAACGCATGGTTACTTTTAGGCTCTTTACCAATTAAAATTAGTAATGAAAAGGTTAATAACCGTTCTTACTTAATAAATAATCAGGGAAAAATTGAAGCAAAATACAATAAGCTTCATTTGTTTGATGTAAATCTTAGCGATGGAGAATCTTATTTAGAATCTACTACTGTAGAGGCAGGCGACAAGCCTATTATTGCATCTACGCCCTGGGGGCCATTAGGGATGTCAATCTGTTATGACTTGCGGTTTGCGTATCTATACAGACAATTAGCCCAAAATGGAGCAAATTTTTTAACCATACCTGCAGCCTTTACTAAAACAACAGGAATGGCTCATTGGCATACCTTGATTCGTGCACGCGCAATTGAAACAGGTTGTTATGTATTTGCGCCGTGTCAATGCGGCTCACATCCAGGAGAAAGAAAAACCTATGGACATTCTTTAATTGTAG
>JBOEHC010000087.1:0-5357 GCA_050633765.1 Gammaproteobacteria bacterium
AATTGGTAGACGCAAGGGACTTAAAATCCCTCGTATTAATAGTACGTGCCGGTTCGACTCCGGCCCCGGGCACCATTATTTAGTTCTCGCCAAAGAAGCTAAAATTTAGCCCTACTGAGCCAAACAGGTAGGTGCAAAAACCTGATAGGTATTTTACTATCTATGGCTTATCGATGTTTTTTAAAGCCTATTATTATCATTAATATTTGACCTATGAGTGATTTCATATTCAATTCAGTCCCAGAAGTATTAGAAGACCTCAAGCAAGGTAAATTGGTTGTGGTGGTCGATGATGAGTCTCGTGAGAACGAGGGTGATTTAATCGGGGCTGCAGATAAATGTACACCTGAAATGGTGAATTTCATGGCTCGTTATGGTCGAGGCTTGATTTGCACCGCCATTACTGAAGATCGATCACGTAAGTTGGGTTTAGATTTAATGGTTGAGACAGATGATAACAACGCATTACATCAAACGCCGTTTACTGTTTCAGTAGATTATGTGCATGGGACTACAACAGGAATTTCTGCCACTGATCGTTATAAAACAATAAAAGCATTAGCCGACCCTGCAATTGTAGCGAATGATTTTGCACGGCCTGGACATATTTTCCCCTTGCGTGCAACTCGTGGAGGAGTGTTTAGACGAGATGGTCACACAGAGGCCACGGTGGATTTGATGGAACTTGCAGGCATGAGTCCTGTGGGCGTGTTGTGTGAGATTATGAAAGAAGATGGTGACATGGCTCGGATGCCTGATTTGATGATATTTGCTAAAGAGCATGATCTAAAAATCCTCACTATCCAAGAACTCATTAAATACCGTTTGCGTTACGAATCTCGAGTAGAGCATCAAATTACAGTTGATCTACCTACATGTTGGGGTGAATTTAAGATCTCAGCTTTCAAAGATATTTACACCGAGCGTGAGCACTTGGCTTTGGTGCATGGGTTATGGGAACCTGACGATAAAGTATTAGTCCGCATTCATTCTGAATGCCTTACAGGTGATGTTTTTGGCTCAATGCGTTGTGATTGTGGTGAGCAAGTGCGTATGGCAATGGATATGGTTCAACAGAATCAACAAGGAATCATTATTTATATGCGTGATGAGGGTCGTGGAATTGGCCTGGTTAATAAGTTGAAAACCTACGCATTGCAGGAGCAAGGTTATGACACAGTAGATGCAAATCTTGAGTTAGGTTTTGAGGCGGATCAGCGAGATTTTTCAGTAGCGGCTCATATGCTACGCGCATTGAAAGTGAAAAATGTACAGTTAATTACCAACAATCCTGATAAATGTGAATGGATGGAAGCTTACGATATCAATCTTGTTGATCGTATTCCTATGATTGCTCCGACTGACAGTGAGTATCGCCGCAAGTATATGGAAGCGAAACGCGATAAGATGGGTCATGTGGTTGAGCTGAAAAATGTGGTTCCACATTGGAAATAGAAAAACTCTATAGCAATCCTAATTAATCACAACTAACTTTTCTTAATCTCAGTCTTTATTATGAATATTCTTGGCTTGTCGGCTAGCCCGGCTAAAAATGCTGTATCACGTACATTAAATGCAGTAAAACAAGTGGTTGAATATGCGCATGGGCATGATAATGCCATTAATATAGAGACGATCAATGTACGAGACCTTGATATCGAGTTATGTGATGGCCGTGACCCTGCATTATATGAAGGCGATAACAAAGTATTGATAGATAAAATTATTGCCGCCGATGCATTAATTTTAGGTACACCGGTCTATAGAGGTTCATATACCGGTATCTTGAAAAATGTATTTGATGTTCTTCCAAATGATGCTCTGGTAGGTAAACCGGTAGGGATCGTCGTAACCGCATCAACCCATCATCACTATTTGACGATTGAACATGAAATTAAACCCTTATTGGGTTTTTTCCATGCGCACGCATTACCTGGCGGGGTGTATTTAACACCTGATCATTATCGAGATAGTGTGTTAATTGATGAAGGTGCACTAGAGCGGTTGCAACAATTAGCTCTTGCCATAGTCCAATTCGTTAAGCATGTTCCGAACGATAGAAACCTTTTAGCCGGCGCTTCTGGCCCAGAAATCCCGTGGGAGTCACATTTGAAAGGCGCAAATAAACTCTAGAATTTCCCAAATTTATTCATTTTGTAATCTTAAATTCCATACGGTTTTACCACCGAGCTAGTTCTGGGGGAGCGCTTTAGCTGGATTGATGATGAATCTTATATTTTCAATTAGATATATAAATTATATTATTATTTAATTTAGATAAATATTGTATCTTATTGTATTTAAAGTAATTATTAAATTTATTTTATAAAAACATATATACATCAATGCATTTAACCTTATATTTAATGTACCTCTTTTGGTTAAGCTGTGGTAATTTAGCTCCTGATGGTTCTAAAACTCATTACGTTGAGAGGCGATAATCGAGAATACAGAAGGAGCAATAACTATAAAAATATCTTCTGCAACCATCATTAGCCTTGCGTAAATACATTTAGCAGCCCTTTCTCCTCTAGTTGGGTTATTAATTAAAACGTATAAACGCTAAAGTTGGATCGCAAAAGAAAGGCATCTATCAACCCGCCCATCGTGGCGGGTTTTGTTTTTACTGGGTACACTTATTTCTTCAACTCCATTAGTTAAAGATTTCCAGAATGAGTTCAGAACATATGCGCAAATACCCAATGCTTTTGTTTGTGGGTATGCTTTTCTTTTTTGCAATTCCACATCCAACTCATGCCTCAGATATGGCGGGTCGATATCTTGTTTCCGGAGCAGGTAAAGATTCATGCCGAAGTTTTGTGGACGCAGATGCAATAGGTAAGTCTTATTATCGTGCCTGGTTATCTGGATATATTTCTGCGCATAATTACTATTCTGAAGATACATATAGCATCGTTAATAAAAAGACCGTTGATGAATTAGAGACGTGGTTGCGCGGCTATTGTTTTTCAAATATCAAGCATACTTATGAGCAGGCTGCTAAAGCCTTAATGAGAAAGCTAGAGTATTTTAAGAAAAAGAACTATTACGATAAATAATCAAATAAGATAATAAATATTGTGGAAAACCAAGATCTTAAGCGCGCAGGGTTAAAAATTACTTTACCTAGGATGAAGATATTAGAAATTCTTGAGAGTTCTAATAAGAAGCATATGAGTGCTGAAGATATCTATAAAGTATTGTTAGATACTGGTGATGAAATTGGTCTGGCAACCATCTACCGAGTACTCACTCAGTTTGAAGGAGCGGGTTTAGTAATACGACATCATTTTGAAACTGGACAAGCTGTATTTGAGCTTGAAAGTGGTAAGCACCATGATCACCTAATCTGCGTGAAATGCGGGAAAATCGTAGAATTTTTAGATGAAGCGATAGAGGCTAAACAAAAAGAAATAGCGCATGAGAATGGTTTTCGAATTTCAGACCATTCCTTAATTATCTACGGCATTTGTGACAATAGTGGTTGTCAGCAGCATTAATCTCGAATTTATTTGAATATCCTTAATGTCGAATCATAACTTTCCGCCCGGTCCAGAAGGAGAGGGTAAATTAGGTTGCTTGCCAGAAATGCGTGCAAACCCAATGGAATTTCTTGAGCAAGTAGCTAACCAGTATGGCGGTATTGCGCGTGTAAATATGGGTGACTATTACTCCTATTTAGTTTCAGACCCTAAATTAATTAAAGAAGTGCTCGTTGACCATTTCGATAAGTACAAAAAGAATACACGATATAAGCAAGTGCGCATGGTAATTGGTGAGGGCATGTTGCTGAGTGAAGGAGAGGTTTGGAAGCATCAGCGCTCACATGCGCAACCAAAGTTCACAGCAAAATCGCTTGATAGGCAAACAGACTGGATAACTAGCTTGGCAGCAGAATTTATTAATACCTGGGATGCCAATGCTGAATCAAACAAACCGGTTGAACTTGAATATCAATTTAATTTATTAACTCAGATGTTAGCTGGAGTTTGGGTAATGGGTGAAGGATTTAAACCGCGTGCGCAAGCAGTATTCAATATCTATAATCAGATTCGCATGAATTGGCCTGAAATGACCGATTTGCGATCGACGCTTCTTAATCCAAAAAATCTTAAAAAAGAGCTTAACTTTAGAAAAGCATTGTCCGAATTAAATAAATGTATATACGAATTGCTAGATGAGTATTCTGATATTGCAGAAAATGATATTGGATTTTTGAAACACTTGCTGCCAGAAGAGATTGATGGGAAATTAGCAGTTAGAAAATATATTAAGAAAAACAAACGTAGCTTACGTGATCAATTACTAACACTATTTGTGACTGCGTTTGAAACCACAGCAACTTCTTTGTGCTGGACAATGTATGTAATAGATAAATATCCAGATGTTAAGCAGCGTATATATGCAGAAGTTAATCAAGTAATGAATGGGCAGATGCCTACTGCAGAGTCCCTAAATAAACTTGCTTACACTGAGAAAATGATAAAAGAATCATTACGATTGTATTCTTCGGTGCATTCATTTTCGCGCGTAGCGCTAGAAGATCATGAAATTGGTGGCTACCTAGTGCCGAAAGATATGACCGTAATCATATCGTCTTATGTAACTCATCGATTGCCTGAGTATTGGGATAATCCACATGAATTCGATCCAAGTCGTTTTGACAAAGAAAGCATGATCGGTAGGTCTCGCTTTGCTTATATTCCCTTTGCTGCTGGGCATCGAAATTGCATTGGCTCATACATGGCATTGATGCAAAGCAAGCTTGTCGTTTCTTTGATTGCGCAACGGTATAACCTAACGTTATGTGAGGGACATCGTGTTGAGAAACATGCTGCAACGACTATGCGGCCAAAATTTGGCATGAAAATGGATGTTCAGGCAATCGCAGCCTAAACCTAGTTTTTAGTTAATATCCTGCTTTGCGTGCGCGGTCATCCGGCCGTTCCAAATCATCTTCTTGATTTAAGGTGGTATTTTCTTCTGACTCAGAATTCGAGTTTTCAACAATACCGCGGCCAGCGTTAACTCTATTATTTGGCTTTTTTTCTATTTGCTCATCCATGATAATATGACTTGTAACTAATACTTATTAAGTACGGGTTACTGTAGCTTTTTTCAATGTCGCGAGACCGTGAACTGAGCCATAAAACTTAAAATTGCATGTTATTGGTTGTGGTTGGCTATATTATCGGATGTTTTGTGAAATGCATCCTGATGCGAAATGTTAATTAGCCCTATAATTAGTAGCTAAATAGAAGCGCAATAAATCACCTATAAATTATTAAAAATATATAGGTTTACGGAATTTTCACCCATATTTGAGATCATACTAGGATGTATTTACAGCACTTTAG
>JBOEHC010000088.1:0-12142 GCA_050633765.1 Gammaproteobacteria bacterium
CTGATCAGGTATTGAGTGGAAAGGTGATCTTACAATAGGAAGTAAGCAGGGGCAAAGAATGATTCACTCTTTGCTCTGCTAAGGATAATATAAATTAAGGTATTGAAAAACCGGGTGCTGCATCGCAGTGGCCCGGTTTTTTGTTTCATAGGTCGATAAAATTAAGAGGGCTCAAAAAAAAATCACTTTTTTTAAAGTAATTTATAATCACTCCAATCACAGGCGTAAATCCTACAAATGCAATCGCCTGCAACAGATAGACCAAGGTGGTGATGTCTTTTAAATTTTCATAATTCTCAATCCCCGTACTTAGAATCTGCGTATGCTCGTCCTGCGTATTATTTTCTGACATAGCTACTCCTGAATTGAAATTTAATCACTTAATGCATTGTGTATTCGTTTACGCAATTGTGGAATTGTTTTATTTTCAAACCAACTATTTCTTTTAAGCCACATAGTATTTCTTGGCGAGGGATGTGGCAAAGGAAAATAATTGGGTGCAAATTTTTTCCAGTTCATTACCGTATCAGTAACGGTGTCACTACTATAATGTTTGCTATCACTCAAGTAATAATTTTGTGCGTACTGACCAATCAATAGTGTTAGTTTTATATTTGGCAAATGACTTAATACTTTTTTATGCCATTGCTCTGCACATTCTACTCTCGGTGGCAGATCGCCAGATGCCCCTTTCCCTGGGTAGCAAAATCCCATTGGCATGATGGCAATCTTTGCTTGATTATAAAATATTTCGTCATCGATGTTCATCCAGCTCCGCAAACGTTTACCGCTAGCATCGTCCCAAGGAACACCACTAGCATGCACCTTTGTACCAGGAGCTTGGCCAATGATAAGTATTCTTGCACGGCGTTTTGCCCGTAAAATAGGATTTGGGCCGAGAGGAAGTTCAGGCTCACATATGCGACAAGATCGCACATCCTTCAACAGCTGATCTAATTTAGTCATCGCAGCCATAGAATCTTAAGATAACTAATCTTTTTTTAAACGCTTTCTTTTAGGACGAATTTGGTATGCACTAACTACTTGCATAATATTTGAAAAGGGAAAATGTTCAACAGCGTTAAATTTTTTCTCGGCATTCGTAATTATTGCGTCGATATCCGCTACGTTCTCTTGCACTTGTTGATGTTCTTGGAATTCTCTTTGCAAACCCAATAAACCACCATTTTGAATCTTAATTTCCTGCGCATGGCCTAACTCGCTAACATCGATCTGCTGCAATGCAAATCGTGCATTGTTATGTAGACAGGTAAGCAATACATCACAGCGATTAAGACTAGCGGCAGATGAACACGCAACGCCTTCTCGATCCGCTAAATTGAAACGTTGAGATTTACTACAATTGCAAACACGCGAATTGATAGATTTTTCAAATACGCAACGTTGAGGATTTATATTACTGTATGTCTTTTTATAATGTTTCTCATCCATACTAAAGAAAACCTGATTTATCTCGATACATCGTTAAAAAACTGTGCACCGTAGAGAATCTGCAATTGCTAGTCATTTATTTAGTACGGTTACTTTTCCCACTCACGTAAAATAGGAGCATCACGAGGAGAGTCAAGTCGTTGCTCTGCCTCAAACTCATTTTCAGCGAATATCATTTTTATTGTAGTACGACTATCATTCTCAAATTCTGTACGCTTATCTCTAATATAATTTTTTGCTTGCTTAAATTTCTCGTATTTATCCAGGCATTCTAAATTTTTGATCGCACCAGCCGAACCAGAAGTGATTTTATATATGAAGTACGGCATGATTTAACTACCTTTTATGATTAAATTGATACAACGTGAAAATGGATAAAGAAAATATTTTTGTAGATATTACCTCTGTAAAAAATCTACCAACCGGTACAACAAAAAAATTTACTGTGGGTAATAACGACATCTTACTGGCCAATGTTGATGGCAAAATATATGCCGTTGACGATATGTGTACGCATGAAGACTCTTCTTTATCTCTTGGCTGTCTCAAAGGTGAACTAGTTAGTTGCACTTTACACGGTAGTCGTTTCAACGTTCGCACTGGCGAGCCCATGGAAGAGCCTGCCACTGAAGCCTTACTACGATACCAAGTCCGTGTTCAAAATGATCGCATCGAAATTAGCCTTTCACCACTAGACTAATGCCTAGCTTAGACTAGTTATATGGGGGTTAGAGGTAAGTAATTCAATATTTACCTTGTAAAATTTACCTTTTTTAGTCACATTTATTTACGTTAAGCTGCTGTTTTTTAAGGCACTAATATTAATTTATGGAGTCTTAATATTACACTGAATAAATAAGGGTTAAGCATGGAAGAATATTCAACGCTGATTCAAACCATAGCTCTCACCATGGGAGTTGCCTGGGCAAGTGGCATCAATTTGTACGGTACTTTGCTAGCGCTAGGAATTATGTCTAATACCGGCTATATCGAACTACCAGCTGATTTACAAATTATTGGTGACCCTCTAGTACTTGCTGCTGCAGGTTTGATGTATGGCGTAGAATTTTTTGCAGATAAAGTTCCAGGGGTAGATACCGGCTGGGACACATTACATACCTTTGTCAGAATCCCTGCTGGAGCCTTGTTAGCGGCAGGTGCTATTGGTGATGTGACTCCCGCTGCAGAAATGGCGGCAGCAATTGTTGGCGGAAGCTTAGCTGCAGGTACGCATTTTACTAAGGCAGGCAGTCGCGTAATGATCAATACTTCGCCTGAACCAGTGTCCAATTGGACCGCCTCAATTATGGAAGATATTGCTGTATTCACAGGCTTATGGGCGGCTATCGCACACCCTTATGTATTCGTTGGATTACTTGTAGTATTTATCTTGCTGATGATTTGGTTACTACCAAAACTATGGCGCGGTATTAAGCGCGTGCTTAATTTCTTTATCAATCTTTTTGGCAACAAGTCGAATAGCTCGGCTGAGACTAAACTACCAGTCAACAAGTAGTATTTTTCAAACACTTCCATTTACCCAGCACTGTTAAAGTGCAATTCGTTGATTGCGTTAAGCAAGGTAACTGCTAGTTGCACCTAGACATGGATAGTTGCTTTTTAATATCTGCGCCACTATGTTGCCATCACACTTTGTTGCATTAAAAATAAAATGAGTAGTTAATCGAATGAGTAATTGGGTAGTAGGAAAAGTCGTAGAAAATAAGCATTGGACTGATTTGCTGTACTCTCTTCGAATTGAAGCAGACATTGACCCGTTTATAGCTGGTCAATATGGACGACTCGGACTAGAGATTGAAGATCAAATAGTTGGCCGACCTTACTCCTTTGTAAATGCCCCGCATGAACCATTACTCGAGTTTTATTCCATCACTGTTTCAGAAGGTCCACTCTCACCAAAATTAGCCAAACTGAATATAGGCGATTCTATTTATATTGATAAGCGAGTAAATGGATTTTTCACGCTTAATGAAGTTCCTGATGGACGTGATATATGGATGCTTGCAACGGGCACTGCACTGGGCCCTTTTTTATCGATACTAAACTCTAAAGAAGTATGGGAACGATTTGAAAATGTAGTACTTGTGCATGCAGTACGCTTTAAAAATGAATTAACCTATCAAGACATATCTGCAGATCTGAAATATCAATTTAAAGATCGTTTCCAATTTATTCCTTTTGTAAGTCGCGAGCCAGCTGACTTTACATTGTCTGGTCGCATACCCGCTGCTATTGAAAATGGTCAGCTAGAAGAAAAAGCAAACATGCAATTTTCAGCTGAACACTCTCAAGTAATGATGTGTGGAAATCCTGATATGTTAGTAGATACACGTAACGCATTAAAAGAAAAAGGTCTTAAGAAAAACTTACGCCGCAGCCCGGGCCAGATAACAACAGAATCATACTGGTAAATAAATTTAGGATGAGGTGCTTACTACGCCCAATGACTTTAGGTATCAAAACCCAAAAAACCGAGCACGTCTTTCCTATTCATTAAAGTTGCGTCTTAAATTGCGCTTATACATCTACATCGTGACACATTCCATTTCATAAACAGATGTAAAATTATGCGTTACTGAGTTCTTTTTCTTTCTCAATAAAGATATCAGCCAAAAATGAGTAAGCCTCACTCCAGGCTTGAATTATTTCATCCGTCACGGCATCACCCAACACATCTTTCATAGCAGCTATCAATAAACCACCAACGACTGGATAATGTTCCGGCAATACTTTTGCATAGACATGTTTTTTGGCAATCGCCGCAACCGATGGGCCTAAGGCCTCTAATTCTTCAATATTCTGAGCATACGCTAAAACCGCAGCAGCTAATCTATCGGCCTGACCATCTCGGGTATTTGCAAATAATGCCTTTAGCTCGGGTTGTTCTTCGGCCATACGAGCATACATTCTGGTGGTGATTTCCACACCTTTATCTTGTAATACAGGTGCTGTTGCTTTGACGATGTCTTTTGTTTTTTGACTTAACATATTCAATTCCTATAACATCTATATATTATAGATGTTATTTTAGACCCACCTTATGCTTACTGTCAATCCTGGTAAATAGCGATGCGTGTTGCTCATCTGTTACGTCATCCATGATGCAAATCGTCTTCGCACGGTCGCTCCCGACATCCTGATTTATCACGTTATTTGGAAAATTATCAATCCACAAGTTATTGCAATACCACCCGCGATACTTGTGCATTCTGCACATCGTCCGTACATCACCAATCCATGCTCTCAAT
Organism: Gammaproteobacteria bacterium; assembly: GCA_050633765.1. Taxonomy (GTDB): domain Bacteria; phylum Pseudomonadota; class Gammaproteobacteria; order UBA4575; family UBA4575; genus JABDMD01. The sequence goes on from JBOEHC010000088.1 coordinate 4,722, forward strand.
ATGTCTGCGTAGCTGTCCTGCTGTTTTGAATTTTTTCAAAATTAAATTTGATTTCAACCCACAGCAAATATATTTAATTGCATCAGGATGCTTTGCGTAGTGCTTAGCCCCGCCAAGCGCTTCGTGAAAAACCTGTATTAATGTCAAAATATCAAACCTGCGGCTTTCACGCTTAGACTCTTTCGCAGAAAACAAATCTACCAATTTAAGATCAAACTCTAAGCCAAATTTATTAACGATAATATTGTCAGAATGCAAGTCACCATGATATTCATTCAAGCCATGTATACATTCAATACCCTTGGTTAAAGCATACAATAAATGCAATGCTTGGTATGGAGTTAGGCGCTTGCCAGGAAATGTTTTAATAAACTCTGAAAGTAACTGTCCTTCTACATACTCAGACACCAAAACCGTGACGGGTATTCTTTTAAACACGAAGCTTTCTTTAGTGTGATACTGGATAAGTATTTGGCATTGCCTTAGCTTATGTAATTTTTGCGCATTAAATTTAACCGCACGATCTTTTTCATTACGATTTGGATAAAATAATTTTGCCGCACGCTCTATACCGGTACTAATTTCACGAATCTTATACACTTCGCCTTCAAATCCGCCACCAAGCTTAGATAATATTTCATATTTTTTAGCAATGACACGGCCGGTGGGTAGATTAAATTCAGTAAACTTTGGTTTTTTTGTTTGAGGCATATTTAATAATCATAATTATTAGCGTTATGGCTTTTTGGGGTAGTCAAATTTCATTAACTCGCCTATATGTTCGGAGATAGCGCTCCATGAATCTACATCAAATTGTATTTGAGCAAGCGAACAAGTAGGCATGCTATCTATTTTGGCACTACTAAGCAGGTTACATAGAACAGTAAAACCTGGATTATGCCCTACTAACATTACACTACTATAGTTGTCATCTAAGTGAGTGATTAGCTTAACCAGCGTTGCAAGACTTGCTTCATATATATCTGCATCTTGCATAATCTGTAGTGGGTCGAATCCAATTTCATTTGCGATAATGCTTGCAGTAGTCATCGCTCTAACTGCCGGACTAGAAATTATGATATCGACTGTATAATTAGCATCAGATAGGCGACGACCCATTAGCGGCGCAGTCTTTAGCCCTCGATCATTCAAAGGACGATCAAAGTCATTTAAATTATCATTACTCCAACTTGATTTGGCATGACGCACAAGCGTTAATACACGTGACATCATTAATCTTCCATAATCAAAGCGTGTGTAGTTGGCCTAATAATTCATCTCTTAGGTTTTCTTGCGCAGGCATTTCACCTAACCAAATTCCAAATAACGCAGCAGCAAATTGTTTATTTTCAATTACACCAAGCTCCTGGTCATTTTTTATAACGTGGGTAGTATTATGAGGAGAAAAAGAAAATTCTAGTACATCACCTTTTTTAATAGGCTGTTTAAGCCATGAAAAAAATTTTTCTATTTCAGATTCAATAGGAGCTGTATTACCTTTTGTTGATTTTTCAAAACCTTCGCGTGTAGCTTTTATCATTTTCTCTGATGTTATTTTTGAAGAAGTGATTTGCATGCGTATGCATGAAGCTTGCTCCATTTCTAGAAATTGATCCGCATCATTAATTTTTTTCTGCACATAAAGTGACGCGACATAAAGTTTAATGAAAAGTTTTTTTCTTGTTCCCCACCCATTTAATTGCAGCTCTTGGCCTGTACATGTTGTAGTTTCAGGAACAACATTCTCTGAATCATTTGCAGAAACTATAGAAATATATAATACAAACAGTATTGAAAATGAAAACGCGAACAAAAAGAGTAAATTTTTAAACATGGTACACCCACCTACTTAGTACTTACTAAGAATATCCTAGCACGAAATATTCTTATTTTTATTTTACAACTAAGAGGAAGAACGTGCTTTTTTACCTAAATAGCCACCATGATGGCGCTTACCAAAATCTTCTGGTGTGAAGCCTTTCAGTTCCATTAATAGTAAGGCTATGGCGTCACTAATAGCTAACATGGCAGCCATACTCGAGGTAGGAGTGAGCTCAAATGGACATGCTTCTTTGATAGTACCCATATCTAACACTACATCACTCAAACCTCTCAATTCAGAGTCGGGATGAGAGGTAATTCCAATTACGGTATGCAAACCTAAGTCACGACCCGCAGACAATACATCTAACACCTCTTTGGTTTTGCCACTGGTCGAAAACGCTACAATCGCATCCTGCTCTTCAATAATCCCAAGATCTCCGTGAGCCGCTTCACCGGGATGAACAAATGTAGCAGGTGTCCCGGTAGAACATAAAGTTGCTGAAAATTTATGCGCGATATGTCCTGCTTTACCCATACCAGTAGTTAGCACTTTGCCTTTGCAAGCTTGTAACAATGTTACCGCACGCTCAAATTCATCGCTGACTGGAATAGACGAAATAGTTTTTGCCTCTTGAGCAAATATTTCGCTGACTCGTTTTTTAATATTCATCGAATTTATAATTTGATTAGCTTAAAATTATATATACATCTGTTAAATAGCATAGGGCTATTTAACCTCCAATAAAACTATACCACCCATAACCCGTATCACTAAGTTGATCGTTTCAGACGGCTAACAATCGTTATTCTCGATAGCATCGCCCTAGTAGCAAGCAATAAGGTAGTATGCTGACCGCCCTAATACGATAAAATAACGGTATTATAAATTGTATGTTTATTAAAATTATATTGGCAATCGCGCTATTTTATACCGCTGCCATGATAGCAATTTATTTTGCACAGGCACTATTTATCTATGCACCACAAATGCCTACTCGTGAGCTAGTGGCATCGCCAAATGATATTGGTCTTCAGTACGAGAATTTACATTTAATAACCGAAGACTATGAGCATATTCATGCCTGGTTTATTCCAGCAAAGACACCTGCAACTAAAACTGTGCTTTTCTTTCACGGCAATGCAGGCAATATTTCTCACCGTTTAGAGACTATTAAAATCTATAATAATTTAGGATTTAACTTTTTAATTTTTGATTATCGGGGGTTTGGTATTAGTACCGGAAAACCTAGCGAACAAGGAACCTATCTCGATGCAGACGCGGCATGGTTATATTTAACAAAACAGAAAAACCTAACAGCAAAAGATATTATTATTGCAGGTCGTTCACTTGGAGGAGGTGTTGCTACGGAGCTCGCAAAAAAAGTTCAGCCAGCAATGTTAATTCTAGAATCAACTTTCACTTCTATGCCAGAAGTATCTGCTCTGCACTATCCATTTATGCCAACAAATTTAATTGTTAAACATCGTTACAATACCAATAAAAAATTGAAAGATATAGATTGTCCAAAAGTATTTGTGCACAGCAAAGAAGATGAAGTTATCCCTTTCGAACAAAGTCAACGCAACTACGCTATGGCCAATAAACCAAAGAGGTTTATAGAATTACGCGGAGGTCATGGCAATGGCTTTTTGTTATCGAAGCAAAATTATGTAGCGGGTCTTCAGCGTGCAACAAAAGAAATGTTATAGCTAATTATTTAGCAACAATAGGATTAGAAATTTCACCTATACCCTCAATTTCACACTCAACTACATCGCCTGGCATTAAATACTCTGGTGGATTGCGCACATAACCAACACCACTTGGCGTTCCGGTAGCAATAATATCTCCAGGTTCAAGCATCATGCCTTTTGATAACGTTTCAATCACACTTGCCACATCAAAGATCTGATATTTTGTGTTTGAATCTTGTTTAGCTACGCCATTAACACGACTGTATATATTCAAATTTTGTGGGTCTGCTATTTCGTCTGCCGTTACGATCCATGGCCCCATTGGACATGCGCCTGTAAAACTCTTACCAACAAAAAATTGCTTATGTCTTTTCTGAATATCACGTGCGGAAACATCATTAATAACACTGTAACCAAACACGTGATCAAGCGCTTGCTGTTTTAGAATGCCCTGACCTGCTTTACCAATAATCACGGCTAATTCAACTTCCCAATCCATCTTATCCGAAACCTCTAGATCCACAGGAATTTCCCCGTACGGACCATTCATACTTGATGCAGCTTTAGTGAATACGATTGGATATTTTGGCAGTTTTGGTGCTTCTAATGCTTTGCCAGCTGTCTCTTCCACATGCTCAATATAGTTCCAACCTAAGCACATAATATTCTGTCGAGGCCTAGGAATTGGTGAGATAAGCGCCACACTAGATAAGGGCTGCCATTGGTCAGCATCAGCTTGAGCGACAATCGTGCGTAAAGTCTGTAAGGATTCTTCTCCAGAATCGATCAACTGTAGCATGCTGTTGATTTCATCTGGCCAATCATTACTCATTGCAGGGAATAAGACAGAATTATCTTGCACTACTGCAAGATGCACATGATCATTGTATGTACAGGTAGCGATACGCATCTTTCAATCTATAAAGGATTTGTTAAATAAATATATTGTAGCGGTAACTGTAAAATCGAACTAGCCATATATCTACTTTAACTCACAAAATAATGAAAAAAATATTAGTTCTTTTAGCTATTGTTATTTTAATTGCTTGTTTTTTTGTTTTTGATTTACATCAGTATTTAGATTTTTCCTACATTAAATCAAAGCAACAAGCGATAGCCGACTATTATCAAGCTAATCCATTACAATGCATTTTAATCTTCTTTATGGTGTATGTATTAGCCACGAGCTTTTCTATTCCTGGCGCAAGTATTTTGTCACTTCTTGCTGGTGCAATATTTGGCTTACTCTTAGGAAGCTTTTTAGTAATTTTTGCTGCAACTATTGGTGCCACCATTGCTTTTTGGTTGTCACGTTACTTACTTGGTAACACGATTCAAGAACGTTATGCCGATAAACTAAAAACCATTAATGCAGGGGTAGAAAAAGACGGCGCATTTTATTTGCTGACTTTACGACTATTGCCTATTTTCCCGTTTTTCATAATCAATGTGCTAATGGGACTCACTCCCATACGCACATTAACGTATGTAGTAACCAGTTTTTTTGGAATGTTGGCTGGAACCGTGATCTACGTAAACGTTGGTACACAACTTGCAAACCTTGAGTCAGTCAGCGGAATTTTAACCCCTAAAATCTGGGGTGCTTTTGTATTGCTAGCGTTCTTCCCTTGGATTGCTAAATTTATAATCAACCGCATCAAGAATCGACGCGTTTACGCAGGGTTCAATAAACCAAATAAGTTTGACTATAACCTAGCAGTGATAGGTGCTGGCTCCGCCGGATTGGTTTCTTCTTATATAGCTGCAGCCGTTAAAGCAAAAGTTGTGCTAATAGAAAAGCACAAGATGGGTGGTGATTGCTTAAATACAGGTTGCGTACCATCTAAAGCTTTAATTCGCTCAGCAAAATTTATATCGCAGGTTAATCATGCTGAAAAATATGGATTTAAAAACGCAAAGGCCGATTTTGATTTCAAAGATGTAATGAACCGCGTGCAAAATGTAATCAAAGATATAGAGCCACATGATTCAGTAGAACGTTATACAAGCTTAGGTGTGGAATGCATACAAGGTGAAGCAAAATTAAAGAACCCTTGGACCGTTGAAGTCAATGGCAAAACCTTTACTAGCAAGAATATTATATTAGCCACTGGGGCCGAGCCCTTTATTCCCCCTATCCCTGGCTTAGATAAAATGAAGTATCACACTTCCGATACTATTTGGAACTTACAAGAGTTACCTAAGAAAATGGCAGTCTTAGGAGGCGGGCCAATTGGGTGTGAACTAGCTCAGAGCTTCGCACGGTTAGGCGCACAAGTGACCTTAGTAGAAATGGCACCGAGAATAATGCTAATGGAAGACGAGGAAATTTCATCCATCGTTGAAAAAAGCCTGATAAATGACGGTGTAAACCTTTTAACCAATCATACCGCTAGTGAAGTCAGACAAAATGATGGGGCTAATATATTAGTTTGTACGAATAATCATAAAGACCAATTAGTTGAGTTTGATACATTATTAGTTGCAGTTGGGCGCAAAGCCAGAGGAAGTGATGTTTGGAGTGAGAACTTAAATATTGAACTACGTAAAAATGGGACTTTAGAGGTTAATGAATATTTACAAACTAATTATCCAAATATTTATGCTTGTGGAGATGTAACTGGCCCATATCAATTAACTCATATGGCAGCTCATCAAGCTTGGTACACCAGTGTTAATTCTTTATTTGGTGGTTTTAAAAAGTTTCGTGTTGATTATTCGGTAATTCCTTGGTGTACATTTACCGAACCTGAAGTAGCACACGTTGGAATTAATGAAACACAGGCTAAAGCAGAAAATATTGAATATGAAGTCACTCGATTTGATATCGGGGAACTAGACCGTGCTATCGCAGATGGCGAAGCACATGGTGTGGTGAAAGTGCTTACTAAACCCGGCAAAGACAAAATACTGGGCGTCACCATTGTGGGTGATCATGCAGGTGATTTAATCAGTGAGTATGTTACTGCTATGAAACATGGTTTAGGATTAAATAAGATTTTGGGCACTATCCATATTTACCCTACACTAGCAGAAGCTAATAAATATGCTGCGGGTGAATGGAAACGAGCGCATGCACCGGAAGGATTATTAAACTGGGTAAAAAAATTCCATACATTTCAACGCCACTAACATCAATAATTACTTATGCATGAAACATTACATTTATTAGAAAAAACAGACTTTCCTAAAATTACTCGCAGTAAAGTTGAAACTTTGCAAGTTAATGTGGGTTACAAGTGTAATCAGACCTGTACGCATTGCCATGTAAATGCTGGACCCAATCGTAAAGAAATGATGACGGCTGAAAATATTTCAGCCGTATTTGACTACATACGCGCACAAAATATACAAACCTTGGATCTCACTGGAGGCGCTCCTGAGTTACACCCGCAGTTCAGAGATATAGTTACAACAGTACGTTCAATGAATTGTCGAGTCATGGATCGTTGCAACTTAACCGTATTAGAAGAACCGGGCCAAGAAGATACCGCTGAATTTTTGACAAGCAATCAAGTCAGTATCATTGCATCGCTACCTTGCTACACTGAAGATAATGTTGATAAACAACGTGGCAAAGGTGTTTTTGAAAAAAGTATTCGAGGTCTTAAAACACTCAATGCATTAGGATACGGAAAAGGTAATGCTGATTTAAAACTCACCTTAGTTTATAACCCACAAGGACCTTTCTTACCTCCTTCGCAAGAGACTTTAAAAAGTGACTATACTAAATTCTTAGCAGAAAATTTTAACATTAGCTTTGATGAACTTTTCACCATCACGAATATGCCGATTCAAAGATTTGGAAGCATGCTAGTCAGCAAAGGAAAGTTTGAGGAGTACATGCAGCTGTTGCGAGACGCTTACAGCGCTGACAACCTACATTCCTTAATGTGTCGCAC
>JBOEHC010000088.1:12159-22259 GCA_050633765.1 Gammaproteobacteria bacterium
ATTATGGTCGCTGATCACTGCTATGGATGTACAGCAGGTCAAGGCAGTAGTTGCGGTGGCGCCCTAAATTAATACAAAGTTATTAGAACAAATTAATTACCCTTACATTTCTTGCTGCATTGCAAATACGAACAATTATCCCAACATACTCTGAAATAAGAGTGCGTCTTCGTATACAATCTTATTTATGACTCGCTTACTATTTTTCTTATTCGCATTGATATGGTTACCCATTTCATTCGCTGCAAAACCTACTCAAGAAGCTGACTCCAAACCGGGCCAACCGACTAAAGGCCCGCCACCTGCATTCGTAGTGGCTGAAAAAGCTGTACAAGAAAATATTGCGCCCACTTCTTTATACAGTGCCACCGTAATTAGTCGTGACGATGCAAATTTATCGGCTGAGCTTGCCGGTCGTATTACTTGGGTTGCCGAAGTGGGTGATCGAATTCAGGCTGGCGAACCCGTGGCAAAACTGGATGAAGTTTTTATCAAACAACAAGTTATAGAAGAGCAATCCATCATTCAGAGTGAAAAAGCAAAATTTGATTTACATACAAAAGAAGTAAAACGTTTTTCTGAATTACTTGAACACAATAATGTTGCGCGTAGTCAGCTTGATCAAGCTATTTCAGATCAAGCCGTGGCGAGAAGCAATATGGCTTCTTCCAGAGCGCGGTTATCACAAGCCAAAGAACGCTTAAAACGAACACGTATCGTCGCACCATTTGATGGTGTGGTATCAGAACGACTATTACAAGAAGGGGAATGGGCAAATAACGGCAGCACAGTAGTACGATTAGTTAGCGCCAGCAATCTTGAAATTCAGACCCATATTCCCGCAAGCAGTCTACGTTTTGTTGCGATTGGCTCGCCTATCTCTTATATGCATGGTTCAAAATCTGGCGTTGGAAAAGTCCGCGCACTTGTGCCCATCGGTGGTGACACCTCACGCTTATATGAACTGCGAATTACAGCAGATGATGAATCATTAGTTGCAGGGAAACTATTACGTGTTTCCATACCAACTGAGCACGAACGCGAAGCAATCCTAGTCCCTCGCGATGCTTTGGTTTTACGCAGAGAAGGTGTATACGTATATCGTGTTAATGAAAATTCTATTGCTGAACGCATTCAAGTTGAAACCGGAATTGCTGATTTAAACCGTATTGAAGTGATTGGCGGAATACAAACCGATGATTTAGTTATCACACGTGGTGGAGAAAATCTTCGTCCCGGTATGACCGTCACCGTAAAACCGCTACAAGCGGGTTCATGAATTATTATTTAAGTATGTCCAATCGTGACGCTTCTTAAACCTGCGCTTGATAACCCAGTAGCAACCTTAGTAGCTTGCTTATTGGTCTGCATATTTGGCGTCCTCTCTCTTACCGACCTACCTATTCAACTCACTCCTGAAGTAGAACAACCTGAAATTGTTATAAATACAAGTTGGCGAACCGCTGCACCGGAAGAAGTTGAGTCAGAAATTATCGAACCGCAAGAGAAGCAGCTTCGCGGTTTACCTGGTATGAAAGAGTTACTCTCCGAAGCAAGCAGCGGACGTGGGAAAATCACCATTACTTTTGAAGTCGACTTCGACTTAAATCGCGCTCTGATCGAAGTTATTAATCGTCTTAACCGAGTGCCCAACTACCCAGAAGATGCAAATGAGCCGGTATTAAGTACAGCTGGCGGTCGCGGGCGACCAATAGCTTGGTTCATTATTAAGCCTAATGCAGACAACACTCGGCCTATAGAGACCTATAAAGATTTTGTTGAAGAGGTCGTGCAAACTCGCTTTGAACGTGTAGAAGGAGTGGCCCTTTCTCAGGTGCGTGGTGGCAATGAATATGAAGTACGCATCACTGTAGATCCTTATAAAGCAGCAGGACTTGGAATTGATTTACCTAACGCAGCAAAGCTTGCAGGTGGCAACGATGATGTATCCGGTGGTACAGCCAATGTTGGTAAACGTCGGTATACCTTGCGTTACACTGGTGCACTCACCCCGCAACAATTAGCTGAACTGAATTTGGAATGGCGTGATGGCAAAGCAATCACTTTACGTGACATTGCTGATATTGAGATACGTACTGTAGATCGCAATAATTTTGTAATTACTAAAGGGGAACAGTCTATAGCAGTAAATGCTTATCGAGAGGCCGGTGTAAACGTACTTGAAACCATGAGCGATCTACGCACCGCCGTTGCAGATATCAGAGCCGGTCCCTTCAAACGTGCAAACTTAAATATTGAACAAGTTTATGATGAAACCGTTTACATCGATAGCGCTATTGAACTACTTCGTAATAACTTAGGCCTTGGCATATTGTTGGCTGTAGTTATTTTATGGTGGTTCTTAAGAAAACTACGCGCAACGTTAATCGTAACGCTCACTATACCGCTATGTTTACTCGTTACCTTCATGGTGATGAGGACAACAGGCCGCACGATTAATGTAATTTCACTCGCAGGTATGGCTTTTGCTGTTGGCATGGTCATGGATGCTGCAATTATTGTGTTGGAAAATATTGTGCGCATGCGTGAACGTGGCATGTCTGCATTGCAAGCCGCGCTGGAAGGTACTAAACAAGTGTGGCCGGCCTTACTTGCATCCACTTTAACAACCGTTGCTATATTTTTACCCATCATCTTTTTAAAAGATCAAAGTGGCCAATTGTTTTCCGACCTTGCAGTCGCCATCTCTGCCGCAATCGCTACCTCTCTCATAGTTGCCTGCATCGTGATTCCTACAGCCATGTTTAAATTTACAGCAAACCTTGATTTAGACGACATACATACTTCATGGTGGGATCGTGCAACCGCTTTCATAATGAAAGTAACAAAAACACCCACACTACGCGCAATATGGATATTTGGATTAATCGGCATATCAGCCGCGACTAGCTTTTTTGCTTTCCCAAAAACAGATTACCTCCCTACTGGCAATCGTAATTTAGTGTTTGGTATTGTCATACCACCACCAGGTGTAAACATCGATCATATTGAAAAAGAAATGGGCGATGTAATTGCTAAACGTATGCAACCCTATATAGATGGCACTAAAGAACCTAAAATTAAACACTACTTTTTCGTTGCCAGCGCAGGCTCTATCTTTCTTGGCGCACGCGCTGCAAATCCAAAAAAAGAGCAAGTTGATCAAACCTTAAATGTAGTACGCAGCGCAGTATCCGGCTTTCCTGATACTTTTGCGATCGTACAAAAGGCATCATTATTCAGTGGCGTAGGTGGGCGCACAGAAGTAGATATCAATATTCAAGGTAGTGACATTGATAGTTTATTGCGAGCTGCTCAAGTTGGATTTATAAAAATTCCTCAAGTATTTGGACCCAAAACTCGTGCACGCCCACGTCCCGGCTTACAACTAGCGGAACCAGAATTACAAATGAACCCTAAGGAAAATCGCTTAGTAGAAGCAGGCTGGGATCGATCCACCATGGCGAATGTAACCCGTTTATTGGGCCAAGGACTCTTTGTAGGAGAATATTTTAATGGTGAAGAAAAGCTCGACATCGTTGCACGCGTTCAACCCTGGCACACCCCAGAAGAACTTGCTGCCATTCCATTACATACACCCAATAGTGGAGTATTACCCGTTAGCGAGTTAGTAGAAATTGTACGCACCGCTGGGCCTGATCGNNGCATTCGCCGCCTTGATCGCCGTCGTACAGTGACACTCGAACTGCGCTCACCCGAAGGCATGCCTTTAGAAGTAGCGCTAGCAAAAATTCAAGAAGAAGTGATTCCGTTAATGGAACAACAACTCCCTGAAGATGGAGAAATACGCTTAAGTGGCTCTGCCGATAATTTAAAAACTGCCATTAAGAGTTTTATTGGAAGTTTTATTTTAGCTGTAATCATTCTATATCTACTGATCAGCGCACTATTCCGCTCCTTTATAGATAGTCTATTGGTAATTTTAGCGTTACCGTTAGCAACAGTAGGTGGAGTTTTAATGTTGAACATACTTAAACTGCCTGCTGATTTACTTACCATGCTAGGTTTTATTATTTTATTGGGGCTGGTAGTTAATAATGCTATTTTGCTCGTCCATCAGGCTCGCATCTCAGAACGAGAAGGGAAATCACGTCACCATGCAGTTAAAGAATCCGTGCGTATACGTTTACGACCGATACTAATGAGTACATTGACCAGTATATTTGGTATGTTGCCATTATTACTCATCCCAGGCGCAGGCACAGAACTGTATCGAGGTCTTGCTGGTGTAATCGTTGGCGGAATGTTTGTAAGTACTTTATTTACCCTTATACTATTACCGAGCCTACTACAGCTTGGAAATAATCAACAAGAATCCATCACAGCTAGTTAGAAGTTATCATTTTGATCAAACATATTTTCTTTTTTACACTACTAGTTGCTGCAAGCTTGGCGTTTGTCTTTTTACTTAAGCCATTTTTTGAGCCTATCCTATGGGCCATTACCTTTGCAGTACTATTTTCTCCCTTGCATAAATTTATTCTCTATAAATCCAAAGACAAACATACACTCAGTGCATTTATAACTTTATTATTAATATTATTCACGGTAGTAGTACCTGCTAGCACAATATCTGTCGCCGTAGTAAATGAAGGCACCGATCTATATAGCGATATACGCAGTGGTGTGTATGATTTTTCAAAACCTATTGCCTGGGTACAAAAAAGTCTACCTATAGCCAGTGATTCACTAAGTAAAGTAGGCATAGATTTCGAAAAACTTAAAGCAGGATTTTCTGATACTGCATTAAACTCCAGTCAATGGGTAGCTACAAATTTACTTAATATTGGACAGAACGCTTTAACGTTTACAGCACTATTTTTATTGATGCTGTATTTATTATTTTTCTTTTTAAGAGATGGTCATAAACTCGTAGAGCTTGTCATTCGAGTGTTACCCATTGGTGATGATGCAGAGCGACACTTATTATCAAAATTTGCCGAAGTTTCTCGTGCAACCATCAAAGGCACACTTGTAGTGGGCATTATTCAAGGCACACTGGGCGGCATTATGTTTGCCCTGCTTGGAATTGAATCGGCTGTATTTTGGGGAGTTGTAATGATTGGTTTATCAATTCTTCCCGCAGTAGGTTCGGCTTTAGTGTGGGGTCCTGCCGCTTTAATATTTCTTGCAAACGGTCACTGGGGCAAAGCACTTATTTTATTTGTTGTAGGTGCGCTCATTATCGGCATGATCGATAACGTATTGCGGCCTATATTAGTGGGTCGTGATACGAAAATGCCAGATTACTTAATATTACTTAGCACATTAGGTGGTTTAGGTTTATTTGGGTTATCAGGTTTTGTTATCGGACCAGTTATAGCCGCATTCTTCTTGGCTATATGGGCGATGTTTGAAACCGAATATCATCCAGATTCTATAAAATAATTTGGTATTTATTTATTTTTTGCAGCTTGATTGACACCCATATTAAATAAAGCTGAACCCGAAAGATTCATACCACCATCGCAGACCACTTGCGAACCCGTGATATACGCTGCCATGGGTGATGATAAAAATACTGCAACTTGACCAATTTCTTCTGCCTGCCCTAATCGTTTCAGTGGAATAGACTGTAACAACATTTGTTTTTGCTTCTCATCAGTAAGTCGCTTTACGCCTTCAGTGCCTTCGATGGGTCCAGGTACAACAATGTTTACTCTAATGCCATCTTGACCCCACTCTAATGCCAAATTTTTAGCTAAGTTCTCAACTCCAGCTTTAGCAGCGCCAGCATGTGCTTGGTGCGAATAAGGCATATATGCCTGCCCGGCAGAAACCATTAGTACACAGCCTTTAGATTCTTTTAATTGTTCATAAGCCGCGCGAGTGGCATTAAAGGTTCCCATCAAATCGATATCCACAACCGTTCGAAATGCGTTGACACTCATCTCATTTGCGGGACATAGAAAATTTCCTGCCGCCCCACATACTAAATCAGTAATTGAACCTAATGAAACTTGTATTTGGTCACAAGCATCTTGAATTGCATCATAGTCACGCACATCAGCAACTACTGCGTAGACTTTTGCACCTAATTCTTCTAATTCGCTTTTTGCGTGATCAAGTTTTTCTTCCGTTCGCCCGCATATGGCAATTTTAGCACCAACCTTTGCATAGCTTTTTGCAATGCCCAAATTGATACCACTACCACCACCAGTGATGAATACAGTTTTCTGTTGAAACACATCACGCGGGAAATAATCAGCTATATTCATATTTTTCTAACAAAGCAATTACCATCATCTTGACGTTAATTTGATCTCAATTCTTCTATTCTTAGTATAAGCCTCATTTGTCTTTTCATCATCTAAAGGATGAAACTCGCCGAAACCGGTTGCAGCCAATCGTTTGGCTGGCACTTCTTGAGCAACCATATATCTAACAATTGCCAATGCGCGGGCAGTGGATAACTCCCAGTTAGACGGATATTCTTCATTACTGATCGGCCTTCTATCAGTATGACCGTCAATTCGAACAATCCATTCTATGTCAGTGGGTATATTTTCGGCTACAGAATTTAATATCTGAGATAGTTTCTTAACTTGTGATTTTCCTTTTTCACCCAATTCAGCAGAACCACTTTCAAATAACAACTCTGATTGCAATACAAAACGATCACCGACAATTTGAATATCAGGATTCTCACCCAATACTTCACGTAATCGACCAAAAAAATCAGAACGATAACGCGCTAATTCTTGTGCTTTTTCAGCTAAGGCTACATTTAAACGCTCAGCTAATTTATCAACACTGGTAGACTGCACATCCAAATCAAGACCTAAAGCTTTTGATACGGTACCTAGTTGTTCACGCAATGCTTTAACTTGTCGATTAAGAATTTCGATTTGTGCGAGCGATTTTACAGATATTTCTTGTTCTGCACTTAACGCAACACTATTCTCATTTAATTCACTGGAAATTAATGCCACTTCCTTTTCTAACTGTTCACGGATCTCCATCAACAAATCCACATCCGTTTGCAAAAGTTCGTTGTTTTTACTTTTTAAAGATAATTGAGCTGTTAGCTCCCCTAAAGTTTCTCGTAATTTTTCACTTGAATCTTCTTCCAGTGAAAGCAAATTCGCTAACTCAGCAACCTGTTTATCAAGATTTACTAAAGTTTTTTCTTTAACGCTTAATGTTTCAGTTAAATAAAATTGACCAATCGCAAAAATTAATAGCATAAACATTATTACCATTAATAATGCCGCCAAAGCATCAACAAATCCTGGCCAAATATTTATCGTCCGCCTAGTAGGGTATGCGTAAGACATATCTACTACTTAGACTGCTGTTGATTCGCCAAGGATGCGCCTATCGTACGGGTGAGAATACGTAATTCTTTCCTAAGCTCTTCTGAGAATGGTTGTTGATTGTGTTTAAGATGCTCGCCAAGCTCTGCTAGCTGATGAGTTAGTGTGAGCATATGCGAGTCCAACCTTGATTTTTCATTATTCTGATTACTCAACTCTCTTTGTAAACTATTTATTCCATCCGCTGTTTGCTCAAGAAGTGCTTGCACATAAACAGGTACTGCAGATTCACCATCACCTGGCAAAGCACCTGAAGATAAATGAGTAATCTCTGAAAGCCATTCTTCTAACTCGTTAAAAAATCGTCTTTGTGCATGTCCAGCTTGTAAATCTAAAAATCCTAATATTAAAGAACCCGCCAGACCAAAAAGTGACGAACTAAATGCAACCCCCATACCCGACAATGGTTGTTGCAAACCGATTTTAAGATTTTCAAATAATAAAAGACTGCCTTCACCATCTGTGGAAGACATACCTTTAATCACATCACTCACCGAGCTAATGGTCGCCAACAATCCCCAAAAAGTACCAAGTAGGCCTAAAAATATTAACAAACCAATTAAATATCGTGAGATATCACGAGACTCTTCAAGTCGGTTAGCAATACTATCTAGCAACGATCTCATGGACATTGTAGATAATGTCAATCGATCACTACCTTTTTTAGACAACATACGAGCCATAGGTGAAAGCAAAGGAGTAATGACTGCTGACTTTTTTACATCCCCTGCCTCACGGAAATTTTCTATCCATGAAATTTCTTTATACAGTTTAATCACTTGTTGAAAATTGTGCACAATACCAATAGCTAGAACCATAAATATTAATGCGTTAAACCAAGGGTTAGTTTTGAACGCGAAAATTATAGGATCATAAATAAATGTAACTGTAATAGCGGCAGCAAATACAAATGCCATCATCCACATTAAAGTATTGTAAGGTCGCGTCATTGTTTTCTTCTTTTAAATATAGCCAAGGATATAAATTAGATCTATCTTATAGTTTTCTTTCTGGCATCACTATAAAAGTTACACAAACGAAAGCATTAACAAGTTTAATTTGACGAGAAATAATACTTATTTATTAGTGGAATTACTCTGATGCTACGACAGGATTGTTTTTCTTAATCCAGTAAACAATACCTTTTTTTACATTATATACACTTTCATAACCAACTACTTTTGTAAGGTAGTTTGCAAGCTGCTTACTACGCCCACCCGAATGGCAAATTAAAATCACCGGCTTATTCTTATCCGCAACACTAGCAACTTTAGCCAGCCATGCATTTAAATCATATTTACCCTGTTCATCATAAAACATAATTAAATGGCTGCCTTCCACCACACCTGTCTTATTCCACTCAGATGTTGTGCGCACATCAATGATTGGCACACCTTGTTGTAGATGTAGTTTTAGATCTTGGTTACTAATATGTTGTACATCATTTGCATAAACGACTATCGAGTTGATTAGCAATATGCAAATTAGAAAACTTTTTCTTAGGCACGACTTCATATAATTTTATTTCCTAGTTTCTGTAATTAGATCGTATGCTTTTTGAATTTCTTGAGTTTTGTTTGTAGCAATTTCAATCATTTCCTCTGGCAACCCTTTATGAATTAATTTATCAGGATGATTTTGACTCATTAGCCTACGATATGCTTTTTTAATCTCTGCATTTGAAGCAGATTCACTAACTCCAATAATTTTATAAGCATCTTCTAGTGCCGTGTCTGATGCAGAATATGAATTATTTGAACTGTACGATTGACGACTTCGCTTACTAGCAAAAAACATAGCCTCAAGCTGTGACAGCAAAACCTCTGGGTAACCCAATACACTGCAAATGTGTTGCAGCACTCTGTGCTCGCTGGGTTCTTTTACTCCATCTGCGTAAACGGCTTGCAACTGTATTTCTATGAACATTTGCAGCAAAGTAGTTTTACGGCCGCATTCATTACGAAATGCTTCTAATGTTTCGTCTAATTTAAAATCTGGCTGTTTACCTCGATTAAAATGTTCAATCGCAGCGCTACGCTGATCCTTGCTTAAGCGCATTTGCTGCATTACATGCTCTGCAGCGCGTATTTCTTCTTGCGAAACATGCCCATCAGACTTTGAGATATGACCCATCACTGAAAAGGTCGCAGCAAAAAAAGCGGCTTGAGTCTGCTCTCTTGAGTGACGACCAAAGTTTACACCTTGACGATTTCGACGGTCTATTAACAGATGACCTAAAAACATGCCAATTAAGGCGCCCATGAGGTCACCATACAAATAACCTAAAATACCTCCAAGTAATTTACCCCACCAACTCATAATAATTTCAATCTAATAAATTCTTTAACTTATTGCACAAGTACGAAACCCAGCAAACACATCATTCCGATCTGCGCCATAATAGTTTCGCAAAGTACTTCTCAACATGCGGCTGCGAGTTGTCCAAGCGCCGCCGCGCAAAACTTTAGTGTGGCCAAACAAAGGTCGTGAATACTCACTATACCAATCTGGAGAAAACCCTAAGTAAGGTTCAAATTCAGATGCAGTCCATTCCCACACATTACCAAACATTTGCCGACAACCGAACGTGCTATCGCTACTTGGATAGGCAGCAATATCGACACTACCCAAATGAATGCAGTCTAAATTTGCATGCATATCATTCACCTTGCTGCCAACTGGGAAATGCTCTTTTTGATAGTAGCCATCAATTAAATTATCAGCATTGCAAGCAGCTGCAAATTCCCATTCTGCTTCTGTTGG
>JBOEHC010000089.1:0-10861 GCA_050633765.1 Gammaproteobacteria bacterium
AGAAGTTATCTATAAAAGAAGTAGTAAATTACTTCCTATTATAGTTTTCCTCGCATTGCCAATCATTGCAGTGTTTTCTTACTTGCAACTTAATAATGGTTTGGTCTCGTTATCTCCTGAGTTTGCAGAGCAATTAGCCGCGCAGCAATCTGGTCAAAGCGCGGGAAATATGCCGGCAATTGAGGATGCGATAATTAAACTCGAAGCAAAGCTAAAACAAAAGCCAGATGATTTAGATGGTTGGAAAATGTTAGGCCGGTCTTATCTTGTTTCTAAGCGATTTGATAATGCAGTGGATGCATATGCCAAGGCAAATGAACTCAGTAATGGTGCAGATCCTGATGTATTAATATCTTATGGGGAAGCAAAAGGTATAGCAGCTGGTAATAATTTTGATGAAAGTACTATGCAGCTTTTCAGTAAAGCATTAAAAATAGCTCCGAATAATGAGCGCGGATTATGGTATGCCGGTATAGCTGCTTACCAGCTAAAAAACTATAAAGATTCCGTTGAATATCTTGAAAAGTTACTAAGTAAAGTGCCTGATGAGCAAGTAGATGTTCGTAATGCATTGGCAAAATATTTAAATGATGCAAAACAAAAAGCTGGAATGGAAGTTGTTGTAGATGAACAGGTTTCAGGAGAATCCGCTGCCACGGCTCAAACGGAAAACAAGCAATCCAGTATTACGGTAAATGTTTCGCTAAGTGACTCACTTCACAAAAGTTTTGTGAACTCCGACACACTGTTTATTTATGCCCGTGCGATGAATGGGCCCAAAATGCCATTAGCGCTAGTGAAAATGACCGCTGGAGACCTACCCGCTACTGTGACCTTAGATGATTCTGTTTCAATGATGCCTAGTATGACTTTATCTAGCATGGAGCAAGTTGAAGTTATTGCTAGAATTTCGAAGTCTGGACAAGCTGCAATGCAGAGTGGCGACATATTTGGAAGTGTCAAATCTGTAAAAACAAGCCAGTCTGAGACCGTTGATGTGGTGATAAGTGAGTTAGCGCCCTAATTATACTTGCCTAACTCTTAAATTAAGGATGATTTAAGGATTATTACAATGTTCTTGTTAGCAAATATTTTACTACTAAGTGGCATATGTCTTTATGCGGCTTCTCTCATTACAGTTCAACAATTGGTTAAAAGATTACCTCTGGGTGAAGTGCGAAATAACTGGAAAATTCTTTCGTTTTTCATTGTTGGTTTTATTGTTGGTTATGCAAGTTATATGGTTATGCTCGGCATGGGGAAGGTAGGCTTATCAAGTATTACTTATCCAGCAATTTGTTTTGCAGCATCAGCATTTGTGTTACTACTGTGTTTCCTTACATATCAAACAACTCGTGATATAGGTGAAGCCATTGCTATGGATCAAGCCAGTATTATTGACCCTATACTAGATATATATAATCGTCGTTACTTTGATCGCAGAATTGATGAAGAGACTCAACGATCACGTCGTTATAATCAGCCACTTTCAATAATTTTATTTGAAATAGATCAATTAGAGTCCATTATTAAAAAACAAGGTCCTCTTGTTGGAGATGTGATTCTAAGAAAAGTAAGTGACTTCTTGGTGGGTGCTGTGCGTTCATCAGATATTGCTGCACGATTCGATGACCATAAGATTGTCGTTGCTACCACTCAAACAAAGCCGGATATGGCGATTATGTTGGCGGATAGATTGCGCGGTGAAATAGAAAAAATGGAAATGTTACCAAGTGGTGAAGCAAATGCTGCGGATACCATGCAGGTAACGGTAACAGCAGGCGTGTCTTGTGTAGAAGATAGAATTAAGAGTGGTTTTGATTTAACGGATGTCGCTGAAAAAGCCATGAAACGAGCGAATACAGAAGGTCGCAATCGAGTCTATGCATACGATCCAACGGATATTGAAATTCCAGAGCAAATTGTCGAAGCTGCTGCAGCTTAATCACCTTTAGTGATAATCATAAAATCACTGATCTAAATCAGTCTAATTCACTTGTTGCTGACTAACATCTTATTGCGATCTTGATATAATTGTCTTAAGTTTTTATCACTATAAAGGTGATTATAAAAGAGACAAATTATGGATAAATCTGAGCTATTGCATTTATTGGGTTGGTGTTCACTAATCTATATAATCGTTCTTTTTGTTTGGGCTTTGTTCTTTATAATAGGTCGAAATTGGATTTATAATATACATAGTAAATGGTTTTCTATTTCTGAAGAGAAGTTTGATATCATTCATTATTCCTTAATAGGACTCTTCAAAATATTATTGATAGTATTTTTTCTAATACCTTATTTAGTTCTGCGAGCAATATAATAAAATGTCATTATTATTTAAAGGCATAATATTCTTATTAATATTTGCCCTATTTTTGTCTCGATTAATTCCTAAATACATTGAATTTCGTGAAACGAATATAGTAAATCTTTTGGGTGTAGATTGGACAGGGAGTACAGCGGTAGTAATATTGCTGGCGGTGGTTGCGTTAGGAGTTACCGTTTTTGCTATAGCGCTACAAAATTTTTATTTGTTTTTTACTAAGAATAAAAATATTGAGTAAGGAATTACTCATCATCAATAAAACGTTTGTTTAAATTACTATAAGCATCTATACGCCTATCGCGTAGATAAGGCCATAATTGGCGCGTTTGTTCTGTTTCTTTGAGATTGATAGATGCTTGAATTATTTCTGCATCGGTAGGCGAGGCTTGGGCAACAATTTTTCCCATTGTATCGGTAACAAAAGACTGCCCCCAGAATGTTATACCTTTGGACTGTTTTGAAACGTCTTCTTCATGGCCTGTACGGTTGGTGCATATCAGGGGTAAATTGTTTGCGATGGCATGGCTTTGTTGTATGGTTTGCCAGGCCTGAAGCTGTCTTTGTTGTTCATTAGTATTGTCACGAGGATCCCAACCAATCGCCGAAGGATAAATAAGTGCTTGAGCACCTGCTAATGCCATTAAACGAGCACTTTCAGGAAACCATTGATCCCAACAAACCATAACTCCCAGTTTCCCAATTGAAGTTTGTATGGGCATAAAACCTTGATCGCCAAACGCAAAATAATATTTTTCATAATATCCTGGGTCGTCCGGAATATGCATTTTCCTATATATGCCTGCAAGGCTTCCATCATTATCAAATACCACCGCGGTATTGTGATAAAGGCCATCAGTACGTTTTTCAAATACTGATCCAATTAGAACAATATTATTTTGTTTGGCTGACTTGGATAATTCTTCAGTTAATGGCCCAGGAATGGTTTGTGCTAAGTCGAAATACTGCGGAGATTCTTGTTGGCAAAAATATAAGCTGCTGTGTAATTCGCATAGTACAACTAAGTTTGCACCATTCTCTGCTGCGATTTGTACTTGTGAAATACTGTCATTCAGATTGGTTCGATAATCTGCATGCATTTTTTGTTGTACAAGGGCTACATTAATGATGCTCATGATAAAAACCCTTCAGGGACTTGCATAGCTGCACAGTGTATCCCGCCGTACTGTTTAATCAAAGTATTGCTCTCTATTTCAATGATTTCACGTGTAGGAAATAATTCATCAAGTGTTTTTAGTGCATAGTTATCTTGTGGGTCATTAAACACTGGTACTAAAACATATTGATTGGTAATTAAGAAATTGGTGTAGGTTGCAGGGAGTTGTTGATCTGCATTAAAAATTGGTTTTGGCACAGGCAAGGGAATTAGTTCTGATAGTGAAGCCTCATTGTGTTTTAAGACTTCTAGCTGACTTATTAATGAATGGAGAACATCATTATCAGAGTGAGAATGGTTTGTTGGCGCAGAGTAAACAAGTATATCGTCTGAACAAAATCTAACTAAAGTATCTATATGGCCGTCCGTGTCATCACCTTTGAGTACAGTGTTATTCATCCAGCACACATTATGGCAGCCGAACCAGTTCTCATAAAATTTCTCGAGTTGTGATAAATCAACATTACTTTGAGATGAAATTCGATTAAAGCAGGTACTAGAACTCAATAAAATCCCTTTAGCGTTGATTTCCAGATTGCCGGCTTCTAGGACAGTATCAATTTCTTTAAATCGTGATTGAATATTTAGCTGCTGCTTGAAGTTTTTATTAAATTGATTGTCATGTTCGTAATGATATTTTTTCCCCCATGCATCGAATTTAAAATCTAAGAGTACCGATTCACTTTCCGATTGTACGATCACAGGTCCGTAATCACGTACCCAGGTATCATTAGTTGGAATATTCGTGAACTGTATATTCTCTTGTGTAATATTGTTTAGCTCTAGTGCTTCTTGTATCTGAAATGTATGAGATGAGTCATATGCTACTAGCAAGAGTTTTTGGTTTCTTGAAATATATCGACTCAGCTCGATATAGGTATGCTCTATTGCTTTTAGCTGGTTATTCCAATCAGAGTTGGAGTGTGGCCATACAAGAATAACAGCATCTTGACGCGCCCATTCGGGAGCGAGACGGAATGAATCCACAGTTAATAATTATTTGAGTACTAGAAGCGTACTATTTTGCGAGCTGATTCGTTTCGAATCAATGTGCTACAGAGTGAATTACGATATTATTTTCAAAGAAAACAGAATATTGATTGTAATCCCAACGATAGATCGCAGGATTTCCTACTGGCCCTTGTTTAGAACTTGGTTGACCAAATTTTGATTCAACCTGTGACTTTGATAGGCCTCGAAATGGCATATTTGAGTTGCTTACCACTTGGGCGCTGCTGCTCGGCGTCTTCACTACCTGGGCGTTTACCTGTAAGGTTGCAACTGCTAAAAACAGGACAAGTATTGAACTTATAAAAATTCGCATAGATCTAAGCTGTATGTTGAAACGAAGCTAGATCATAACACTGACTCGTAATGGCTGGAATGAATGCTCTGTTGAAGCGCGATAATAGCCTGGTTTTAGCGGATAAAAGGGTAGAATGTGAGGCTTTTATAATTTTTGTAATCAGGCATTAAGTCTTGAGCCATGAGTAATCTGCTAATCGAGTAATAGGCATGATAAGAAATAAGATTACTTTAAAATCAATATATTAGAAGAACTACCTCAACTAACTTAACTTACTAGTACATACCTTAAATTTATGTTTCGGCCACTTGAACTCTTTGTTGGATCACGCTACCTGCGTGCCAAGCGTCGTAACCATTTTATATCTTTCATTTCCTTTATTTCTGTATTTAGTTTAGCGCTAGGTATTACGCTGATCATCACTGTTTTGTCGGTTATGAATGGTTTTCAATTTGAAATTAAAGATCGAATTTTAAGTATGACGGCACACGCCACAGTATTAGAGCTGGATGGTAAATTGCGCGATTGGCAGACGGTAGAAGAAGAGTTAGCGGGCAATACTGAAATTCAAGGCTCTGCTCCTTATGTGCAAGGCCAGGGCATGATTGTGCACGGTAAGCAGGTTACTGGCGCAATGTTAAATGGTATTGATCCGCAGCTTGAAAGTAAGGTTTCTCGTATTGCCGACCATCTTCAAGAAGATGGATTAGAAATATTAAAACCTGGTGAGTTCGGTATTTTATTAGGCCATGATTTAGCCACCTACCTTGGTGTTGATGTAGGTGAGAAAATTACTGTAATTACTCCTGAAGCGACGGTAACTCCAGCAGGTATTGTCCCAAAATTTAGACGTTTTACTGTGTTCGGTACTTATTCGGTAGGTATGCCGCAATACGATCGCAATACCGCTGCTATTCATATTGATGATGCGAAAAGACTGTTTCGTTTAGGCGACGCAGTGACAGGGTTGCGTTTAAAATTTGAAGATTTATTTGATGCACGTGAGATAACGCTAAATTTAAGAGATCAACTTGGTGGGGCATACTGGGTAACAGATTGGACATATCACAACCGTAATTTTTTCCGTGCCTTGAAAATGGAAAAAACAATGATGTTTATTATTACTATCATTATCGTATTTGTGGCAGCGTTTAATATTATTTCAATGCTGGTCATGGTGGTAACAGAAAAACAAAGTGATATCGCTATTATGCGAACCTTAGGGGTGTCACCTAAAAGCATCATGGGCATATTTGTTGTGCAAGGTACAGTTATAGGGCTGGTTGGCACACTTTTGGGTGCCTTAGGTGGTGTACTGCTGTCTTCTAATCTCGAAGGCATAGTTCGAGTAGTTGAAAAAATTCGCGGCGCAAAATTTCTTTCTCCAGATGTTTATCCTATTAGTGATTTCCCATCCGATATAATTCCAAGTGAAGTAGCGGCTATATGTATCATTGCATTTATTATTACCGTTCTTGCAACTATTTACCCAGCTTGGAAAGCATCTCGCACACAGCCCGCTGAAGCTTTAAGGTATGAATAAGTAATGAGTATAGTTCTACAGTGTGAAAATCTATCTAAGACTTATGACAGTGGTCCAGCGACGGTAGAAGTTTTAAAAAACATAAACTTTAGTGTGGAAGAAAAAAGTCGTGTAGCAATTGTAGGTGCGTCGGGAAGTGGCAAAAGTACGCTAATGCATTTATTAGGAGGTTTGGATACTCCCAACGAAGGTAAAGTAACTGTCTGCGGGAAAGATATGTCAACATTATCGGATGCTGAGCGTGGCAAGTTACGTAACCGATCTTTAGGGTTTATTTATCAGTTCCACCATCTGCTTCCTGAATTTACTGCTTTAGAAAATGTAGCCATGCCTTTGCTGCTGCGTGATGAATCAATCTCAGATGCTGAAGAGCAAGCTAAAGATTTTTTATCGAAAGTTGGGCTGACTAAACGTGTTATGCATAAACCTACCGAACTCTCTGGTGGCGAAAGGCAGCGCGTAGCGATAGCAAGAGCATTGGTTACTCATCCAAAAGTAATTCTTGCCGATGAGCCAACTGGCAATCTTGATCGAAAGAATGCTTTGCAAGTGCAAAATGAAATGTTGGAATTAAATAAAGAGTTAAATACAGCAATTGTAATTGTGACTCATGACTCAACTGTTGCAGAATCTATGGATGAGGTTTATAGCTTAGATGATGGCATATTGGGCAAACATATGGTTGATGTGTAGGGCGCATTAATTTAAATTTAGCTGTCTAATTCTGTAGGTTTTCAGGTTATTCTCAGTTATGAAGGAATGCCGTAGAAATAATCTTTTCTTTCACGTTCTTGCTACAGTTCTAATCATTTATTATTATGATTCATATCTACTTTCTCAGGGCAACGGTATGTTATTTTCATCGATCCCTCAAAACGAAGAGGCAAGACTAGCTGCTCTGCACTCGCTCAATATCCTGGATACTCAACCAGATCTTCGATTTGATTGCATCACTAGATTTGTAGCTCAGAAATTTGAAGTGCCAATTTGTTTCATTGGTTTAATTGATATAAAGCGTCAGTGGTTCAAATCTGCCTATGGGATTGATGTCAAAGAAGTTTCGCGAGATATATCAATCTGTGCAC
This sequence comes from Gammaproteobacteria bacterium, assembly GCA_050633765.1. Classification (GTDB taxonomy): domain Bacteria; phylum Pseudomonadota; class Gammaproteobacteria; order UBA4575; family UBA4575; genus JABDMD01. Next base: position 7,438 of record JBOEHC010000089.1, read on the forward strand.
ATGCAATTTGTGAAATCACACATAACGATCCAGGTGGACGTGTTTATGAAGTTTGCGATACGTTTGAAGACAGTCGATTGTTTGATAGTCCGCTTGTGGTGAACGAACCTTTTGTTCGCTCTAGTTTAAGTTTTGTATTGCAGAGTGAATCACAAATGAATATTGGTACGCTATGCATGTTAGATGCGCGACCAAGAAAGTTCAACAATAATGAAATTGATATGTTTATAGAGCTTGGCTCAATGGCTGAGGATTTAGTGAATGGTCGTAACGTTTCATCAAAAATTGCTAGTTAATACTTATACGGCTATCTATTATATTCTTCCATATCTCTTGACTATAATGTGTGCGTCTATGTGAGTATGAGTTAGTTGAAAGTAGCCATTAATTGAATAATAAATTCTAGAGCTTACATCACTCATGATGCTACTCATTCTCGCGCATTCGTGAGCGGACTTGTTTTTTTAATCAAATAGTAGAATCTGTATCACATAGCTTAAGAATATAGATATGTGTGGTCGTTTTTATTTAGATACCTATCCGCAGTCCATCGTAGAAGCGCTTATTGATGCTGAGATATCTTTTGTTTCGCGCGAACAAATCTACCCAAGCAACGAAGTCGCTGTTGCCATTCGTACAGATAATGGTAATGAACTTACACAAATGAAGTGGGGGTGGGAGCGCTCGTTTAGCAAACGACCACTTATTAACACTCGAAGTGCAGAGGCTTGGAATAAAAAAACCTGGGCCAATGCAATGTTGAATGGTCGTTGTATTATCCCTGCTAGTGGGTTCTATGAATGGGATCAGAACCAAGCTAAGGGTAAAAGAGATCGTTATAAGATTAGTCCAAGTATGAGTGATGGGTTTGCATTTGGAGGATTATATGAAATAAATCATGAAACAGGTGAGACATTTATGTCGATTCTTACTACTTCACCAAATAAAAAAATGCAGAAGATACATCACAGGATGCCAGTAATACTTGAGCAAAATGAGTTTAATGACTGGTTAGATTCAGATAATCGCATGCAAATAGAATACATGATGCAGGCTGCACAGGATGATTGTATTGAGGTAAAGTTAGATGTATGAAATACGATCCACAAACAGCCGAGCTGACGCGACAGTTAGACCAAGCAAATGAAAGAGTTGGGACGTATCAGGGCTTGTATGCAACGAGCGTTGTTGAAATAACTAAGCTTAAGAACCGGATTGGCCGACTCAAGATTGCTCAGCGTAATGCTCATATGCCTTTTAAACGGGTTATAGGGTAACTATTAATAGTTGAAACAATTATTCAGTTAGAAATATATTAAACCACTATCACTAGTGGTGGTATAGGTTTATACGGATTGAGCAAGGCCCATTAGTAAGCCCGTCATGAATAAACCGACTACTATTAAATCAATAATATTTATATCCTTCATTTCTCGTCTCTTCGTCTTATATTAATTATGAGACTAATAGTCCTCTACACTGTGATTAGGTTTTGTGAGCTAGGTCACTATTAGCTAATCGCAAATATAAATTTTTGTTGAATTGCTGTTATCAGGTGCATAGAAAAGCATGGATACGAGGCAGATGACTTTGAGTTTTCAACTCAACGAATTCAATGACACAAAAAGGCATTTTTGACCCTAAGGCTGTAGTCTATGCATTACGCATTAATGCAGGAATAGAGTAAAGAGCTATATTCTTGATGGAAATGCTGATTTTTCTAAGACATTTTGTAATGATCTAAATTCATTCAAATAGTAATTCGCTATCTGATTTCCAGATTTTAAGCTGAATATATATCCCACCAATATTATTATTGCCCATGTAAGTCGATAAGTTAATTTTTAACATTTGCCTACCTCAATGCTTGATAATTTCAGATATTTAAATAGAATATGTTTAGTGTTAATAGCCATAGCGTAAATTTATCTGTTTGGTTGGGACCATAATAGTGAGTGAGCACTCAAAAAGTATTGAGGAGTTAGAAGATGACCCCAAAATTCTTGAAAGAGAAGGGTGGTATCTAGTTACCTTTTATCAATCGCACCATGGTGAAGATTGTTTAATAGCACATCAAAAAGCCATTGAAACGGCTTCGCAGCGAGCACAGCAAGTGGGCATTCGTAGTTTTACCTATAACACGGTGACCTATTACGAAGTTTGGAGCCGTGCGTAAATATATTTATTATCGAATGTAAGAGAAGCTTGACTATAGAATTAAATTCTCTTGATTAGCTACTTCTTAAGCTTATGGAATTTTCGTTGCTTTCGTTTATTCCAAAATGTGATCACTCGTATTCGCCATAAGACTCTAGCAGTAATAAAGCCAAATAGCCCTGCAGAAGTGCCTAAGAAAAAGCAGCCCATCATGAATGGGCGCCAACGTTCGCGTAATTCTGTAAACAGCCAATTAAAACTCAATTCAAATTCAAATGAACCTAAATTGGTTTCTGTTAAAAATACGCCTACTTTGTAAGCAAGGAAAAACAAAGGCGGCATAGTAATGGGATTGGTTATCCAAACTAAGGCAACAGCGATGGGTAAATTGCATCTGAAAATGATCGCAAATCCTGCTGCGATGAGCATTTGGAAAGGTAATGGAATAAAAGCGCAAAATAGACCTATAGCACAAGCGCCTGCGACAGAACGCCTACGCATATGCCATAAATTTTGATCGTGTATAAATTCTCCAAAAATACTGAAAGATTTCTCATCTCTAATTTTGTTATTAGCAAAAAACTTTTTTAGAAAATTTCGCGGCATGAATGAATCATTTTTATCTATAGTTATGACTGTTTAAGATACAATACTTATATACCTTCGGTTGGATGAGCTCGTATGTTTAAAGTGGCTGTCGCGTTTACGCTCGGTATTTGTATTTTAACAGTGTTTGCAACGTTACCGCACTGGTATTGGATCTTTAGTATTGTACCGACAGTCTTAATAGGGCTTAAATATCCACGCAGTATTTTAATGGTAAGCCTTTTGTTGGGTTTCTTATGGGGATTGGTGCATGCATACCTAAATCTATATCCAGAGCTTGATAAATCTTTGGAAGGCATAGATCTGGAAGTTACAGGTCAAATTGTATCAATCCCCAGTGTGCAGGGTCGAAGCACTAGATTCGAGTTTTCTATTAATAAAGCACAGACCTCATCAGACGGAGAGATTGTAGTATTACCTAAAAAAGTAAGATTAAACTGGTATGGCAATACACCTGTATTAAAAATAGGTGAAATGTGGCAGTTTCGAGTTCGTTTAAAACGACCATGGGGATATGCGAATTTAGGTAGTTTTGACTACGAGAAATGGTTATTTGAGCACGAGATACGAGCGACTGGGTATGTGCGCGCTAAGGGTAACCATCAGCGCATTCAGGCCACAAATATTTTTAATCCTGCATACTATTTGCGAGCAGTGTTAA
>JBOEHC010000090.1:0-32112 GCA_050633765.1 Gammaproteobacteria bacterium
GGCTGATATCACGTTATTCATGATCTGATCTCTTTTTAGAATAATTCCGAAATAATTTTCAAATGTCCTAACTATACTTTTCATGTCTTGAAAACTGATATCACTGGCTTTCTTGAGATATATCTATGGTAAATTCTTTATATTATCCTTGTTTAATTCGTATATATCCTCAAGTGTTAAGTTAATCCTCTCATTTAATTTTTCATTTTCAGCTCGAATATTGGTAAAACAAAACTTAAAATAATCACTCAATGCCGCAGAAAAATGGGAAACTAATAAAACTACTGAATGTGTAAATATTATTTTGTAACTCTCAATAATATTTTCATCGTGGTTCACATCATCTATAAAGCTTTTAAAATTAGCTAGTTTTGAGGAATCAGTAATATAATGAGAAGATTTTAACTTGATGAGCTGTCTTAAATCGTGATCAAAACTTGACAGTGTCTCTATTTCTTTTGCGCTCGCTTTAAATCTGTTAATAATACTTTGCAAATCACTCATCTTATGTAAAAACTAAATCTTTGAATGAATTAATTATTGTAAGGCCGCTTATCAATTTGGAATTAACTATGATTTAGCTCTTTCCATAAACCGGTAACGCAGCGCCCGTTACACCTTTTGCTTGTTCGGAACACAAGTGCAAAATTTCATTCGCCAAGTCTGATGTAGGCACCCAGTTACTGAAGTTGGCATCTGGCATGTCGTTTCTATTTTGCAGTGTATCTACCGTGCCAAGCAGAATACAATCAACGTTAATATTATTAAGCTTATGTTCTGCCGCCAGGCTTTGGGTAAGGATAATTACCGCTGCTTTACTTACACCATACGGCGCCATGTTGGCTTTGCCTTCTATTGCTGCGCGCGCGGCCACATTTACTATTTTGCCTTTTTTCTTTTCCAGCATGTGTGGTACTACGGCGCGGCACATTAAGAACACGCTTTTAGCATTTAGGTTGATCATGAAGTCCCAATCACTTACTGATGTTTCGTGCACCATGGGGCCCATTTTAAAACCCCCAGCAACATTGGCGAGGCAATCAATCTTTCCAAAGCGTTCGATAATTTGGCTAACTGAATTGTTTACTGAATTTACATCGGTTAAATCGGTTTCAAACATACCTACATTTTTGGCATGCTTCCAACGTGGATGTGTGAGTTTCGCAAAACTGATATCTACAAGTGCTATATTTGCACCAGCACGGAAAAAGAGTTCAGCTGTGGTGGAGCCTAATGCTCCGGCTGCACCGGTGATAACTACTGTTTGATTAGTAAAGTTAAAGTTCATTGCTACATTTTAACTGAATGTAGAGAGACAGTATTGTTCAATTTTTACCAATGATTAAAAATTATACATTGCGCTTCGGCTGGTCGCTCACGACATCCTGTCTTCCGCGACACTTGTGCATCCATGTACATCGTCCATGGCGGGCAGAAAATTGCTCCTGCATTTTCTGCACTTCTGCCATCCATGGCAGTCGTCGTCGCAGTTACTTTTTATTTATTTGATAAGGTGTCTGGAAAGTAACCGCTCCATGCAAACCAATAAGCGATATGCCCGGGTAGGCGGGAGAGTTTTTGGTTATCTGGACCAATGAGTTCGCTTTCAGTTTGTTTCCACTCTCCATCTTCTGATGTGAGTCGACTGTTGTCTGAATATTTAAATTTAATGCCTTCCGAACGATAGGCACGTACGGTTTCACTTTTTGCATCACCTATTAATACAATAGGAATGATACCGATTTGATCATTGATGGCTATGGGTGGTTCAAATAACTTTAATGGCCAGGCTTTGTTGGCACCGCTAATGCGTAAACCAAAGACTTTTTCTTTTTGTTTGAGCGAACTGTCATTCACACTTGCTGGAAACATGAGTTCATCACTGAAGAAGTATGCACCGTAGGCTGTACCGGGTGTGTAGTCACGGTGGTAGCCCGTGTCTTCAGACAGTACTTTGGTATCTGGATGTTGTGCTAGCCATTCTCCCCAGGTGGTGGTTACCAGTGGTAGCACTTCAAGTTCAATATCGCTATTCACTAGTGACCCCACTACTGGTTTACCATTGAACTGATTCCATAGTGAATGGGTTTTTTGGTCATACATGAGTTTATTGGAACGATATAAGAAACCTGAAGAGCCAAAAATAATAGGCTCCTCATTTGCATGAATATCGGTTTTATACAAAATACCCGAACCACACAGTGTGCAATACGCAAGTGATACGGTTACTCCACCAATAGAGTCATTTAACATTTCGTGCCAATCCATGAAGCGATATGGGTAAGCACGTGTATCGCCATTTATGGAAATACCAAATACCAGTTCATTATTGGTTATGTAGCCCGCTTCTTTTGCCGCAATGAGATTAGGGTTCGTTAAAGCAGGGATACCATCTTTACGTACACCTCCCCAGGCAATTTCATCTAGTCGAATGCTGCGTTCAATGCCTGCATAGAAGAAATTCTCAAAGTTTTTATCTATTCGTTTGGTTACCGCTGCAATAAATAATTCATTTTGGGCAATTGGTTCGGTGGGGTTTTCTTGCATCCATATCATCCAATCGTGCCAACGCGGGCCTAAGTCTTGATTGGTAAGCTGTTTTAATAGATGTAGGGTTTGCGTTGAGTCTTCGGGGAAGTAGCGTAAGCTGCGGATTAATGCTGGTACTACATCTGTTTTACCCCGTTGTAGCATCCATTCGCGTGCGGCGATACGTATGGAGGTTGCGCCATATAAGTCAATGGCATATTTATATGCCGGCTTGTCTGTTTCTTCTTGTGCAAAAATACAATTACTGCAACTAACGAAGAGGAGTATCAAAAAGGACGTTAGTCGCAGTATTGCAGTACGATAGATTGTTAGCATCGAGATCAGTTGTTTATTTAGTGCCGTTTAAGCTCCAGTCATATTTAAGGTATTTAATTTTGTAGTTACCTGCTTGGACGTCTTTTGCAATCTTATCATCGTTAATAAATTGCGCGATATATTGCTCAATTGATCCAGAATGTTTTATAAAATCAGCTTTAAACCAATCAAAAATTTTTGAGATCGATGCAATATTCATTGCAGGATCAAAATGATTTCTCATTGTGTCGTTGATAAAGTCTTTAGTAACTAATGTAAGTTCTTCGTCTAAGTTATCAGCACTATATGCTTGTGCCATAAGTTTTGGGCAGGAGCGAGAGGCACAGTTAATGGCAAAATGCACACGTGGTTCACCTAGCGGTAGTATTACTTTGTGCTCCAGATCATATAGATTAATGTTCATACCATTGACTTGGTATTTGTCACCTTTGAAGAATTTCATTCTGCTAAAGAATGACTTTGGCGAACCACCATTAAGAATGCTTTGGATAACCAATGCATTGTAAGCATTAATCCAGTAGGCTAGTTCTTCGTCTTTGGTTTTAAAGCTAGTTTTCTTTTTGAGACTTTCTAAATAGCTGAAGTATTTTGGATTATTTTTAATGGCTTTATAGTCTACCTGGCCATTGCTTACACTTTTACCTAATATCTCTGTAAAAGCTTGGTGCAGGTCATTATTGGCATAGAGTGTATTTGCCATTAAACACGCGACCATTAGCAGCGATACATGCGCGAATAATTTTCTAGTGTTACTCATTGTTTATTGTATTTCTAGTTTACTTCAAAATTCTTTATTTCCAATAGCGAATCATAGTAGTTATTACTTTTTTCATCGTAGTCAATCCATTCTGGATATTCTCTGCGAATCATTTCGCGAAGATAATATTCTGCTACTAAGTCTAATTGCTTATTAAGTATTTTTTGTTTTTGAATTTGATTCATGTTCTTACTCCCGTATAGGATTAGTAGGTTGGATCATCCGAACGATATATCTCAAGACAAACATCATTAACAATTTGATCATGCATATAGTTAATAATGTTAAAGCTGCTATTCTTTTGATAAGTTTCATAACAATCCAGGGTTAGAAGAACGTCCTTGTTCATTAACTTTCCATGTACTGGTGTTAACACGCAACTTTATTAAGATGCGTTATTGTAAACCGGTCCACTCGAAGGTTTCCCGATATCAGATAGGTTAAAATAAACTGGATCTTTAGAAGACTGTCCACTATAGACTGGTCCACTTGAAGGTTTGCCAATTTCATTAAGGTTGAAATAAAACGGTTCGTTAGAATATGTTCTAACTTGGTTTGATTCAATTTTGGGTACACCATTACTTACATTCATGTATTGCTCAAAGTTATCAACTGTTATGCCGCCTTGTGCCCATGCAAAGTTAGTAGTAGCTATTAATGCTGCTGTTAAAAGTGCTTTAGTTTTCATGTCTATGTTCCTTTTTGTTAATTAGTAATCAGTTACATACTAATAGACATGGAATAGCGACATTCTATTGCAAGGAAATGCGTTGATTTCTATGCAAAAAATCAATCGCCACAATCGATTTTTTGCATGTAAGGATATTAGGGGAGTGCTGGTCTTATATCTGATCGGTATACTTTTTCAAGTATATATTGTTGCTTGCATTCCATAGTAAAGAAGAGATTGTTGTAACTTGTTCTTTACAGTATTCAGCGCTTGATATAAATATTGCACAATACTGCCTCGCAATATGCAAGGCATGTGAGCGATAACATTTAAAATGATAGTAGAATATTTACAAAAATATCTATACCTATTGAAATCATTACAACTACTGTTATGGCTGTGATGATTGTGTTTCCTTTGTTGAATTTTATATTTGACATTTTCATAAATTATCTAATTTCGTTATTAATGATTTAATGCTATTTTTTTGATAAATACTGCTAAAAATCAACTTTTACAGAGGTGGTTTAAATTTAATTTATTATTATTTCGGTGCTTCCTGAATAGAGTACAAAAATAGTAATAACTCAAATATTCTGCCTCTTACAAGCGTATCGCCGAACTCTGGATCTACCTCCGACCAAGCCTCTGTATTATATCGATCCCCCCAAATTGGCATTAATCTAGGCCCGTGGCTTTTTACAATTTCGCGACCATCAATAATTAAGTATGTTTCTAGAAATGGAAACTCACCATCATTATCAGCAAGAAGTTTAGTTAGATCTGTAGGTTTAAAAACGAGCGCCAAGGCATAAGGACCATTACCTTTTCCATTATCGCCATGACACAGTGCGCATCGTTGTTGAAACTCTTTTGCGCCTGCTTTAACCGCATCTACCGATTCACCTGCAAATAATGTTTGTGAAGAAAAAATAATAGCTAATAAAAGAATTAAACATATGCGAGAATATGTTTGGCTTTGATATGTTACTTGTGAAATCACTTATATCACCTGCCAAGTACATCATCTCGATGCTCTTCAATGGCTGCCATTACTTTATTAATTAACTCAGTCTCAATTTCCAATTCCTTTAAGGTAGCGTTCACGCACTCCATCATTGCATCAACGTGACTATCATTAAGCCCTTTATCAACTACTTTTTTATGTGCTTTACGCATTGTCTTGCCTAAATATAATGATGGGCCACCAAATATATTAGTTAAAAAACTGGACATTTTACGTTTTTGTTTTTCAATATCTATGTTTTCAAAATAACTATTAATACGTTCATCACGCAGTATGTTTACATAAAGTATTGCCGAAGCTTTCTCGACTGTTTTTTCCCCGCCGAGATCTTCGTAAAGAGAATGATCCATAAAATTACCTATTTAATATGTTTAGTATGTTAATGGTTAACTCTAAAATTATTAGAGTAATTGCTAACTGATTTAAATCAGTAGTGATTTATTTAATTCAGAACTTTCTGCCGATTCCGGTAAATATCACCCATGGATCTATATCTATATTAATATCTCGAGTTACGTCATTGGTTTTTAATTTTGCATCTGCATCGATATCTATATACCAAACAGCAGTGTTTAAAAACCAATTGTCATTGAGTGAATAATCCATACCAATGTGTGCGGCCAGTCCCCAAGAGTCATCTATATCTAATTTTGTGTCGCCTCCAAGCGCAGTTTCTAACGAAGCAGAAACACTTTCGTCTGGGAAGTGGGTGAAGTTAATTCCCGCTCCTAAATAAGGGTGAAATTTTGCAGTTCCATTAAAATGGTATTGCAGCGATAAAGTGGGTGGAAATACGTCGACATCAGCAATTTTACCTAATGCACCAATGCCATCTTTGCCGTGTAAATTATGTGTGGAAGGGGTTACCCCTAATAACTCAATTGCATATTTTGAATTAAGCATGTAGCCAATAGTAAATCCAAGTGTAACGTCGTCATCGACGCGCACGCCTGTATCAGGAAGTCCTTCTACATCGTTACTTCTATCATTGGGCTCGATTAAAGTCGGGCCAATTCTGGCAAACCAAGTGCCTGGTTCATATGCCATACAGGTTGATGTGAAGATAATAAAACTTAAAATTATATAAATGCTATAACGCATAACTCATTCCATTTATTTTTATTCCTAATATTTTATTTTATGTTAGTACCTAAAAAGTAGAGATTGAAAAATAACAAATAAAATGCAGCGCTCACCTGATTTAAGTCAGTCAGTGAAGATCATTCAATTTTGTTATAACGTTATATGTTTTCAAGATTATTAATTTTTAAATAAATAAGTCTGATTCATGCCAGAATAATTGAAAGACGAATTTTGTATAAAAATTTCTATTAAATTGAATAAGCTGAAAATAGTGGGATCTAATATGTCTCTATATGAAACGATAAAATTCATTCATGCTGTTACAGCATTGCTGTCTATTAGTGGTTTTGTGCTTAGGGGTTTTTGGATGATGCAAGGTTCTGCTAAATTGCAGCGCAGGTGGGTAAATATAGTGCCACATATAAATGACACTATATTGTTAGTTAGCGCTATTATATTAGTGATTGTTTCAACGCAATATCCAATATATACAGCCTGGATAAACGCTAAAATTATTGCTTTACTAATTTATATTATATTGGGAACGATTGCGCTAAAGCGCGGCAAGACTAAGATAATTCGTGTTTTTTCTTGGTGTTTAGCCATTCTTGTTTTTGCTTACATAGTGTTTGTTGCAAACACAAAGCAATTACTATTTTTTTAACTTAAACTATAGTCGCCTTCTGCGATGCCGCAGAGTTTTTCATGGTCAACTATTGAAATTTGCTTTCTATTGGCCTCTATTATTTTGTTATCTTTAAATTTTGAAATCAATCTGCTGACTGTTTCATCTGCTAAACCTAAATAATTACCAATATCGTATCGACTCATGGTGAGATCAAAATCTTCAGCAGAATAACCTCTTGCTTTGAACCGACCGGATAGGTTGATTAAAAAAGTAGCCAGCTTTTGTTCTGCATTTCTTCTAGCTAGCAACATCAGCATTGTATGATCTTTTGAGATTTCATTACTGATCAAGCTGAGCAGTTGCTGCTGTAAACCTGGAATTTTTACGCATAATACATTTAGATCATCGACAGGAAGTTCGCAAATGGTCGAGGTATCTAACGCCACGGCAGAGCAACTATGAATTTGGTTATCCATACCATCTAAACCCAAAATCTCACCAGGTAAATGAAAACCAAGAATTTGTTCTTCGCCATTTTTATCGGTGGTGAAGGTTTTCACTGATCCTGAACGTACGGCATAGATGCAACTTGAGTGTTCACCTTGATTAAAAATGCTTTCAGTTTTTTGTAGCAATCTACGTTGCTGAATCATGTCATCCAGGGTGCCCAAGTCATTCGAATTGAGTCCTCTTGGTAAGCATAGCTCGACTAATGAGCAATTTTTGCAGGAGGCTTTAAGGGACTTAAAGTTTATTTTTTGTTCTTCCATAATGTTGTTTAAGTGTACCTTTTAATCAATAACTACGTTATATGTTTATTGGGCAGGTCACCTATCCATTTGATAATTATGTAATTAATTTTGAACAAGAAGCTAAAAATGCGCGCTTTTATGACCTAGATCAGTAAAGGCGAATTTACTGTTTCTAAGCCAATCCGACCGTTTAATTTCCTGATGTGGATCAGAAACTTTACGTTACAGCATAAGTACGCTGGGTCCCACTAATTTGGTAGATATTCCTGTTTTATTTAATGGAAATCAGTCTATCCAGATGATGAATAGTATTAGTAGAACAATATCAGAATTTTTACGGAGTAAATTATGGGCCTATTTAGTAAATCAAAATCAAAGGTGAGTGAGACACCCCAGCTGGTATGTATGCCAGGTGATGCTGCATCTTATAAATGTATATTTTTAGCTTCTTACAGGAAGATTCCTGTAGAGATTGTATGGGGTGAACCTTCAAGTCTCGATGACAAGATGTCTGAATCACTCAATATGTCAAATCTTACTCGCTATCCTTGTATTAAAGAGGGTGATTTTACGGTTTGCGGTGAAAGCGCTGTTATGACGTACCTCAATATTAAAGGTAGAGCGCCTACCATTCATCCTAGAAAGGCACGAGTACTTGCCATGCAGCAATATTGGATCCAAGTGCTAAAAACGAAATGCGATGCTGAAGAGAATTTTGATGTCGTATTTACTGAGCTAGAAAAGGCTTTAGAAAATCAAAAATATATTGTTAGTGAATTTTCACTTGCCGATATTCACTGGGCAGCAGTATTTAAGGCTTTAGAAGATGGTGGTAATGCAGTTGATATGTCGAAGTATAAAAACATTAGCGAATGGTTCTCTCAGATGAAGAATGAAATTCCTGGCTACGAAGTGAAAGAAAATAAAGTTGCTGCATAGCATTTCATTTTAAAGTTTAAATTTATAAATATAGGTAAAAAATTATGACAGATTTATTTGAATTAATGGCTGAAAAATCTGGCGGGCAAGGGAACGCTGGGTATGGGGCGTCAGGCGAAATGAAGAAAACACAATATGTGTTGGAGCTTATTGGTTGTCCAGCAGATGCCGACACACTTAAGTGTGTAATAACTGCTGCAGAACAAGGAATGGAAATGAATTGCTATAGCCTGATAACAGATGCTGTAGATAATTTAGATGAGTATATTGCAGATTTATCTCCATTATCGATTTCGCCGTACCTAAAGGAGGCGGATTTTAATACTTGTGGTAGTGGCGCTATAACCGCATTTACTGATGCTAGAGGTTTGGGGTATGCATTAACTCCGCGCAATGCAAACTTAGCGGCGATGCAAAATTATTGGGTAGACATTGCTGAAACTAATGTGGCTCCACTTGTAGAACAAATTGCAGATGAAGTGTTTGTTAAGGGTTACAGTGATGCAAATTATGCACCTGATCAAGGGGTTATTGATTCTGCCGGAGAATCTTTAAACGTGTTTTTTGATGCTTTAGATCAACAGCTGCAGAGTAACAAATATATTGTTTGTGACAAATACACTTGGGCAGATTTGCACTGGACAGCTTATGCGCACTTGCTAGAAATTGCTGGATGTGGAGCACTTATTAATGAACGTTCTAATGTTAAAGCGTGGTTCGATCGAATCAAGACACGCAAAGCGCAATGCGGACAAGATGAGGTGGCGTACGAAATGTTACCGAGCGATGAAGAAGCGAAGCAAGGGAAGCTGCGATCAGTAGTCATTGCAGATTATTAAAATAAAAAAAGAATTATTTATTGTAGAAGAGGAAAACAAAATGCATAAATTTTTAGTAAATATTCGATATTTGGAAACGCCGATATTAATTTTCGCAACGTTAGTTGGGCTTGTTATTGGTGGTCCATGGGTTTGGACAGGTGTTGTCCTTTTAATTGCTTCTATTATTATTGATTGGTTCACAAGTGTGAGTTCAGCATTTCATGCTGATCCAGCAGGTCGAGATGATAATGGTGATTTATATGGCATAGCCTCGTTCCTAAAAGTGATGATGTGGATCCAATATCCAGTATTTGTGATGCTTCAATTGGCACTTGTTTGGCGAGCGTATGAATTCGCAACAGGTGTGCCATTTGGACCTAACGAAATTATGGGTATAACTATTCATCATGGATTAACTACGTTGGGAATGGTGGGTGCAACCATATCGGCTGGAATTTATATGGGTCTTGGCATTATGTTTGGGCACGAGCTAGCGCATACAAAGGGACCAACATTTGTTTTGGCACGTTGGATGATGGCGTTAAGTGGGATTGCTCACTTCTGTTATGCGCACGTCTACAATCATCATCTCGAACTAGGTTGTGAAGATGACCCTGCTACCTCGCCTAGAGGGCGCAACATTTATAAACACTATCTACTATCGCACTTTGGGCAATCACGTTTTCTTTATGTAATGGAACAACAGCGCTTGAAGAAAAGAGGTATACCATTTATTTCGTGGCAAAATCGTTGGATACGTGGTTATGCAATGAGTTTACCAACCATATTTATATTCTGGTTCGCTGCAGGTTGGATTGGATTAGCGGTAATGGTGGGTTCTTGGGTGATCTCGGCATTCGAATTAGAGGTACTTAATTATCTTGAGCACTACGGCCTCATTCGCGAAAAAGGTCAACCCATTGATTACCATCATTCTTGGGATGTTGGTGAATCACCCTTTACGCAATTTGGATTTATCGAAATTGGTCGTCAAGCCGATCACCACGATAGAGGAGAAACTCATTTCTGGGAGTTAGAAGAGTGTGATGCTCCTGATACGGGTTATGGGTACTACGCCATGCTAGCAATGCTAATGGTTCCACCAGTGTGGGAATCATTTATCAAACCACGTCTTGCAGACTGGGATGAAAATAGAGCTAGTGAAGCAGAACGCAAGATTGCAGCTAGGATGAACTATCTTGCTGGTTGGCACGATATGCCACTCTGTGACAAACCTAAATAATTTAAATTAAAAATTTTTACGAGGAAAAAATTATGTCAAGAGTTCAACAAGCATTGCTAGCGATTGTAGTGTTCACAGGTGTAACAGGTTATATCCTATATACACTTGGAATAGGCGATCATCATTTTAATCCCTGGTGGGCATTAGGAACTTCAGTCATCTTTTTAGTTATTTTATTAATTGATGTTTGGATGTTCTTTGCTATTTCTGGTGAAGATGCATTTAAATGGGATCCTGATACTTAACTGACAAAGCATTTATATAGTTAAAGCCGTAGCATTTTATGCTGCGGCTTTTTTTATACGTTGTAGTTTATTTGGGCAAACCTGTTTCAGATCAATAAAACTTATTATTGATATCAGCATACTTCAGTCGTAGAGAAAGTCTCTTGTTGTTTTTAGATGAGCCAAATAAACATGAAAAAAGGCAGTAATTTTTACATATTCACTTATTAAATTAAGTCCACCTCCTATGAAAAAAGAATTGCCATCATGTTTATTGGTTCGTCTATTTTTCCAGCCTAATAAAATATTTACTGAATTGGCTGATACTGCGCCATCTTCGCTATCTGTATTTTTTAAAGCTGCATTATGGTTAGGAATAATACCGCCAATATTTGCATTTCTTGGTGCAAGTAAATTTGGCTGGAGATTAGGTGCCGTTGAACCATTATATTTAAATGAGAATGTGTTGATTGGGATTAGTCTCGCATATTTTTTAGCACTGTTAATTGGCTTTGTTAGTTCAGCGGTTGTATCCAAATGGATGGCAACTACCTATGGCGCAAGACACTCTCTTGGGATTCACTTCGCAATGATAACTATCGTGGGAGCGCCACTGGCACTAGGCAGCATAATTCATATTTATCCTGATGTTTTTCTTAATGTACTTGTGTTTGTTCCAGTGATGCTTTGGAGCATGTACTTACTATATCGTGGTTTACCTGTTGTTCTTAATACTACCCCTGAACGAGGAATGTTAATGGCTTCATCTTTGATCGGTTATTTGTTGGTTGCATTCGTTAGTTTGTTAGGTATCACCGTGTTCCTGTGGATTAATGGAATCGGTCCTAGCTTAGGAGTATAGATTTGGCGGATCCAGCAAAAATTTTATCAGTTGAAATATATAGTGATCGCATTGTCACTATGTTAGTGATGTTCTCAGTTATTTGGGCAGTGATTGGTATGTTGGCAGGTGTTTATGTTGCAGCAGAACTCGTTTGGCCAGAGCTTAATTTTGATCAGGCATGGTTATCGTTTGGTAGATTAAGAACTTTTCATACCAACGTTGTGATTTTTGGTTTTGGGGTTTCTGCCTTGATGGGCACTGCTTACTACAGTGTTCAGCGCACTTGTCATGTACGCCTCTATGCATCAAATTTAGCATGGTTTACATGTTGGGCCTGGCAAATAGCAATTCTTACTGGTGGTATTTCTTTGTTAATGGGGTTAACAACCTCAAAAGAATATGCCGAACTTGAATGGCCTTTTGATATTGCAATCACATTAGTGTGGGTTTGTTTTGCAATTGTATTTTTCGGCACGATTGCAAAACGTCGTATTAAACAAATTTACATCTCGAATTGGTTCTATGGCGGATTAATTATTGTCATTGCCATGCTGCATATCGTTAATAATCTTGCACTCCCAGTCACCTTAACTAAATCTTATTCGTTATATGCTGGTGCGCAGGATGCGATTGTACAGTGGTGGTACGGACACAATGCAGTGGGGTTTTTATTAACAGGTGGATTCCTTGGCATGATGTATTACTTTTTGCCAAAGCAAGCTGAAAGGCCAATATGGAGTTATAAGTTATCGATAGTTGCGTTCTGGGCTTTTACCTATAGCTATATCTGGGCGGGACCGCATCATTTACATTTCAACGCTATTCCTGACTGGGTGCAAAACTTAGGCATGGTAATGAGTTTGGTATTACTTGCACCATCATGGGCATCTATGGTGAACGGTATTATGACGGTGAGTACCGCATGGGAAAAACTTCGCAGTGAGCCTTCGTTAAAATTTATTGTTCTCGCGCTTGCATTTTATGGGCTCGCTACTTTTGAAGGTCCTATGTTGGCAATTAAAAGTGTCAATATCATCAGTCACTTCACTGAGTGGACGATTGGCCATGTGCATTCAGGTGCGCTTGGTTGGAATGCCATGATTACTTATGGAACGTTCTATTTCCTTGTGCCTAGGTTAGTGGGTGGGAATTTATACAGTGTTCGTTTAGCTAATATACATTTTTGGTTAGCTTTGGCGGGCACAATACTTTATATCGTTGCACTTTGGGGTGCAGGTGTTTCGCAAGGAGTGTTGTGGTTAAGTCTCGATGATCTTGGGGAGTTGCGCTATAGCTTTACTGAGATCATGGCAGCTATGAACCCTTATTATTTATTGCGCTTAGTAGCCGGTGTCTTGTTTTTAATTGGCACTATTCTCATGACATATAATTTTTTAAAGACCATAGCAGGTCGTCGTACGGTTGCAGTTAGGCCTCCAGTCGAATGTGGAGTTACTGCATGAACGGTTTTCAATTACATCAGGTATTAGAAAAAAATATTGGCTTGTTAATATTTGGTATTCTATTTGTTTCTGCCATTGGTGGTTTGGTGCAAGTGCTACCTAGTTTATTTCAAGAATCTCTGAAAACGGCGAGTCCAAATACAAAAGTATATTCACCTTTAGAACTAGTTGGGCGAGATATATACATTAGAGAAGGTTGTAGCACTTGTCATTCACAACAGGTTCGACCACTCGTTGCCGAAGTAGAACGCTATGGACCGTATTCTCGTGCAGGCGAGTTTGTTTATGACCGACCTTTTTTATGGGGTTCGAAGCGGACCGGTCCAGATTTACATCGCATAGGTGGTAAATATTCAAATGATTGGCATCGAATTCATTTAATTAGTCCACGTGATGTTGTGAAAAACTCAATTATGCCTGCTTACCCATGGTTAGCTGAACGCGCAGCGAATCTGGATGGTGACATTAAAAATAAACTTCATGTATTAGTGAAGCTTGGCCATCCTTATACAGAGAATGATATTGAATCATCTGAGTCCATGCTTGAAGGAAAATCTGAGCTAGATGCATTAATTGCTTACTTGCAAGTGCTTGGGACTGCATATACCAAAGGAGAACCGTAATGGCTTATTTTATATTTATAGGGGATATGTTTGTCATGGCTTTTATGATTGCAGTCGTATTATGGGTTTCAATGAAGTCATCAAGCAAAAGCACAAATAAAGCTGCAAGAATTCCATTAGAGGATGAGTATACCGATGGCTGATATGCCTACAGAATTTTGGGCAGGATGGATTATTGTGCTAACGAGTGTCAGTGTGCTTGGGCTTTGTTGGTTAGTATTTAGTATTTATTACTCCGCAAATAGAGAACAACAAGAAGAGTCACCTGTTTGGGACGAAACACTTTCTGAAGGAGATAATCCAGCACCTATGTGGTGGTTTTGGATGACGTTGGCCGCATTAGTGATCACGGTAATTTATTTAATTTTATATCCAGGCTTAGGTTCTTTTAGTGGCACATTGAAATGGTCGCAGCATGGAAGACTTGATCATAGTTTTGCTCGTTATCATGCAAAGTTTTCGCCATTACGTAAATATATTTTAAAACGACCCATTTCAGAGTTGCAGAATAATGATGCAATTATGAAATCTGCACAGCGAGTCTTTGTGCAAAATTGTACAGCTTGTCATGGAGCAGAGGGCAAGGGTCAGGTTTTAACTTTTCCCAATTTAAAGGATGATGATTGGCAATGGGGAGGTAGCGAGAAAGCAATCAGTCAGACATTAAGGCAAGGTCGAAAAGCGGCAATGATAGGTTGGCAAGATATCATTGGTGAGGAAGGCGTAGAGCATGTAAAAAATTATATAAAAACTCTGGCTAGTAAAAGCAACCTAGTTACAAACAGTGAAGGCAAAAAGATCTTTCAAGCTAATTGTGCCGCTTGTCATGGTTTGTTGGGTGAAGGTAATCCTGCATTAGGTGCGCCAAATTTAGCTGATGATATTTGGTTATATGGGAGTTCAGATGATGCATTGCATCAAACCATTGCTTTCGGGCGTAGCGGCGTGATGCCAGCATTTGGCGATCGACTTGATGCGACACAAATTCGTATGTTAACTGCTTGGCTTATGCCAAAAGAGGCAAGCATAACTAATACAGAAGATGATTTGAGTCCAGCTAAAGTTCAAACTTCGAGTGAGCTTGTTACCAATGACGTAGCTAACAGTACTAGTAATTCAGATGTAGATTTAGGTGAAAAAGTTTATCTACAACATTGTGCTTCATGTCATCAAAGTAATGGGACGGGGCTGCCAGGAGCATTTCCACCATTAATAGCAAATGAGACGGTGGTAAGTAATGACCCATCGCAACATATAGAGGTTGTGCTCAATGGTTTAAAGGATAAAGTAATTGAAGGTATTGCGTATACAGTACCGATGCCAGGTTTTAGTGCTCAATTAAACGATGAAGAAGTTGCTGCAGTTGTAAACCATGAACGATCATCGTGGGGAAACTCTGCCAAACAAATAACAGATAAGAACGTAAAAGAATTGCGCTGATTTATGTTATTTTTTATGTACAAAAATAATGGATGGAAGTTGATTTATGTTTTCAATACGGATGTTAATAGTACTTTTTTTTATTTTTTCCTCTACGATCGTAGAGGCTACCAATGGCTATTTTGCCCACGGTACGGGTATAAAAACCCGAGCTCTAGCAGGCGCGGGTGTTGCATTTCCACAAGATGCTATGGCTAGTGCAACCAATCCTGCCGGCATGGCGTTTGTTGGTGATCGATATGATGTGGGCCTTGTAATATTTAGTCCAGATCGAGGTTATTCCGCAACAGATAGTTTAGCGAATGGTATGGGTGGCGCATTTACGATTGGTCCAGACGCACAAGACAGTGGTGATAATATATTTCTTATTCCCAGTTTTGGCATTAATAAGATGATAACTGAGCGTGATGCTATTGGTTTGTCGATATATGGAAATGGAGGCTTAAACACTACTTATAGATCTGGTGGAGGTTCTGCAACGTTTGACCCAGATGCGAGTCCATTTGGGAATGGTCCCGCTCCCGTGACAACTTTTGCTGGTGTGTTTGGAGGAGGTACAGCTGGCGCTGATTTATCTCAACTTTTTATCAATTTTTCCTATGCGCATAAATTTACTGATACCTTCTCGGTTGGTGTTAGTCCAATTTTTGCAGTGCAATCATTTCGAGGTAATGGTGTAAATCCATTTGCAGGGTTTACTAAATCTTTTGTAGAAAGTGGTTTTACGCAAATGCCAACTAACTTAACTGAAAACGGACAAAACTATTCTTATGGTGGGGGTTTGCAATTTGGAATAATAGCTAAAGATTTAATTGGCGCAACAGACTTTGGTCTTTCATATCGGTCAAAGATTTGGATGAGTGAATTTGATGATTATTCTGACTTGTTAGCTGAAGATGGAGATTTCGATGTACCTTCTACTCTATGGGCTGGGATAGCAACTAATTTAAGTGAGAATATAACACTAGTATTGGATTACCAAAAAATATGGTATGAGCAAGTTGATTCAATCGGAAATGATTTTGAAAGGTTATTTGATTGTCCATCGTTGGGTGGATCTAATGTGGAAGCTTGTTTAGGTGGTGATGAAGGAGCAGGGTTTGGCTGGAATAATGTTGATGTGTTCAAGTTAGGTGTGCAATGGCAAATGTCCCCAAGTGCGACATGGAGATTTGGTCTAAGTCATGCTGATCAACCAATAGATAGTGATCAGGTTTTATTTAATATACTTGCTACTGCTGTTGTAGAAGACCATATTACTACTGGTTTTACTTATAAAACTCAGAATATGGGTGAGCTAAATTTCGAAGCGATGCATGCATTCCATCATTCCCAAGATGGTGTAAATCCTTTAGATCCTACTCAAACTATCCGTATTAAAATGAAACAGTATGAAATTGGGTTTGGTTGGTCTAAGGAGTTTTAAGTGCAAGATAAAAAAACAAATGAAAGTATATATTATATTGCTGAGACAAATAAACTATTTGATCAGGCCGTTAATGATTTGGATGTAGCAGTAAAAAAACATGGGTTCGGAGTTCTTCATGTTCATGATTTAGGTAAGACTCTGCGAAGTAAAGGTATAGATTTCAAAGAAGAATGCAAAATATTTGAAGTATGTAATCCTCAGCAAGCTGCAAAGGTTCTATCTACAGACATGCGTTTGAATATGGCATTGCCGTGTAGAATTTCAGTTTATACAGAAGGTACGCAAACAAAAATTGGCTTAATTAAGCCTGAAAAAATGTTGTCGGCACTCTCGCAAAATGAGTTTTTAGCAGAAACGGCTAATGAAGTGGAAAAGAAGATCATTCATATGATAGAAGAAACAAAAGGATAAATCTAACTTGCTAGATAAATTATTATGAAGCCTATAATCGATAAGTTGCATAATGACCACATAAATTTTATCAAACTTTTAGGGTTTCTAGAAAATCAACTTTTACAGTTGAAAGAGTATAAACCAATAGATCTTGATTCCATGCTTGATGCGATTCGGTATATGAAAGAATATCCTGATTTAGTTCATCATCCTTTAGAGAATGTAATTTTCAATTATTTTTTAGAGCACCATGATGAAGTCCAAAGCGAGCTGAAAACGCTCTTGCATGAACATGATGAGTTACCTGGGTTGACTGATAAACTTTTGGAAATGTTGCAATGCGCGCTAGCGGGTGAACCCCAAAAAAGGGAAGAGCTTTATCAATATTTAAAAGAATATATCACTGTACAAAAAGAACATATGAACAGTGAAGAATCATTAGTTTACCCAACAATTAGTTCTGTATTAAAGAAAAATGATTGGAGAAATATTAATAGTGAATTGGCGCTGGTTGAGGATCCTTTGTTTGGTGATAGAGTTAAAAAATCTTACCAAGAGCTATTACAAAACATCATTCAGAACTAAGCTTTATAAGGTTGGAGTGGGGTAAGAATATTTTTTGATTATGGCTAATAATTTTACTAATTTCCTTGGAATAGAAACACAATCTATAAGTCATAAAGAGCGAATCATTTCAGGAATAGGTGCCTTTCTTGGAATATATTTTGTATATCTGATAAGCCAATATTTTCTCGGTAAACAAGCATCAGTTATCATCCTTGCTTCAATGGGCTCATCTGCAGTACTACTATTTGCTGTACCACATGGTAATTTATCTCAGCCATGGGCTTTGGTTGGCGGGCATGTTCTATCCGCTATTGTAGGCGTTTCTTGTGTGCAGCTTATCGACAATCAAATACTGGCTGCTTCATGTGCAGTTGGCTTGGCAGTGACAGTTATGCACTATGCACGTTGTACTCATCCGCCTGGTGGAGCCACTGCATTAGGTGCTGTATTGGGTGGCCCAGTCGTTCATCAACTTGGGTATCAGTTTGTTATCACGCCTGTGTTGCTTAATACAATGATTATTTTATTCGTTGCCATTTCCTTTAATGCGTTGTTTAAGTGGAGACGTTATCCAGTCAGCCTCAATCGGTCTAGCCATAAACTCAGTAAAGAAAAAACTGAATTAATACATTCTGGGCATGCCTCAATTACACATGAAGATTTTGTGTATGCACTTAGCCAAATCGACACATTCATCGATGTTGATGAGTCTGATTTACTGACGATTTATGAACTGGCAACTAAGCGAGCACAAAAGACTATAAATTCTGAACTTGAAATAAGGTTTGGTGGTTTTTATAGCAATGGAGAATACGGAGATCAATGGTCTGTACGGAAAGTGGAAGAATTACTTAATGATGATTCTGTTGAGAATAAAAAACTTAGATATAAGGTAGTAGCTGGGCAAGGAAGGAGGAGAATTAATACTGTTAGTGTGGATGATTTTAGAAAATGGGCGCGTTATGAAGTTTACCGAGATGAAGATAATTGGCGAAAAGTAGAAAAAGATATTTAGTCTGTATTTAATTTGTTAAGCCAATGCTGGTAATTGCTATCTATTCTTTTTAACTATTTGCATAGCCTTAGTATTATCGCCGGCCGCTCCCGATTTCTTGTCTCCCGCGGCATACCCTACATCAAGGGCAGAAAATTGCTCCTGCATTCATTAGCGTGTTCTTGAATTTACATTGATATTGAATCAGATAACCCCGGAAATTGTTCCCGACATTTCCGGGATACACTACATCCATGTAGATAAAAAAAAGGGAGCAGAGGTTGCTCCCTTAATATAACCACCATAGTGGTGGCCCCATAACGCCGGTTAACTACTGCACTAAATCGCTCACTTCCACATCATTCAAAGGTTTTGACTGATAGTGGGTGACTTCTTTGGTTACAGTGTCCATGGTTAATTCGAAATAAACGTTCTTTTGTTGGTTATAAACCTTAATGGTTTCTATACCATCTTCTTTGCTTACATACGTTTGGTTTAAAAATGTATTGGCCATTTTTATTACCAAGTTAGAGCCCCGCCCGTTTGGTACTCGGTTACGCGTGTTTCAAAGAAGTTCTTTTCTTTCTTGAGGTCCAAAATTTCAGACATCCAAGGGAACGGGTTGCTAGTTGATTCATATTGCTGTGGCAAACCAATTTGTGAGAAACGTCGATTAGCAATGAACTGCAGATATTCTTCAAACATCGGTGCGTTCAAACCTAAAATGCCGCGAGGCATGGTGTCGTAGGCATATTGCGTTTCTAGATCTACACCGCTCTTAATAAGATCGATCATTTCCTGTTGGAACTCTTCGGTCCATAAGTGTGGGTTTTCTAATTTGATTTGGTTGATGACATCAATACCAAAGTTCATGTGCATGGACTCATCGCGCAGAATGTATTGAAACTGTTCTGCAACACCGGTCATTTTATTGCGACGACCCATGGAAAGAATTTGCACAAAGCCTACATAGAAGAAGATGCCTTCAAACACTACATAGAATGCAATCAGGTCACGTAACAAACGTTGGTCATCTTTTACCGTACCAGTGTGGAAGTCTGGGTCACCTAAACTGTTGGTGTATGGCAGTGCCCACTCAGCTTTTTTAGCGACTGATGGTACTTCGCGATACATATTAAATACTTCGCCTTCATCTAAACCTAAAGATTGAATGCAGTATTGGTATGCATGAGTGTGAACCGCTTCTTCAAACGATTGGCGCAGGAGATACTGACGACATTCAGGGTTAGTGATGTGCTTGTACACGGCTAACACTAAGTTATTCGCTACTAATGAATCAGCGGTGGAGAAGAAACCAAGGTTGCGTTTGATCACGGTGCGCTCATCTTCGGTTAAACCTTCTGGGTTTTTCCAAAGTGAGATGTCAGCATTCATGTTTACTTCTTGCGGCATCCAGTGGTTTGAACAACCATCTAGATATTTTTGCCATGCCCACTCATATTTGAAAGGTACAAGCTGGTTTAGATCGGCGCGACAGTTGATGATTTTTTTATCATCGACTTGGATGCGCTCGGCACCCATTTCAATGTTCTCTAAACCGGTTACGCCTTCATGTCTTTCTTTAGTTGTTTCTGTTTCGATTTCATTTTTTAAATCTTGCAGCGCTTGTGTTGCCTCAATAATTTCAGAATTACTCGGCTTAGACACTACTTCATCAAACGTGTGTGTTGGCGGCGCAGTTTTTAGTGCTGGCTTTTCTTGCGCAGCAGTATCTGTGAACACAGCAGGTGCGGCGGCACTGGTCATGACGCGCGAATCAGCAATTGGATCTTCCCAGCTTTGCATTATCCCTTTCTCCTCTATTTTAAACCAAACTTATAAACGCCCTTTTTTAACGATAGCTTCGTTAGCAACATGCTCAGATCCTCATGTATGAAATATACATTTCGGTCTTGCGCGTGTTTCTGTCTCACCCTAGTTAAAAAATTGCTGTTTCTAAGCATGATTTTGATCTATTCAAAAATTTGTACCTGCTTATTGGCAGGCTTCACATTCTGGATCTAAGATTGAACAAGCTTTTGGTGCGCTACTGTTATTACTAACCGCGTTAAGTTTGTTTTCTCGACCTTCGACCGTACTTTTCTCTACATGTGTGGCACCCATGGAGCGTAAGTAGTAGGTGGTTTTTAAGCCACGTACCCAAGCTAACTTGTATAAGTTATCTAGTTTTGCGCCTGAAGGTTCTGACATGTATAAATTGAGCGACTGTGCTTGATCGATCCATTTTTGTCGGCGTGAGGCAGCTTCAACTAACCAACGTGGATCCACTTCAAACGCAGTGGCATATAAAACTTTTAGATCGTCTGGAACGCGATCGATCGATTGCACACTACCATCGTAATATTTGAGGTCATTGGCCATGACTTCATCCCAGATTTTGCGTTGTTTTAAATCAGCAATTAAGTGTGGATTGCTAACGGTGAACTCACCTGACAAATTCGATTTTACAAATAAGTTTTGATAGGTAGGTTCGATGCTTTGTGTCACACCGCAAATATTAGAAATAGTAGCGGTAGGCGCAATGGCCATGGTGTTAGAGTTACGCATACCAACGGTTTGTACACGTTGACGCAGGCTATCCCAGTCCATAGTCATGCCACGATCTTGTTTTAAATAATCGCCGCGACCTTGTTCTAAAATTTCAATTGAATCGATGGGCAAGATGCCTTGATCCCATAATGAACCTTTATACGTTGCGTACGCTCCACGTTCTTCGGCCAAGTTACTAGAAGCTTGAATGGCGAAATAGCTAACCGCTTCCATTGAGTGATCAGCAAATTCTACCGCTTCTTGGCTGCTATAAGCGATGCGTTGCTTATACAGAGCATCTTGAAAGCCCATCATGCCTAAACCAACTGGGCGATGACGTAAGTTAGAACGCTTGGCTTTATCGACACTGTAATAGTTGTATTCAATTACATTGTCCAACATGCGCATAGCAGTGGAGATAGTTTGCTCAAGTTTATTAAGGTTTAAACCATCTTCATCCAAGTGTGAGGCTAAATTTACTGAGCCTAAGTTACATACTGCAATTTCGTCTTGCTTGGTGTTAAGCGTAATTTCCGTACACAAGTTAGATGAGTGCACTACACCCGAATGTTGCTGTGGTGAGCGTAGGTTGCACGGGTCTTTAAATGTAATCCAAGGATGACCTGTTTCGTATAACATGCCGAGCATCTTGCGCCATAGGTCTACTGCTTTTAAGCGTTTGAAGTTTTTAATTTCTCCGTTGTCGGCCATTTTCTCGTAGGCTTCGTAACGCTCTTCAAAAGCCTTGCCACTTAATTCGTGTAAGTCTGGTGCTACGTGCGGTGAGAATAAGGTCCATGGCTTGTCTTCGCTGACACGCTTCATGAATAAATCTGGCACCCAGTTGGCAGTGTTCATGTCATGTGTGCGACGACGATCATCGCCGGTGTTTTTACGTAAGTCTAAAAACTCTTCTATATCTAAGTGCCAAGTTTCTAAGTAAGCACACATTGCGCCCTTACGCTTACCGCCTTGGTTTACTGCAACTGCGGTGTCATTCGCAACCTTAAGGAAAGGTACAACACCTTGTGATTTGCCATTGGTGCCTTTGATGTGCGCGCCCATAGAGCGTACTGGGGTCCAGTCATTTCCTAAACCACCAGCAAATTTAGATAACATCGCATCGTCTTGAATGGCTTCAAAAATACCGTGTAGATCATCGGGTACAGTGGTTAGGTAACAAGAAGATAATTGCGGGCGTAAGGTGCCAGAGTTAAATAACGTAGGCGTTGAACTCATGAAGTCAAACGAAGATAACAACATGTAGAACTCAATCGCACGTTCTTCACGCTCTACTTCGTTCAGCGCTAAGCCCATGGCTACACGCATAAAAAATGCTTGTGGTAGTTCGAAACGAGTGTCTTCGCTTTGAATGAAGTAACGGTCATACAGTGTTTGCATGCCAAGGTAAGTGAACTGGTGGTCACGTTTAGGCTGCAGGGCTTTACCTAGTTTTTTCAGGTCATATTCGCTTGCTAGTTTTGGATCTAACAGCTCTAACTCAATGGCTTTGTGAATATAGTGTTCAAAATAGTCAGCATATTGATAAGACATTTCCTTGAACGTTGCTTCTGATGGCACACCGTAAACAAAAGTAAGTGCTTCGCGACGTAAAGAGTCTAGTAATAAACGCGCTGCTACATATGAATAGTTTGGTTCTTGCTCAATGAGAGTACGAGCGCTCATGGTGACGGCTGTGCCGACTTCATTTTCCGGAATGCCGTCGTATAAGTTGCGTAAAGTTTCTTCGATGATGGGGCGTGCAGGGACATCAGCAGTGTCTATGCAAGCTTCTTCTACCATGCGCGCTAGGCGTTCTACATCTAAAGGTTTTAGCGTACCGGTCTGGTCTTTTACATTTAGGCTAGGGGTATCGTTTTCTTGTTGAGTAGCTTGTGCCGAGAGCTCGATTTGCACGCGTTCTTGTGTGCGTTCTTCTCTATATAAGACATAGGCACGAGCAATTTTATGGTGCTCACTGCGCATTAGGGCCAGCTCAACCTGATCTTGTATGTCTTCTATATGGAAGGTGCCACCTTGTGGGCGACTACGTGACAGTGCGTAGAAAACTTTGTCAGTAATCTCGTCGACCATTTCATGAATACGTGTTGACGCTGCAGCATGACCACCTTCAACGGCTAGAAAAGCTTTAGTGACCGCGACCTTAATTTTTTCACGATCAAAAGTGGTTACTTTGCCATTTCGGCGAATTACACGATATTGGCCAGGTGCGGTGGCCGCAATTTCTAGTTTTGTAGGAGCATTCGATTCGTGTGGCGTGTTTGGGGTTTTTTCTTCGGGAATAGTAGTGACTTCTGGCTGCATTTGGTCTCTCAGCTTAATATTATAAGTTATTGTTTTTACATCCTTTTTTCACGCACCCCTTAGATTTGTTTTTATAAGCTTCAGGCAAACTGAAGTGGGTTGCTGTGAACGAGGATTACTATAAATTGGGGTGTGAATTCCGTCAAGCACAACATCTTGTGTGTATTCTGTGGAATAAGCTGTGGATAAGCCGTTTGTTTCTTATTGTTGGGCTAAAATATCCTGAACGTTCGTGTGGTTAGTAAAAAGCAAGCTTTTTTTGACACTTCTGACTTAAAATCTTTCGATTGATTGGATAGAAAAGTTTTATAAATATTTTTCACTTTTTTATGCTTGATGGCCCTGAGATCTGCAAAAACGACCGTTCACATTTTTCCGATCTAATTTTTTCATCTGAAAAATACATGCAAAGTGAATTCAGAGATATTAAGTAAAGAATTTGTTTGCGTCATGATGTGTTGGTCTTAGCTCATATATAAATCCCGTCAATTTTAATAATTAATTAATGTAACTACATGCAATTTCACGCACGCACCGAAGAACCACATAAGCAACGCACTGATTTTAAGAATTTGTTGCAGATGTTCCCCTATTTGTGGGCTTATCGTTGGCGAGTGCTCATTGCTCTAGCCTGTTTAGTAATCGCTAAAGTCGCCACGGTAGCAGTGCCATTAATTCTTAAGCGCATCGTAGATACATTAGATGTTGAGGCAAGTTTGTTGTTATTGCCGCTTGGCCTGTTGCTAGCCTACGGTGCATTGCGCTTAACCACTGCGCTATTTAATGAGTTACGTGATGTGTTGTTTGCGCGTGTGCGTTATCGCGCCATTCAAAAACTTTCTACACGGGTGTTAGAACATTTGCATAATCTGCCGTTGCGTTTTCATTTAGAAAGACAAACTGGCTCGATAACTCGTGATCTAGAGCGCGGTACACAAAGCTTATCTTCGATCATTAATTATATGGTGTTTATTATTGTGCCCACGTTTGTAGAGTTGGGTTTAGTAGCGGTTATTTTATTAAGCGCTTATGCGCTGAAGTTTTCACTCGCAACGCTCGTTACTATTGTTCTATACATATCATTCACGTTATTGGTGACCAATTGGCGAATGAAATATCGCCATGAAATGAATCGTTTGGATTCCCAGGCAAACTCGATCGCAGTAGACAGCTTGTTGAATTATGAAACAGTGAAGTATTTTAATAATGAGCGTTATGAATTGTCGCGTTATGGTGAAACCCTTTCGCAATGGGAAAATGCTGCAGTAAAAAGTATCACTACCATGTCAATGTTGAATTTTGGTCAAGCATTCATTATCGCAATTGGTGTCACCATTATTATGATTTTTGCGGCAGGGGGTGTAACCGATGGCAGTATGACTTTGGGTGATTTGGTATTGGTAAATGCGCTTATGCTGCAATTATTTGTGCCATTAAATACCTTAGGAATCGTTTATCGACAAATTACTTATTCGCTTGCAGATATGGATATGTTGGTGAAGTTACTGCAAAAAGATACTGAAATAAAAGATGCGCAAGATGCAAAACAGTTAACCGTAAGTGCTGCGCAAATTGAATTCGATAAGGTTTCATTTTCATATAATCAAGATCGAGAAATCTTGCGTGATGTTTCGATTACGATTCCTTCTGGACACAAAGTGGCGGTGGTTGGTGCTTCGGGGGCAGGTAAGTCTACTATCGCGCGGCTTCTTTTTCGTTTCTATGATGTGACCGATGGTGTAGTACGTATTGATGGGCAAGACGTGCGCAGTTGTACACAGCAAAGCTTGCATGAAAATATTGCTGTCGTGCCACAAGACACAGTACTGTTTAACGAAAGCATTTATTTTAACATTCAATACGCGAAGCCTGGGGCGACTAAAGAAGAAATCGAGCAGGCTGCCAGATTAGCGAATATTCATGATTTTATTGAAAAGTTACCGCAAGGCTACGAAACCATTGTTGGTGAGCGTGGCTTAAAGTTATCTGGTGGTGAGAAACAGCGCATCGCGATTGCAAGAGCGGTTTTGAAAAATCCACGTATTGTTATTTTTGATGAGGCGACTTCAAGTCTAGATTCGCAATCCGAGAGTATGATTTTAAACGCTATGCAAGAGGTTACTCAGGGCGTGACCACCCTGGTTATTGCGCATCGCCTCTCGACAATTGTAGATGCTGATAGTATTTATGTTTTCGATCATGGTCAGGTGGTGGAGTCTGGAAACCATCGTGAATTGTTAGCACAGCAGGGAATCTATGCCAATATGTGGGCGCTTCAACAAGAAGAGCGCGAAGCAGAAAAAGCTGTTGAATCTGAAGTTTAAGTCATACCAAGAATTAGCTAGGTGCTAGTATGAATCGTTTTTGCAAAGTACAATTTTCGATCTGAGCTAAGATTATGAGTGAATCTAAAAATCCTTCACAAGCCACTATTAAAGAGCAGGTGTTACAAGCCGATTTAGCTGATCATGGCGGCTGTGCAAATTCCGAGCCATTTGCTTTGCGTGTAATTGGCGACAGTATGGAGCCTGAGTTTAAAGATGGTTGCATTATCATCATTGATTCTGCTGCGGCAGTAGAAAGTGGCAGCTATGTATTAGCGATGATAGAGGATGAATATATTTTTCGACAATTTATTATTGAAGATGATCGTTATTATCTTCGTGCACTCAATCAGGGTTATGAAGAGATATCTCTTTCGAATAGGGATGCAGTACGTGGTGTTATTGTGCAGCGTGCAGGTACACGACGTAAAGACCATAAACATTATGTCTAATGGAACTCTGATTTAATTTTATACTTCGTTAAAAAATAATCTCGAAATCGCTTTTGTATAAGCATATACACACCACTCCTCTCGATATTTTTTGCCTCATCTAAAAGTAAATCAGAGCTCCTTTAGATTCATTACCTTAAGTTCCTCCTTTCTTAATGCGCATCCGTTTGTCGTTTAATCTGTTGCATTCGCCTTCTGTCGTGAAGATGTCATTCACTCGTAATATTTTATTAACTTTCTGTGTATAGTCTGCGCCCGATTACTTGAGGACTTGTTATAAGTCTCGGCTGAAATACTGGCTAAAGTAACCGTTTAACCTGTCGTTAACCTGCGTCAGGTGAACGAAGTTGGACTAGGACTGCACATGACTAGTGCATGTTTGTGAGCACTTGAGAACAGAATAGTGGGTAAGTGCTTGATTGAGAATGCTTATGAAAATTGGCATAACCTTTGCACTTATTTAGATATAGATAATGAAGAGGTAGTTGAAAACTTAGGCGTATAAAAACTTCGATTCTTTTAGATAAAAAAGATTCATGTAGTTAATTTGAACTCGAAGTGGTTGGCCCCATCTAATAGATGCTTGAGGAGATTATTTTTAACAATGCTTTTTTGTTTTAACCCATAATTTTATAAATAGAGGAAATTAACCATGACTAGCCACGTAGAAGATGCATTTGCATATAACGTATTAATGCCTGATGTAATATTATTTTCAGTAGCAATAACTGCAGTATTTGGCTTATTGCTATTAATATTTTAAGACTTTATATACGTAGATAACTCTCCCCCTTATTCTGCGTATTAAGCCCTGCATTAGCAGGGCTTTTTTATGTACAGCGATGTACTGTATGCCGGCAATGCAGGAGCAATTGCCGGTACTGTAAAAGATCAGCATTAAGCTAAAAAATGGAAAGATTTTCGGGCTAGTTAAGGCTAATTGTTATTTTGAAATTAATTAGCGTAGCTGCAATTGCCAGCTAATTATAGTCTTCGTATAAAGAGATTAAGAAAAGCGTTAAAGGAATAACGTCTTTGGGTTTAATGTCTATCTTAGCAATATCTTTATCTGGATTTCTAAATTGCTCATTACGAGTATTAATTGATGCAGCTAGATAAAAACCCACCACAGCATGCAAGTCACTAATCTGACCGTTATGCATATAGGGAGCGGAATGGCCTAGATCGCGTAAACTAGGTGTTTTGAATCTTGCTAAGCTACGACTTAATGCATCATCTCTAGATTTGCAAACTACATTCCCTTCTTCTATACAAATTAAGTTGTATATACTTTCTTGAGGTAAAGGATAGTCTGTATTAAAGAATATATTCCACGCACCTAGATCCGTATAAGCGGGATTGCCTTCAGATGCGGGTTTTCTGAATATTCCTTTTCTTTTCGGATGTTTCTCATTGGCGGGCAAGAATACGTTTGGGTTCTTTTCTCGTTGCTTGATTGTCGGAATATTTAATGCGGCAAACTTACCAAATCCATGAATGTTGTCATACTCGATTTGTGTAATGCCAATATTATGTAATCCAAAATTTGTAAAATGTGGGGCAGCATGGCATGCAATACAGTTACCTGTGCCAATATTATCATCTGGGTCTTGATTGAAAAAAGCTTCAAGGCCAGCTAGTTCTTCATCTTTAAATTTATAATCCGGATCATGAGTTTTAAATTTACCGTCTTCAGTATTTGGGTTTTTTTCTACAAATTTAAGTTTATTGTTTTTCTTTAAGGTGTTTATTTCTGCAAGCAATCTCTTGCTATATGCTAAATCAGTTTCATTTTCGTTAGGAGTGTTTGGAAGTTTGTTAATACTTAAGAATAAGTCGTAAGGCGATATAATTTCCTCGTCACTGGCAAAAGTTAGACTTTCAGTATAGGCAGCAATTAAATTGACAACACCAGCATAAATTTCGTCACATGATGCTTCTCTAATATTAACTCTGTATTGTTCTGGTAGTAAAAATTCTTGCTCAACGGGCGTGGTTTTGCTCGTAATTCCAGAAAACATTTCTGTATAGGAAAGTCCGCCAAACTCTTTTGCTAATTCATCTTCACCATTGTCTTCTTTTATAATTCGACAAACGTGGTTAATCGCTAGCTGTTTTTCACCTGGTATCCAACCAAAATTTCTTCCTGCCAATGTGTCAATAATTAACTGCTTTAAGCTTGCAAATTCACCGTCTGAATGTAATAGGAAATTATTCCGTGCAAGAGATGCGTCTACTAATATAGGAGTGTTTCTAACAACAGTAGTTTGCTTGTCTTCGCGTGCTGGGACTGGGCTGCGTGCTGCAAAATCTGAGTAGGCGCGCATACCGAGTTCGGATTGTTCTAAATGTTCATCTACTAAATGACAAGTGCGACAGTTTATGGACTGACCTGCATAGGGGCTATCTGTAAAGGGTATCTGATAAGGTGGGAGACCGAAAAAGCGCACTGTTTTGCTTAAGACTGGATCGCCTTGTGGCATGAGTTTGTTTATCGCGCCACCGTCTTTAAGATATTGATAAAAATATTGCGCAAATCTTGTTTCTAGAAAAAGCCGCTCACCGTTAACTATTTCAGGCGGATCCAATTCTTCTGCATGAAGGAGGACTGCAGTAGAAAAGAATAGAAGGGCAGTTATAAAGAAATATTTCATATGCATTCTAAATAGTAATGATTATCATTTATATTTGAATATTCTTTTAGGTATAGTATTTAATATTAATGATACATGCAGTTATATAACATTAATATTTATGTGGGTACGCAGAATACTTCGTTAGCGTGTTTAGCCTATATTTGGATTTCTTAATAAAAAAGTACGCATTCAATTTACGCCTAAGAATGAAATTTACTTTATAAGCCATATACCTAAAGTTATTAGACATAGTGCAGCAATTTTTTGCAGATTTATTTCGCCATTTGCAAAGATGACAGAAAATACAAAAGACACCAATAACCCTATGGAAATTACTACGGTAATGGCTAAAGGGGAACTTTTATAGGCGTAGAAAGTGGCAACTCCAAATCCGGCGCTGCCAATAAAAATTAACAGAAAATTTATAGGGTCTCTAACTAAAGAGAATGCTGCTTGGTAGAATGATTCAGCTTGCCCGGTTCGTAAGCCGAAAATTGAAAATAAAGTATAGGATGCAGTAGTTGCTAAAATTGTCAGAATCCAGTTCATAATTATTCCTTTCAGGCAAATCAAATAGCTGTAGGGTATTTGATTTTATATGGATTGAGCACAGAGAACTTAATTATGAATTATCAATGGCATGATTTGCTAGGCAATATAGGTGTTGCTTTGATGGTGGGTATGTATTTACTTTTACAAATGGAGCGCATAGAAAGTTCTAGTTATAAATACTCAATATTCAATGCACTTGGTGCATTTTTGGTGGTTGTGTCTCTAATGTACGAATTCAATATGTCCGCATTTATTGTTGAAGGTTTTTGGGTTGTTATTAGTCTATATGGACTATTCAGGCAGTGGCGATTGAGAAGAGGCTAATTTTTGTAGTGTAGTGATTTTTGGCTGGTAGCTTTCTATCAACATCTTGGAAGGCCAATATTTAGTCTCTTTATAATTAGCGATTACTCACTATGTGGTACGTCCTAAGTGCAATTGCCGAACTATCCATCGACGCCCATATTTGTTTATTAAATCAAGCCTATTAAGGCTTCTAGACAAATATTTTCTAAGAATTTATACAAACTTATATGGGCATTCCTAGGCATTCAAAATATTTAATCATTGGCGCAGGTATACATGGGCTAAGTACGGCTTATCATTTGGCATTGCAATTAAAAGCAAATGGTCAAGGTGGCGGTGAAGATATTCTTGTTGTTGATAAAAGCGGAATAGCTGCTGGCGCCACCGGTATTGCGTGTGGTGTGATTCGAAATAATTACTACCAACCTGCTATGCGTGAATTAATGGCGCACAGTGTAAATGTATGGGATAGCGATCCTGAAACCTACAGCTATCATCCTGTAGGGTATATGCAGATTAGTCCGGAAGTCATGCATGAAAATGTTGCAAGCATTGCAAAGCAACAAAAAGAAATCGGTTATGAGTCTGTTTTCGTAGAAGGCGAAAGCGACAGCATGAAATACATGCAAGGTCTCTTTCATGACTGGCAAGCGAAAGAAATTACTTCTGTATTGCACGAAAAGCGTGGTGGCTACGCAAACAATGTGAAATCTATGCAAGGTTTAGCCTCTAAAGCAGAAGCGCAAGGTGTTCGTATTTTAAGTGGTGTTACCGTTACAGGCTTCCAGTATGCAAATCAAGGTAACAGCATTGAGGCAGTAGAGACAAATCAGGGAACTATTAATTGTGATTACGTTGTAATTGGCGCGGGTCCTTGGGTGAAAACATTCTGGGACATGTTGGAGTTGCCAAAAACAGTAAGCATAAAACAGCCAGATGGAACTATGGTTAATGAAATTCCAATGTGGGTTTATTGGTCATTACAAGAAGGCACATTGGGTGTTGATCCAGATATTCAAAAAACCAACGATGGTAACTTCCCACCAGTTGTGCATGTTGATTCTGTCGCGCCACTGTATTCAGATAAAACAGGTGATTTAATCACCGATAAGATGTGGGGAATCTATTACAAACCTGATTTTAATTTTGGCGGCATACAAGGTGGGGCCGCTCCCTTCAAAGTTAATGAAGATCCTAATAACGTTGACATTGATCCCTATGGTTCTGAGTCACCCCATTACATTGTAGATGATGATTTTGTGGAGATGTGGGTGTCGGCGCTTGCGCATTGTCAAAAACGTTTTGAAGGAACCTTGCCACAGTATAAGCGTGAACCATCTGGTGGTTTAGGTTGCTTCACTCCAGATAGTTTTCCTGTGTTCGATGTATTTAAAGATAACTGTTACATCATTGCTGACTCAAATCATGGGTATAAAATGTTGGGTATTGGCCAATTGGTTGCAGAAGAAATATGTGGAACGACATCTTCATTACTGGAGCCATTCCGCTTTGCTCGTTATGCGCAAGGAAAATTACATCCAGTATCCAATAGTCCATATCCGTGGAGCTAACATTAAAATATGTATATTAGTTCAGAATAATACTTAATTATTAAAATTAAGGGGAGTGTAAATAATGGCACAAGATAGTACAGATCTAGAACAACATGTGAATGCACCTGGGCGCGCTGATTTAGTTAAGCAAGTTAGCGAAAAAATTAGTGAAACAGGCGTTGATTATATTTATTACCAATTTGTCTCAGTGACGGGACGAATTATGGGTAAAGGTATTCCTGCAGCACATTGGGAACGACTTGCTGAAAAAGGCTTTCAACTAGTATACGGCTCAACGGCCAACTTATTTATCGATCGTCATGGTGACTATATCGGTTACGGTGCTGAGTCTTCTGAATTGGTAGGTATTCCGGATCCGGAGACTTTTTGTCAACTGCCTTGGGACAAACGTGTGGGCCGCGTGTTTTGTACGTTATTTAGAAATAGAGAAGAACGTGAGAATCCAGGTGGTGCACTAAGTTCAGACTGCCGTGGAAACTTACGTCGTATACATCAGGAATTTGAAGATAAACATGGCTTAAATATGCGTTGCGGAACTGAGCCTGAAATGATGTGGTTGAAACGTGGTGAAGACGGTAAGCCAAATGGTGGGGTTACTAAACCGAATTGCTATCACATCGACCAGTTTGAA
>JBOEHC010000090.1:32121-36617 GCA_050633765.1 Gammaproteobacteria bacterium
CAAGTAGCGCGTGAAGATAACCTTATTGCTTGTTTTATGTCGAAACCATTTATGGGTGTATCGGCTTCGGGCTGTCATCACAACATGTCGTTGTGGCGTGGCGGAAAAGACGTTGTAAACAAGTTAGGTTTTGATTCTCTGCCTGGTATGGAAGGCGCGTTCACCTATGTTGAAGGTGGCGAAAATACTTTCATGCCTGATCCCTCCATCGACGAGCGTGCGCCGGGCCCTATTGGTTTGCATTCAATAGGTGGTGTCATCAAACATCTGGGTGCACTCACTTCAATTGGTTCGCCAACCGTAAATTCGTATCGTCGTTTGTGGGATACCGGTTTTTGGGCGCCAATTTTTGCAGATTGGGGATATCAAAACCGAACTTGTGCATTACGTGTATCAGCGCCAGGCCGTTTTGAATATCGTTCGGTAGATTCTATGGTTAATCCATATTTAATGGGTTCTGCATTACTGAAAGCGATGGATGATGGGATTGACAATAAACTCGACCCAGGAGAAGCGGAAGAGCGCAATATTTATGTGGCGATTGAGGCAGGCAAAAATGTCAAGAAATTACCCATGTCATTAGGTGATGCGCTTGAAGAATTGCGCAACGATGAAGTTATTAAATCATCGATGCCTGATGAAATGTTCAGAGTTTATGAACATTACAAACGTGATGAGTGGGAACGATTTAATCACACTGTAACGGATTGGGATCTTGAAACCTATCTTGATGTATTGCCTTAATAAAAAGTTTAAACAGGAGATTTTGCAATGTGTGGAATAGCAGGACTTATCTGGAAAGGTAAGAGTTCGAATATTGGTTCAGAGATGACTTCAATGTTGCAAGCATTGAAACATCGTGGGCCAGACTCTACCGGTTTTGCATTATATGGCAATGCAAATAAAAACCAATATGTGATGCGATTTATTACTGCAGAACAGGAGGCCATGAAAACAGGTTTCGATATTCAAGCTGAAGTAGAAGCGCGTGAAGAAGCAGTAGAAGCGCGAATAAAAGAATTGGGTGCAAAGATTATCGAACAACATGCATCAACTGATTATTCTCATCGTTATACTTTTAGTTTCGATGGAGATATGCGTCGTTTAATTAGTTACATCGAAGATATTGACGGTGTTGAGGTGTTATCCGTTGGCAATGCACTAGAGTTAATTAAAGATCTTGGTGATGCTGAAACAGTTTCTGATCAATATAAATTAGATGATTTTCAAGGCACGCATAGTATTGGTCATACACGCATGGCGACAGAGTCCGATGTCGATATACGTTCTGCGCATCCTTACTGGGCCTATCCGTTTTCAGATGTTTCGGTTGTGCACAATGGCCAGCTAACTAATTACTGGACTAACCGACGCGCCTTAGAACGAGACGGCCATCGTTTTATGTCGAACTGTGATTCTGAATTGATTGCAGTATACCTCGCAGATCGAATCGACAAAGGCGATGATTTAGAAACGGCAATGAACAACTCGGTGGAATATTTAGATGGTGTGTTTTCTTATCTAGTAGCCACCAGTGATCAATTAGGAATGGCAAAAGATGTAATGGCTGCCAAACCAATGGTGATTTACGAAAGTGATGAATTTGTGGGCTTGGCATCTGAGGAAATTGCAATTCGCAGTATTTTCCCACGCGAAATTGACACATTCGATCCTTATGAAGGGGAGGTGAAAGTATGGCAAGCGTAATGAAGGATGATAAATCCCAACAGATGGGTATGCATGCCGAGCAATTGGCAGGTCGAACCCAACAAATGTATTTCTCGGCTTCTGAAGAAGAGAACTTCACTTATGCCTATGCACACGATGTAGATTATGACAAAACTGCAGAGTTTGATTGCGAGAAGATGAGCAATGTAGAGATTAATATCAAAATACGTGAATTGATGAAGCAAGGGCATGGAACGATCAATGTTAAAAATCCTATGGGTAAACATGCGCTTGGTGTAGGAATTTTGAATCGGCTCAATCTAAATTTTGAAGGCAGTTTAGGTTATTTTGCAGTGGGATTAATCGATGGTCCGAATGTTCACATTCAAGGTCGTGTGGGCTGGTCATGCGGTGAAAACATGATGGCTGGAACCGTACTGATTGAAAAAAATGCAGGTTCAACATTTGGTGCAGCAATTCGCGGTGGTGATCTAGTATGCAAAGGCAGTGTTGGGTCTCGTACTGGTATCGACCAAAAAGGCGGGACAATTATTGTTGGTGGTGACACAGGTGCATTTACTGGATTTATGATGCAACGAGGTCGCATGATTTTGCTTGGTAATGCGAGTGAAAATCTAGGTGATTCGATGTATGACGGCACTATTTACATTGCTGGAAAAATAAAAAGTTTAGGTGTTGATGCTGTAGAAGGAGAATTGACAGACCTAGATATTCGTTATTTGAAAAGCAAACTTGCTTTGTACGGTATGGAGGCGCCAAACGGTGTTGAAAACATCAAAAAAATAGTTTCTGGCAAACAGTTGTGGAATTACGACAACTTAGAACCAACTGAAAAGAAACTGGTGCTCTAATAATTGAAGTTGAGGATAAAATTATGTCTGTAAAAGACGATGCAAAAAAATATCATTTAGGTGACAGTTACGTATTCCCACCGGAGGTAATGAATGACATTCATGTAAAGGCTGAGTTAGGTCGATATCGCATGCGCGGATTTTCTTTATTTAAGAAAATTCCGAGTTGGGATGATTTAACATTTATGCCAGGTACTCTAACTCGATTTGTGATTGAAGGGTATCGAGAAAAATGTGAAACCGAAACGGTTATTGGTCCCATGGCTAAACGTCCACTTGTGCTAGATATTCCTGTGTATATAACGGGTATGAGTTTTGGCGCATTAAGTTATGAAGCAAAAACAGCTTTAGCGCGAGGCGCTACGATGGCAGGTACTGCCACCTGTTCTGGTGAAGGTGGAATGATTCCTGATGAGCGTCGTTATTCATCAAAATGGTTTTACCAAGTCATTCAATCGCGCTACGGATTTAATCCAAATCATTTGCGTCTTTGTGATGCCGTGGAATTTTTCATAGGACAGGGTTGTAAAGTTGGGTTAGGCGGGCACTTAATGGGCCAAAAAGTGACGGACCAAATTGCCGAAATGCGTTCTTTGCCAGCAGGTATTGATCAACGTTCTCCTGCTCGTCATCCGGATTGGCTAGGTCCGGATGACCTCGCGTTGAAAATTCAAGAGATTCGTGAAGCTACAGATTGGCAAGTCCCTATTCAATTAAAGTTAGGTGCTGCAAGGGTTTATGACGATGTACGTATGGCGGCTAAAACAGGTCCTGACTCTATTTTTATTGATGGTATGGAAGGCGGTACAGGAGCAGGTCCTCACCTTGCAACAGAAGATACAGGCGTACCTGGTATAGCAGCAATTCGCCAAGCTAGACGCGCAATTCAAGATGTGGGCATGGAAGGACAAATTTCTTTGGTGTATGCAGGCGGCATTCGTAATGGTGCAGATGTAGCCAAGGCAATCGCCTTAGGTGCAGATGCATGTGCAATTGGGCACTCGTCATTAATGGCGTTGAATTGCAATAAAGATATTCCCGAAGCAAATTATGAAGAAGAAATGGGCGTTGAAGCCGGGCATTGTTATCACTGTCATACAGGTCGTTGTCCTGTAGGTGTTACTACGCAAGATCCAGAGCTACGCAAACGACTAAATCCAGATGAAGCTGCTATTCGTGTATATAACTTTTTGCACACACTTACAATTGAAGCACAATTATTTGCAAGGGCTTGCGGCAAGACTAATATCCATTCGCTTGAGCCAGAAGATTTAGCCGCATTAACAATGGAAGCTTCTGCCATGGCACAAGTACCACTAGCAGGATCACAACATACTGTTGGTCGACCAGATATGACACGCTTTTAGGAGAACTTAAATGAGCGAAAAAGATATTGATCATTTTATAAATTCTGATGGTTTAGATGAAGAGCGGGAAAAAATGATAGGCCAACATATTGGCTATCGTTACGATGTAAATTTGGTTCCTGATTTAAAATATTTAACTCCATTTCTTAAAAAATATATTGAACTAATGGGTTGGTCAGATCTGAACTGGCTTGAAGATGTTCATATGGGTTATGAAGAAAATCGTGCTGCAGTGTTTGATCGTAATATTAACGGATGGGTAACAGTTCCTGAAGATATGAAACTTTCAGATAATCAACAAGAGCGTGATATGGTTGCGCGTGAACTACTCGTTAAGTTTCAAATGTCAAAAAGCCATCCAATGGTGGATTTGCGCAAAGCTTATGAGAAATTTGACTAACATAATAATTAAATCTGCTTAGATAAAATAATAATTAGGTGACAGAGCAAACCGCAGCGCAACTATTGCGCACTCACTTTCTAGGTTGGCAATGTAGCGTTCGTCAGCATGCTGTTCGTATGGAAGATGGTAGGCCTTCAGAAGGAATGCAACCTTCAGCAGTTATTAACAATGAGGTAATTGGAAATC
>JBOEHC010000091.1:0-4684 GCA_050633765.1 Gammaproteobacteria bacterium
TTGTAAATCTGTTTGCACATAATGATTAATAAATGTTGATTTACCTGCTGAGAAAGTACCGAGCACTGAGATTAGCGGCCACCAGGAAATATCAGTGGTATAGGATTCTTTATTAGTTAGTATGCCGAGTTTATAAGCGAGTTTATCTAGCTCACAGAAGTGATCCACCACCTCAACCAGCAATGGGTTTTCATTTTTGATGTGACTACGGAGACTTTTTATTCTTGCCTTAAGATTGGCATCTGGCCCTGTGAGCATTTAATGTCCTATTAAATGAAACGATGTGAGTGTTGTATAGATATTGTCGCACATAACCTCTCATCTGCAAGCAACAACCATAGGAAACTATGATTTATTCTGATACTTCGTTAATAAACCAGAGCTTCCTGAATTTTTAACACATCAAGAAGTTGGCCTATGCTGCATATTTTTCAATTGTTTTTTAAATTGCTCGCATGGATCTTGATCGGTATGACCAGGCGTAAAATACAACATATCGTATAAATCTGGCACAGCTTGTAGATATGCTTGAGGATCATCTTCACCTTCTTGCACGGATACGAATGCTACCGTTAAATATGAATTTTGCGCAAAGTTATTGCGTAATTGCATCGGTACCGCATAGTCATTTCTAACGTGCCCACTACCTGCGATAAATATTACAGGTAATTCTTTTTCTACAAGTAACTCAGCCATAATTTTATCGCGCTGCATTTGCGCGCGCGACATAAAGCTCACAAACCCTTGATTAGCATGACCACAATGAGAATCAACTATATTCTTCTTTAAAACTTCAAAATTATCTGCTGTATATGAATACTCTGACAATAAGTCAATTTGATTATCATTACTTCTTTCATTTGACCATCTATGCAGCTCATCACTGCTTACATTGCCAGCAAATAATTCCAACTGATGCTGCACAACTGACTGTAAAATAGGTGCATACAGCTGCCAAGGCCAACCATCATTGAGCATGCTGGCAAGTTCTTGCAATTCATCAGCTTTACTCCATTGTTGCGGTTGCTCTTGCCATGCTTGCTGGGACAACATTTCCATTACTACGGTTGGCTTTTTGCCAGAAGCGACTAATGAGTTAATCACCCTCGCTTGAAGCACATGATGATCAGGATGATTATGAATTTCTCCTAAAAGAATGTAGTCGTAATAAAGTAACTCATTCTCAAACTGTTCGGTCGAAAGCCACGCATTTTTATAGGTATCCCAAATTTTGCCCACCAGCTCATGATTTTGAAAAAATGGCGCTTGCCAGTCATGTGATGGCTGCTTAGCTGATACACTGCATTGGAAAATCAATACTATACATAGCAACACTTTTAGACTGGGTTTTACATTTTTTACGATTTGCAGTGAATTCATAATGGAATTTAGAGTTTTAACCACTACACAAGAATTAAACGCATTCTGCAAAGCATCTCATGATGTGACATGGCTGGCACTTGATACTGAGTTTATACGTGAAAAGACCTATTATCCAAACTTATGTTTGGTACAAATTGCCTCAGAAAAAGACATTGTTTGTGTAGATACCATTGCTATTGATAACCTTTCATCACTCAAAGAGCTACTATATCAACCCTCAATCACAAAGATTTTTCATTCTGCTAGTCAAGATCTTGAAATTTTTGTAAATCTTTATGATGCCGTACCAACACCTATGTTTGACACCCAGATTGCGGCGAGCTTATTAGGCTATGGGGAACAAGTCAGTTATGCACATTTAGTAAACGAAATTTGTGAAATAGAGCTTGATAAATCACTTTCACGCACAAACTGGGAACGCAGACCGTTAACTGAAAAAGAAATTAGATATGCAGTAGACGATGTGAAGTACTTAGCCAAAGTTTATCTGTTCTTAAAAGACCAGCTTTCTGAAAATGATCGTACTCATTGGGCTGAATTTGAATGCAATACTTTGTCAGCATTAGAAAAATATAAAGTCAACACTAATGAAATATGGAAAACAGTCAAAGGTGCTGGAAAATTAGCCTCGCACCAACTTATTGCGCTCAAGCAACTTGCACAATGGCGCGAACTTCAAGCCATTACTGAAAACAAACCCCGCCGTTGGATTTTAAGTGATAAAGCATTACGCAGTTTAGCAATAGAGCAACCTGGCGATCTTGATTCTCTCCAGCAAGTAGAAGACATCCATAGCGAGCATGCAGGCTATGCAAAATCGTTACTCGATGAAATCAAACTCGCGCAAAACATACCTGAAGAAAATTGGCCTGAAGCTAGCCTAGTTGGACCTTTAAGCAATGAACAGCGCAAGCTCGTTAAACAAGCTCAAAGCTTTATACGTACTCGAGCCGAAGAACTCAATATATCACCCAGTCTGTTAGCCACTAGAAGTGTGGTTGAAAAGTTAATTCGTGGAAAACGGAAATTAGATATTTTATCTAGCTGGAAAAAAGACTTGATAGGTGATGAGCTCGTAGAGCTGATTGAAACAAGCAATCGAGCTTGAGCCATTAGATTGAACTTATATGGTCTGTCTGTTCGATATGGCCAAAGCAATATAGAATACTAAAGCACTTAGTAGATAATAACCTTTATGACAACAGATGAAATTCAAAAATTGATAGAAACAGGCTTGCCTGGTTCTAAAGCTATGGTTAGCGGTGCAGAAGGTAAATATGAAGCCATTGTGGTAAGCGAAAGCTTTGCTAACCTGAGCATGGTGAAAGAACACCAGATGG
Source organism: Gammaproteobacteria bacterium (assembly GCA_050633765.1). Taxonomy (GTDB): domain Bacteria; phylum Pseudomonadota; class Gammaproteobacteria; order UBA4575; family UBA4575; genus JABDMD01. The sequence goes on from JBOEHC010000091.1 coordinate 2,724, forward strand.
TCTACGCCACTGTGAAACCACAAATTGCTAGTGGCGAATTACACGCGCTGAGTATTAAGGCATTTACTCCTGAAGAATGGGAGAATAAAAAGTAACGCAAGCCTGATTTAATTGAATATATAAGTCGGCACTTAAATAATTCTAATGTTTAGACTCGTCATCAATATTAACTACTGATAACCCATCCTGGCCTGCAAAAAACGCTGCCACATTTTTCATTTCTTCCTCACTAAGTGCGGCTACTATCCCCGCCATAATGGCATTTTTACGATCGCCATTTTTATATGACATCATTGAATGAAACATGTAGTCAGCATGTTGTCCTGCAATGCGCGGGAAGTTTGGTGTAGGACTATTTCCATCTTCGCCATGACACGCAACACATTGCTTAGCCACTTCCGCCCCACTCTTTGTGGGTGTCGCAGCTGCATGGCTTGAATCATGAGATTCCTCTGAAGCAAAACTTGAAGATGCAGTTACAACATATAAGCCAACGATAATATTGATAAATAATTTTTTCATGATGATTAAACTTCTAATTATAAATTTATAGTAAACAAATATTCTTATTGTAGTGACTGAAAATATGCAGCAATATCTGCCATATCAGCTTCACTTAAACCTGAAGCTTGTGCTTGCATCGTGCCATGACTACGTTCGCCAGATTGATAACCCTTAAGAGCAGCGACGATATACTCGGCATGTTGACCTCCCAATCTTGGGACATGATAGGTTGGATACACATTTGTATAACTGGGCACACCATGACAGCCTAGACAAGTTTCTGCTTTTACCTTACCTTGTTCAGGATTTCCCGCAGCAAAACCCGCAGATGAGACAAATAAGCTTAAAGCTATAATAAATAATATTGTGCGTAAAAATGAACGCATAGCTGTTTCTCTCCGTAGAAGTAATGTGGCTAAAATTTGCTGGTGAGTATACCTAGATTTCAAGCAATATGGATCTCTCCTTTTAGACAAGCCGGTTATATGTCACTGGATATGACCATAGAAATAAGTTTATAAATTGTATATAGCAAACTCTGATGGTTTATTATAAGGACTCAAATCCGGACTCGATAATAGACCTCCTGCTCCGCTATGGCATGCAAATAAGTGATGTTGGTGCGGGCGAAGACATACCACATAGCTTTTGGGGATCACCCGAGGCAGGCCGAATAAAAGATCATTTATATATACGCGGAGATACCCCATTACATTCAATCTTGCATGAGGCTTGCCACTATATTTGCATGCCGGCAGATCAACGCAGCTTGGACCAGGTTGACGCGAAAGGCACCACCACGGAAGAGAATGCTACGTGCTACCTACAAATTTTACTTTCTGACCATATTGAGGACTATAGTCGTTCTCAGCTGATGAAAGATATGGACGACTGGGGCTACAGCTTTAGACTTGGGTCGACTCATTCCTGGTTCTTCCAGGATGCACAAGACACACAACAATGGCTCATTAGCCAACAAGTCATAAATGAGCATGGCAAACCAAGCTGGAAACTTCGAAAATAACCATAAATATCTACTTTCTTCGACTTATCTCCAAGCAATAATTGACATCAGATAGAAAACTCCATAGCATTTTTACTGCTAGCTAATAACTAGCCAAATAAGTCGCTGCTTTAATTCAACAACTTGCAGGGCGACACAAAAATACTGCTAAAGCGATGACCGTCCTCATAGCTTCAGGTCGAGTCAGCGCCAAAATTATTTGAAGCTGAAGACGGATTCAATGGTAAACAGACCCTTCTTTTCGATTCGATATACATTCAGCTATTACATGGCTGAAGCGTTATTATATTCGCACTCAAATCCATCGAACAAAGTTTAACGTTAACCATTAGGTCCGCCTCGAAAACTCAGAGGTATATAAACATGAAAATTGAAACTCAAGCCATTCACAGTGGTTACACCCCAGAACCTACCACCAAAGCCGTTGCAGTTC
>JBOEHC010000092.1:0-3593 GCA_050633765.1 Gammaproteobacteria bacterium
AATAGATGGCGTTTCTTAAGCTATTCGAACTTTAGGTTCGACAAATCGGCAGGAAAGCCGATTTGCACAGCCGAAGGCTGCCAGCATGGCGAGCTACACGGAAGTAGCGAGTGACTCCTCTCTTGCTTGTCTGAATTGATTCGAGGTTGTATATGAACTTTTATGTATCCTCTTGGTAGCCAAAGGTGACATATTCAATCTGACCGAAAATACGTTACTATCGGTTTTTCATTATGGTGAGCGTAGCTCAGTCGGTAGAGCGCAGGATTGTGATTCCTGTGGTCGTGGGTTCGATCCCCATCGCTCACCCCACCTAATTAGCCAGAATTTTCTTAGCTTCAGTCTGTCTAGAATATATTAGGTAAATATCAGGAAGATATTCGCAAAGCTATAGCGATATCTTGTTCTTAATGCACCACTCAATGACTTCCGTGGTATCAAAAATATAGTCTTTAGAAGTGGTAGGTTGTGAAGAGTTCTTTTTCGGTTTAATTGAAAAAGGTAGTCCCTGTTCTGCCCAAGTATCAATTTTCGTTTGACTAACGCCAAAGATGGCAGCCAAGTCTGTACAGTTGACTTTGAGTCCCACACTTACTCCATATATTTAATTAAGAAATTCGAGTTGCAATTTATAGCAAAAAATCAAAAACTTTGCTCATAATTGATGACCTATTTTTTACTAAGAAAAATTACATAGTAAAGTTCGATAAAATCATGCTAGTTAAGCCGATTAATCATCTAGCTCAAGGCTAGCTAGCGATTCGAAGTGATGAGTATACTCGCAGTAATGAACAAATAACGACAACAAGTCTTTGAAATGATGGAAATAACCAATAGCAGGGTAATTAGCGTTCTGAATGGCTTGGTAATAATGGTGCTATTCATAAGTATGCCAGTACTGGCTGAGTCTTCTGCAGAATCCGAAGTTGATATCCCCAAGCAATGTGCTACTCATTGTAAAACTACCTATGGCAGTGTGTTAGGAGAATCTCCAGCGGGCGTGCCTGCTTATTCTAATTGTAATTCCGATTGTGTAATTTTTGAGCCGAACCATTTGCAAGATGTATACACAGGAATTAAATGGCAGTGTGTAGAGTATGCAAGACGCTGGTTGTTGCGCGAAAAGGGCGTCGTTTATGGCGATGTGGACATTGCCGCAGATATTTGGAATTTGCAGAAAGTGATTCAACCACTCCATGACCAAGCTTACGAGTTCCACTCTATTGTGAATGGTGCAGTTGAATTACCACAACGTGGTGATTTATTAATATATGGGAAAGAATACCTAGGTACAGGTCATGTAGCTGTAGTGGTAGGTGTTGATGAAAAGAAGCACAGCATTCAATTAGCAGAGCAAAACTACGCAAACACTACATGGCAACAACACTACGCGCGTGAAATTCCCTACATCAAAGATAATGAACAAGTTTGGTTATTAGATAGCTATTTAATAGGATGGAAGCGCGTCATTCTAACAAAACACTAATGTAAAATTTAATTATGGTATTTGTTTTCGTTAAGAAATTTAAATAACAATAGTATAAATATCAAAATACTCACGGCGGCAAGATAGCCAATCACTTTGTCATAATTTCCGGTTAAAAAGTCATAACCAGATTGCGGGTTAGAGTCGGTAACGCGTTTAAATACTTTAATAGTGATTACCCATCCCGCATGAATGCCAATGCAGTATGCAATTCGGTCAGTGCGAATTCTTACAATCGATAGAAGCACACCTGCTAAAAACAAAGCTAAAAGCGAATCGAAAATATGAGAAAGATTTTCAAACTCTGAGAATGAATGTTTCAACAACTCAAATCCGCTAGCCCAATTCAGGTTATTCGTCTCCATCTTAATATTGGGTTGAATAAAATGTACCGATGCGTAAAAGAGACTTGTGGCCACGATCGCGAAGATAACCGAGCTTTGTTTTTTTATGGCGCCAAGCATTGCACCACGGAATAGGGTTTCTTCTAGTAAGCCAATAATTAAACCAGCAAGCAAAGCCGTAAAAAGTAGCCCGAGAATATTGCTTAAAGATAGCTCCCAATCCATATCAAGAATACGGTTTTCGGTGAGCAATAATCCAACGATTACCGGAGACATAATTAAAACGCCAAAGCCGATGCCTTTGAGCACATCATTAAAGAACTGTTTTTTGTCGGTGTTGTAACCTATATCCTGCCAAGAGCCAAAGCCTAATTTTCGATACAGTGCTATGAATAAGATAATGGCAGCAAATAAAACGCTACGGCTGGCGACACGGTCAAATTCTAACTCAAACCAGTTAGATAAGAGCATATGCAGGGGGTAGGCCATAGCAGCCCCACTCAAAAGTGCTATTGCAAAATAGGCAATAAAGTTTAAAAGTGCAGGCATCGAGGAATTATAAGATTAATATCTTAAGAATAAATGGTTGCTACTACATTTATGCGAATTATTTTCGGTTATAATTCCTGTTGGCTCTTATATTTAGAGTCAAAAACCTAGTTAAATTGCGAGAGTGGCGGAATTGGTAGACGCGCTGGTTTTAGGTACCAGTGGGGTAACCCGTGGGAGTTCGAGTCTCCCCTTTCGCACCATAGTTAAGCACAATAAATATATATGTGAAAATCTATGGTCTAGAACGGAACATCTGCGTATTTAAAAAATACATGGATTGGCTTTAGATGAACCCAAGGCGTCATAACTGAAACATGTAAGGAGTAACGGTTGAGAACTGTACAACTGTTTACTCAAAAAGTGCTCCGAATGGTTTAAATGGATTACCACTGAAATATTCCCATAAATTCAAAACTAAAATTATATAACCCATGCAAGTATCTCTAGAAACAACAGAAGGCTTAGAACGAAAAATGACGGTAGAAGTACCGGCTGAAAAAGTCACCTCTGCCATTGAAGCGAAATTACAAAATCTTACTACGCAAGTTAAATTATCTGGNNTTTCGTCCAGGTAAAGTACCTTTGCGTGTAGTGCGCCAACAATTTGGCAAAAAAGTATCGCAAGAAGTAATAGCGGAAACGCTGCAATCGAGTTATCAAGAAGCAATTATTAAAGAAAAGCTAAGGCCAGCCGGTAACCCTAATATAGAGCCCGTTAATATGGAGGCTGACCAAGATCTAAAATACGTTGCAACGTTCGAAGTATATCCAGAGATAGAATTAGCCGATGTTAGTAAGTTTGAAATTGAAACCGCTGAAGTTGAAGTGACGGAAAGCGACATTGACGACATAGCGGAAAAGCTTCGTAAGCAAAAAATGATATGGACCGAAGTCGACCGAAAAGCAAAGCAAGACGATCAAGTCACCTTAAATTATGTTGGCAAAATTGATGGCGAGGCTTTTGAGGGCGGCAGCCAAGAAAACTTTGCGACTGTAATAGGCGCTAGTAATTTGTTGCCTGAATTTGAAAAGCAACTTACTGGAGTGACAAAAGGTGATAAGAAAANNATTTGATATCACTTTCCCTGAAGACTACATGCAAAAAGATCTTGCTACTAAGGTCGCAACGTTTGAAATAGAAGTGCTGAAAGTGGAAGAGGGCGAATTGCCAGAGATTAATGAAGAATTAATCAAAGAGTTCGGTATAGAGG
>JBOEHC010000093.1:0-16184 GCA_050633765.1 Gammaproteobacteria bacterium
AGCGGACATTTGCAAAGAAAGAATTTAATATGAGACAGCGCACTAGAAACTGCGTCCTGCGTTTCTAGCACTTCGACCACCCGTGGCGGTCGAAACAGTCATTTATTTTTTATTCGCTGATAAATAAAATACGCTATTGTTGAAATAACAATGGATGACAGCGTCATCATTGAGCCAATGAATTTTGAATAGTGCTGAGCAACGATAATTCCACCGAACATTAAAGACACAATCAGAATAGACCCTGCGGCCTCTAACTTAGTAACTTTTCTTTTTAAGTTGTTCGGCATTGTCTGATTCCCACTGATAGGGCCAAATAGGACTAGACTTTGAGCTAAACATTTGCTTATCTTTCTTCATAATTTACTCGAAGCCTGAAAAGTAAAATATAGCTTTAATTCACTCGATACAGCTATTTTAGCCTAAATATTATTGTAATAGCCTAAAGGTAATCTAGATCTTGGCGATAAGCATTTATACTATGAGGTAATATATAGGCTTATAAATTTGTCTATTTATTGTACGTAGCTATAAAAATTTTAAAACTATATTTGGAGTCCTATCTTGAAAGCTGTTGGCTTATATAAGTATCTTCCTATTGATTTACCTGATTCATTAGTCGATGTTGAAATCGATCAGCCTAGCCCTCAAGGCAGAGAGCTTCTCGTTCAAGTGAATGCTGTGGCGGTGAATCCTGTGGATACAAAGATGAGGTCACCGCAAGATAAGGTCGAAGAAAGTCCGCGTATTTTGGGCTGGGATGTGGCGGGAGTGGTCGAATCGGTAGGCTCAGATGCGAGCTTATTTAAAGCGGGTGATGAAGTGTTTTATGCAGGTAGTTTTGTGCAACCTGGCTGCAATAGTGAATTTCATATTGTGGATGAACGAATTGTGGGCAGTAAACCTGAAAGCTTAGATTTTGCCCAATCGGCGGCTATGCCTTTAACCAGTATTACGGCCTGGGAAGCGATGTTTGATCGTTTGGGTGTTGATGTCAGTGGTGCAGATGCAGGTAAGAATTTATTAATTATCGGTGGAGCGGGTGGGGTGGGTTCCATTGCTACACAATTTGCAAAACAACTGGCAAAACTTAAGGTAACCGTGACGGCTTCAAGACCGGAATCTAAAACTTGGGTTAAAGGTTTGGGAGTGGATCATATCATTAACCACTATTTAGATATTCCTGAGCAAGTTCAAAAATTAGGTATAGAGGGTTACGAGTATATACTTTGTTTCAATGATACGGATGAGCATTGGCAATCCATGGCAACGGTTGTCGCTCCGCAGGGAAAAATTTGTTCGATTGTAGAAACGGCAGCAGATGTGGACCTTGGTGCGCTAAAGAGCAAGAGTGCTACTTTTTCTTGGGAGTTTATGTTCACACGTTCGATGTATGAAACCGATGATATGATTGAGCAGCATCATTTATTAAATAAAGTGGCTGAGTTGGTGGATGCGGGTACGATTAAAACTACTTCAAATAAAGTATTAGAGCCCATTAACGCAATAAATTTAAAAGTTGCACATGCTGAGATTGAAGGTAGGCATGCTATAGGTAAGATTGTTTTGCAAGGCTGGTAGTGCTTGTATGCCATAAATTTATTTTTGATTCGACTTTAAATTCAATACGACTATGAAGACTAAAATTTTAATAATTATCTTTACCACTTTGTGCGTGAGTTTTATGTCTTTGGGTGGTTGTGCATCAAAACATAAAAAGCAAAAAACATTAAGTAGTTTTGATGAACGAATCCGTCTCTATGGCAGGTTGCTACGTTGGAAAGAATATGAAGGTGCGGTAAATTTAATACGATACCAAGATGAATCAAGCGTAGAAATTGACCTTGAGGCCTATAAAGATTTACGTGTAACCGATTACGAAATTAAAAAAGTGGTTATGGGAGATGAGCTTAAAACGGCTGAGGTTGAAGCTGAAATTGCTTATTATTTTGAAACTACTAATGCGGTGAAAACTATTCGTGATAAGCAAAGCTGGTGGTATAAAGAAGAGACCGAAACCTGGTTTTTAGATGACGACCTTCCTGCCTTCTAGCTAATATTGTTGCTTAGAAAATCTTTCCACTGGTCATTCAAATCGCCGACTGCGAGAAACGAAGGGTTTAATAATGAATCCTTAGTGTTGTATGGCAATGTCTCCAGCTCAGTATTAACAATCACTCCCCCAGCTTCATTAACCACACAGTGGGCGGCAGCCGTGTCCCATTCAGATGTGGGGCCGAAGCGGGGATAAATATCGGCAACACCTTCTGCCACCAGGCACATTTTAATTGAGCTACCCATGCTGATGAGATCAAATCCTCCAATTTTATCCAGTAACGCTTGCAATGATTTTCCCGCATGAGATCTGCTGCCACAAATAGTGGGTTTGTTAGCAGGTGAGGAGGTGCGTATTTGAATTTTATTAGAAGTTTGATTTTGCTCTTGTTTATATGCACCTTGGTTTCTGGCCGCAAAATAACAAACATCTTGTACCGGAATATAAACCACTCCTAGACTGGATGAGTGCTCAGTAATTAATGCGATATTAACCGTAAATTCGCCATTTCTTTTTATGAATTCACGGGTACCGTCTAAGGGGTCAATTAGCCAATAGTTTTTCCAGCTAGAGCGTTCTGCAAAAGAAATTGAAACAGATTCTTCTGATAATATTGGAATATCAGGTGTGAGAGCGGTTAACTTTTCAATTATCAGTGTGTGAGAAGCTAGATCTGCAGTGGTAAGCGGTGAATTATCTTGTTTTTCTTCTACTTCGAAGCCATCTGCATAGATCTTCATGATTTCTGCGCCAGCCTGTTTTGCAATTTCACAAACAGGATTGACCAGTTCCTTCAGCCGTATATCATTTATGTCCATAATTATGTTTATTATCTAGTATCTATTCTTTAATGCCAACACCAATGAACTGGAAATCAATCAAGACTGTCTTTCTCGACATGGATGGCACGTTGCTGGATTTACATTTCGACAATTATTTTTGGCACGAGTTCGTTCCATTACGATTTAGTGAAAAGCATCAAATCGAACTAGATGATGCCAAGCAACAGTTGCAATTACGATACAAGAGCAAAGCTGGGACCTTAGATTGGTACTGCATAGATTATTGGGCGCATGAGCTTGGCTTAGATATTCCTGCGTTGAAGCGAGAAATTTCTACACGTATTCAAATTTTCCCCAATGTCGAAAAATTTCTAAGCAGGCTTAGGCAACACGATAAGCATATATCTTTGGTCACCAATGCGCATCGTAAGACCTTAGAGATTAAAATGGACTATGCAGGCATTGAAGATTATTTTGATCAGATTATCTCTTCGCATGATTATGGCTATCCAAAAGAAGAGTTATTGTTCTGGAATAAATTAATACAAGTTGAGCCATTCGATCCTGCCACAACATTATTCATAGATGATAATCTTGCGGTGCTTTCTGCTGCTGAGGCTTTTGGTATTCAGCACCTGCGATCCATTAAGCGGCCGGATAGTTCTAAGCCACAACAAGATACTAAGCATTATCTGGCACTAGCTGATTTTGAAGAGATCATGCCTAAATAAGAGATACTAAGCTGGTTGTGTTAGCCTCGTTTCCAGCGTTTAAAACGTTTTTTACAATACTTTAACAAGCTTTCATAGTCTGGGAAGTATAGGTCAAAATCATCTTCCGCAGGTGAGTCAAATTCACAATAATCGTTAGTATGGTCGCGACAGATTTGTGGGCGTGCATCATAGATTCCACAACCGCCATCGTGCTGTAAGTGATCACATTTCGCTGCAAAAGATACCCACCAACCTTCATCATCTTTATAAACAGATACGTTTTTATGTGAAACCTGCCAAAGCATGTGTTCAAAATCTACTTTAGTTTTGGGTGTTTCAAGTTCTTCTGTTACATAGGAGCAGCAATAAGAATTTGTGCAAAATCCACACTTATTCTCAGCAGTGATTTCCATGCCAGGTTCGAGTTTAACTTTTATATCTGCTAATAGTTCCATTTTGAATTGTTGATTAGTTAAGTGTTGTGCTTATTATAGACATGCCGATGCACAGAGGGAATATTAAACATAATGTTTATAGAGCATAGTACCGCATTAAATTATTAGAATTATTTGTAATTACTAAGCGACTCATCCCAAGAGAACGCGCAGTCTAGTTCAGAACGTACCATACGCAAGCCATTTAACCCTTGTTCTGACAATATGGTTAAAGGTGTTTGATTTTGAAAGCGACGATGTGGTGTATGCATCCATAGAATTCCCATATGCGCATTGCGTGGAAAACTTGTGCGCAGTGCATCGGCAATGCCTACGACATGCTCTATACGTTCTAAGGTTGCAGGAGATGTGGGGAATGCTTCGCCATCACGAAAGCGATCTAGGTTTCGTAACCTGATTTTATTTGGTAATTCTAAGAGTTTAATAATATCTTTACCCGATAATTTCCACTCGTCTAAGACGCGCATGATCTGTCGAGTAATAGCGATCTGTTTTTCTGGTGATAGGGAAGGCATTTTATCAAGACAGAGGAATACTCAAGCAAGAGTATGCTTAATCATCGTTGCTGGGTTTATCGCTAGGCTTTGTTTTGTTATGGGGTGCTTTAAATTCAATTACCGTTGAGGTTTTAGGTTCATCGATATAACGAGGGCGGTCTTTATTCTCAATTCCCGCTTGTTCGGATAGTTCTCGTTCTCTGGCAGATATCAGTCCAAAACAGTCACGTATATCTTTAATCGTTTGTTCATTTAATGGGTGACGCATACCTGGGCCAGGGGTGGTGTCTTTTACAATCTGTGCTAATAGCTTTCGCATTACCACTAAGATGCGTTGTTCCTTATTACGAGTAGTCATTAAAGAGCCAATTTATGATGTAAATCTTTTAGAGACTGCTCTAAAAAATGGTTTAAAAAGTAATCAGCATAGCCTAGCAGATTATCGCGGTTATACCATGGATCTTTCATGCGCAAGCGGTATAGATAGCGTAAAATTGACTTAGAATTGCAACAAATTTGATTCCTAAGGAGACCTGTTCATGCATCAAGCACAATTTTCAATTGGGCAGCTAATCGTGCATAAAAAATTTAATTATCGCGGAGTAATTTATGATGTCGATGCAGAATACACAGGTACGCAAGAATGGTACGACAAGGTGGCAAAATCAAAACCACCAAAAGATAAGCCCTGGTACCACGTTTTGGTTGATGGCCAACTCATGACAACCTATGTGGCAGAAAGAAATCTTGATGTTGATGCAAGTGCAGAACCTATTACACATCCACTAACGGAAGATTTTTTTGATAGTTTTGAAAATGGTGCTTATCAGAATTACCGGATAAATAATTAAGAATGTTTAAATCGATTTCAAATTTTGTGCAAGAAAAAATTCGTAAAAATAATAACGAAGAGATTGATGAACAGCAATTAATGCATTTGGCATCAGCGGCATTGTTACTAGAAGTGAGTCGTGCCGACTTTGATATTCAAGATGAAGAATTAGAATCTATTGTAAAATCTTTAACTAAAAGGTTTAATTTTTCTGTACAAGAGGCTGACAGCCTTATCGAGTTAGCAAGAGTAGAGCAAGATAGTCATGTATCTATTCATCCATTTGTAAAAATCATCAACGAAGGATGTTCGGCAGATGAAAAAAAATTATTGCTAGAAGATTTATGGAGAGTGGCTTATGCAGATAATAAGCTCGATAAGTACGAAGAGTATCAATTGAGAAAAATTGCTGACCTACTATACATTCCGCATAGTGCTTTTATTCAAACAAAATTAAGTGTAACCGAAGGTTAGCGACTTATTACTTAAGAATAATTGGCCAGATAAAAATGAGAGAGAATAAATTTTGTAATAATTAAATTAAGGTGCCCATGCTGAAACAATGAGCACCTTTATTTATTTATACCATACTTTTCAAACCTTTAAGCGGTAGTACTTTAATACCTTTGCTAGCAGGTTTAGCTTTAAACATCATTTCTTCACCAGTGAACGGGTTGATGCCTTTGCGTGCTTTTCTGGCAGGTTTTTTTACAACTTTAATCTTAAGCAAGCCTGGAAGATTAAAATAACCAGCGCCACGCGGCTTAAGTTCTTTAGCAATCAAACCTTCAAGAGACTCTAGTACTGATGCAACTTCTTTTCTAGAAAGATCTGTGTCAGCAGCAATGCCATTCAAGATTTCTGATTTTGTAGGTGGTTTCTTAACAGATGAGCTTTTTGTAGCGGCCATGCATAATTCCTCTAATTCGGTAATGAACAATTAATAAAGTGCGGCGGTATGATTAATCACTATGCAAAGAAATACAATAGCAATGATAGAAAAAGTGGGAGGAAGTTAGCACTTTTTGCCTATTCTAGAATGTATTGAATGAAATTATTCGTTTGCAGCAATTTTTCCAAGCTCGATTTTGAAATTTGGATCTTAAGTCAAATTTTTGCAAAATCGGTATAGAGCGATCTCGCCCAACAAATTTGGGAATAATTTGCTTCCTAAACTATATCGATGGGCATGATCCACTGCCGCACGTTGTATAATTTTTATACTATTATCATCACATAATGCTTCGAAATCTTGTAAAGAACATAGGTGAATATTGGGCGTATCGTGCCAGTTTTCGGGTAGGGTGCGCGTGACAGGCATATGCCCACCCAGCGCTAATTGAATTCGATTTTTCCAAAAAGCCATATTTGGAAACGTTACAATCCCTTCTTTTCCAATGCGCATCATTTGTTTTAATAACTTTTCAGGATGCTGAATAGCTTGCAGTGTTTGAGTCATTACAACGTAGTCAAAAGAATTTTCATCAAAAAATTCCGTAATACCTTCATCTAAGTTGGTTTGTATAACTTGTACACCCTTAACAATGCATTTAAGAATATTTGCATGATCTATTTCTAATCCGTAACCCGTAACGTTGCGTGTTTTGTGTAAATGATTGAGCAAAGCGCCATCACCACAGCCTAAGTCTAGAATGCGAGTATCAGGTTTAATCCATTCGCAAATTAGTTCTAAGTCTGGTCTTAAATTATTATTTAAAGACTGATTATTCATGATTATTTCTTAACGCTATATTTACTCAATGGTATCCATATATGCATTAAGCACACCATGGTATTCAGGTATGGGTGTTAGAAAGGCATCATGCCCAAGTTCCGCATCAATTTCTGCGTAACTAACTTTTTTATCAGCTGCGATGAGTGCGCCTACAATTTCTCGAGAACGTGCCGGAGTAAATCTCCAATCACCTGTGAAAGAAACTACAAGAAAGTTTGCGTTGGTTTTTTCAAATACCGCGGGCAGCTGATTATTAAATTGCAGAGCAGGGTCAAAATAATCTAAAACTTTTGTCATTAGTAGGTAAGTGTTTGCATCAAATCGATCGACAAAAGATTTTCCTTGATAACGTAAATAGCTCTCAACCTGAAATTCAACATCAAATCCGAAATTTAGTTTTCCTTCACGTAAGTCACGCCCGAATTTTTCTCGCATAGCATCATCGGACAAATAAGTGATGTGGCCCAACATGCGTGCCAGCATTAGCCCTTGTCTAGGTATGGTGTCGTGTTCGTAGAATCTACCTGCATGAAAATCTGGATCTGAAAATATTGATTGCCGAGCTACTTCATTAAAAGCAATATTCTGTGCAGTCAGTTTTGGGGTAGATGCGATTACTAAAGCATTTCGAATTCTGTCAGGGTAGTCGATTGCCCACTGCATGACTTGCATGCCACCTAAACTGCCACCTATAACCGCTGCCCATTGCTGAATACCATGTTCATCAGCTAAATAACTTTGGCTTACGACCCAATCATGTACAGTTACTAGTGGAAAGTCAGGTCCGTAAGGCTTGCCCGTTTCTGGATTGGTAGTATTGGGGCCAGTGCTGCCTTTGCAACCGCCTAAGTTATTAGGGCAGACAATAAAAAAACGATTGGTATCAAATGGTTTGCCAGGGCCAATGCAGTTATCCCACCAGCCTGGTTTGCGATCATCGACACTATTGTAACCCGCAACATGTTGATCACCAGAGAGTGCATGGCAAATTAACAATGCATTGCTTTTATCTGCATTCAATGTCCCATATGTTTCATAAGCAAGTGTGAATTCTGAAAGTGATCGACCACAATCAAGCTTTAAAGGTTTCTTGACCGTTAAAAATTGTGTCTCGATTAGACCAACTGAATCTGCCGCAAAGGTTTTTGGCACGCGCTCTTACAAAGTAATGTTATTGGGAATGGAGTGTAATGAGTGCGTGTATTGCACGCAATCCATTTAGATGGAAAGTAGGAATATTTTTATACAATATAACACTATTAATACTGCAAAAGTTGATAGATCAAAAATACCAACTGGTGGGATCAGTTTTCTTGCTGGGCGAATAAGCGGTTCAGTAATAGAGCGTAAAATTGGTGTGATTGGATTGCTCTGTCCATGCATGTTTGGTGCAACCCAACTAATTACCACTAGGATAATGATCGCAAAGATGAAAATATTTATCACCTGGTTAAGGACGCCTACTATCGCGGGGAGAATTAGAGCGCTGAGTAGCACTTGTTTGCCTATCAGGAATCCACGCACCGCTAGTTCAATAAACTTAAGGACTAAGATTAAAGCAATTGCAGAAGTATCAATTTGGCCGATGCTAGGAATAAATTTTCGTAAAGGCGTGAGTACAGGATTGGTGATTGTTAGAATGAATTGAGAAAATGGGTTGTAAAAATCTGCACGTGTATATCCCAATAGCATGCGGATTATGATTGCATAGATGTATGATGTGAATGCAACGTGAATTAAAAAATCTAAAACGTTATTTATTGGTCCCATGTTAATTTACTCTTAAATTTATTATTTATTAGTTTCAGAAAGTTGTTGTGATCTTAGTGCTGCATTTTTTATCGCGGTTTCGATAACATTTTTCATATCATGTTGTTGTAATGTGTTAATTGCTGCTTCTGTAGTGCCGCCTTTTGAGGTGACCGCAAGTCGTAAATCTTGTGCAGATTGATCACTTGTAGAAATTAACTTAGCAGCACCACTTGCGGTCGCGACGGTGAGTTCGCGCGCTTGTGCTTCGCTTAAACCTAAGTTTAATCCAGCTTCTATCATTGCTTCAATTAAATAAAAGAAATAAGCAGGTCCACTGCCAGATATGGCGGTGACCGCATCTAGTAGGGATTCTTTGTCTATCCACAGTGCTGTGCCCACGCAGCTGAGCATTTCGTATCCGAGCTCGCGTTGTTGAGAAGAAACTTCGCTATTGGCAAATATACCCGTAACGCCTGCTTGCACTAATGCGGGGGTGTTTGGCATGCAGCGAATAATAGGTAATTCACCGCCTAGCCAAATATCAATGTTATTAATGAGAACGCCAGCAGCGATTGAGATGATTAATGGTCGCTTAATTTGACAATGTGCCGCAATTTCTTCGCAAGCCGTTTGCATTGCTTGAGGCTTAACAGCGAGGACCACCACATCAGCGAGATTAAGCGCAGCTTCTGATTGCGAATATACATGGCTATGAACAAACTTTTTGTTTAGTTTGTTGATCATTGCTTCATCATTGTCGACAATTGCAATGTTATCAGCATTCCAGCCGCTATTTAGCAAACCTGTTACTAAAGCTTGGCCCATATTACCGCCACCAATAAATACGACATTTAAATTTTGCATAGCTTGGCTCATTAGCTTAGTTGTTTGTAATTAAATTGTTCGTTTTCCAAAAATCGAGGTGCCAATACGCACAATCGTTGCACCTTCAGCAATAGCTGCTTCAAGGTCTCCGCTCATACCCATTGATAAGGTGTCAAGCATAAAACCATTCTGGTTTAGATGTTCGAGCTGTTGACGTAACTTTGAAAATGATTTTCGTTGTTGCTGAGTATCACCGCTTGCTTGAGGAATTGCCATCAATCCACGTAGCTTAATACGTTTTAATTTTACTATATCTTTAGCAAGAGATTGAATTCCATCAACGGATACCCCTGATTTTGAAGTTTCGTCATCGATATTTACTTGAATGCAAATCTGCAAAGGTGGTGATGAGTTTAGGCGCTGATCATTCAGGCGCTGGGCAATGACCAATCGATCTACACTATGCACCCATTGAAAATTTTCTGCTATTAGGCGGGTTTTATTTTTTTGTACAGGACCAATGAAGTGCCAATGCAAACTTGGCTTCTCTGATTTTGAAATTTCAATTTTTTCTACTGCTTCTTGCACATAATTTTCGCCAAAATGATGTTGGCCGCATGTATGAGCCAATAACACATCATTAATAGGTTTGGTTTTGCTCACTGCAAGTAGTTGTACGCTGTTAGTTTGGCGCTGATATTTCTTTTCTAAGTTACGAATATTCTCTAAAACGTGTTCTAAGTTGCTTTCAATCAGGGAAATGTTGTTTGAATTATTTGGCATATTTTATACGGGCAATTCGATCAAATTTGGGCAAAAATCATTACTTATGGCCAATTTAGATGGCGCTGCAAATTCGCATAAGTAACTCAATTACCCTCAGTTTTTTAGCATGTGAGAGGGCGGTTGGCCAGTTATCTGGCCATTTAGTCGTAGGAATGAAACGGCTTGTCGAGAATCAAAGTCCAGACCTTCATATTCGATCGACACTAGCGTTATTAGATACTCAACCCAGGGCAAATTCCACCTTTAACTGACTGAGGTGCGTAGGGTTAATCCATGGGGTATCTATGTAAATGAGCTACATATAAGGAGTATTCGTGGACATTTCGCAGTTACTTGCTTTTAGCGTTAAAAATGGCGCTTCAGATTTACACCTCTCAGCAGGGGTGCCACCGATGATTCGTGTCGATGGTGATGTTAGACGTATAAATGTTCCGGCTATGGAGCATCGTCAAGTTCATGAAATGGTGTACGACATCATGAACGACAAGCAGCGTAAAGATTATGAAGAGTTTTTGGAAACAGATTTTTCTTTTGAGATTCCTGGTTTAGCACGTTTTCGTGTAAATGCATTTATTCAAAATCGTGGTGCGGGTGCTGTATTTAGAACTATTCCCAGTAAGATTCTCACTTTAGAAGATCTAGCATGTCCAAATATTTTTGCAGAAATTGCAAGTTATCCACGTGGCTTAGTGTTAGTAACTGGACCTACTGGATCAGGTAAATCTACTACCCTTGCAGCAATGATGGATCATAAAAATGATAATGAATACAGCCATATCTTAACCATTGAAGATCCAATTGAATTTGTTCATGAAAGTAAAAAGAGTTTAATAAACCAACGTGAAGTGCATCGCGACACCTTGGGTTTTAATGAAGCACTGCGTTCAGCTTTACGTGAAGACCCCGATACTATTCTGGTAGGTGAGTTACGTGATTTAGAAACGATTCGACTTGCACTGACAGCTGCAGAAACCGGTCACTTAGTTTTAGGTACATTGCATACTAGTTCGGCATCAAAAACTATCGACCGTATTATTGATGTATTCCCTGGTGCTGAGAAAGACATGGTGCGTTCCATGTTAGCGGCATCTTTACGAGCTGTAATTTCACAAACTCTATGTCGTAAGATTGGTGGTGGTCGCGTAGCCGCACATGAGATTTTAATTGGTACCCCTGCAATTCGTAATTTAATTAACGAAGATAAAGTTGCACAAATGTATTCAGCCATTCAAACCGGTAATAGTGTAGGTATGCAGACTCTAGATCAAAACCTACAAGAAATATTAGCGAAAGGTTTGATTGCTCGNNGAAGAAGCGCGACGTAAGGCAGAACACAAGGCAGATTTTTAGAGCTGATTTCTACGGATAGATTTAATTAGCTTTTAAGTATTGGAAAAAATTATAGTTAAAGGAATAAACTATGGATAGAGATAAGGCCATAAGCTTCATGCATGACCTACTGCGCAACCTACTTACTAAAGGTGGCTCAGATTTATTTGTTACAGTTGGTGCACCTCCGTCAATGAAAATTGATGGAAAAATGGTGCCTGTGACTAATCAACCTTTAACCATGAGTCATGTGCAAGTGCTAGTGCGTTCAATCATGAATGATAAACAATCTAGAGAGTATGAAGAGACACAAGAATGCAACTTTGCCATTAGCTTGCCAAATGTTTCTCGTTTTCGTGTCAATGCATTTGCTCAACGCGGTAGCCCTGGCATGGTGCTGCGTGTAATTAATTCAGAAATTCCAAAATTTGAATCGTTGCAATTACCTCCTGTATTGCGCGATATATCCATGACTAAGCGAGGTTTGGTAATTTTTGTTGGGGGTACGGGTAGTGGTAAATCTACTTCCTTGGCAGCGATGGTTGGTTATCGAAATGAAAATAGTTTTGGCCATATCGTTACGATTGAAGATCCAATTGAATTTGTGCATAAACATAAAAACTGCATCATCACTCAACGTGAAGTAGGTGTGGATACTGAAGATTATGATATTGCGCTAAAAAATACTTTACGTCAGGCACCAGATGTAATTCTGATTGGTGAGATTCGTGATCGAAAAACCATGGAGCATGCTATTGCTTTCGCGGAGACAGGCCATTTATGTTTATCAACCTTGCACGCTAACAGCACTAACCAAGCATTAGATCGAATCATTAACTTTTTCCCTGATGAGCGTCGTGATCAGTTATTGATGGATTTATCGTTGAACTTGAAATCGGTAATTTCACAGCGACTATTGCCCGTCAAAAATGATGATGGTCGTGTGCCAGCAGTGGAGATCCTATTGAATACGCCTTTAATGGCAGATCTAATATTTAAAGGGCAAGTGCATGAAATGAAAAGTCTGATTGCAAAATCAAACGAACTTGGCATGCAGACGTTCGATCAACACTTATTCCATCTCATTGAGGCGGGTTTGATCACTATGGAAGATGGTTTGCGTAACGCAGACTCTGTGAATGACCTACGTTTACGCTTAAAGCTTGATAGTAAGCAGTCCCAAGATAGCGATCTGCTCGAGGGTACAGACGGCTTAATGGTTGAAGAAACCGACGAGGATGCAGGGTTAATTACCCCAGCGAAGCGCGCTAGCATAGGGTAAATGGCTATAATATTAGGCTAGCAGCGAATTACACAGTATGAATATAGATCCCTACTTAAAACTTATGGTGGAGCAAAATGCTTCTGACCTGTTTTTTACAACAGGCGCTCCAGTGTGCACAAAAGTTGAAGGGGTTACACGTCGCGTAAGCAGAAATGTGCTTGAGCCAGGTGTGGTAAAGAAAATTGCTTACAGCATCATGGATGATCAGCAAGTAAGAGAATTTGAAATGACTAAGGAAATGAACCTTGGTATTTCAGTAGCGGGTGCAGGTCGATTCCGTGTCAACGCTTATTACCAGCGTGGCGAGATCTCCATGGTAATTCGTTACATCAAAGGCGATATTCCTGAAATGGAAATGCTGGGTTTGCCACCTATTCTTAAAAAATTAGTGCTGCAAAAAAATGGTTTGGTTTTGCTAGTAGGTTCTACCGGGTCAGGTAAATCTACTTCGTTAGCCTCCATGATTGAGCATCGCAATAAAGTGCAAACTGGTCATATCCTGACCATTGAAGACCCCATTGAATACGCTTTCAGTCATAAAAAATCAATCATCGGCCAGCGTGAAGTAGGCTTAGATACTCTTTCTTATGAAAATGCATTGCGCGAAGCGATGCGTGAAGCACCTGATTTAATTATGATTGGTGAGGTACGTGATAAACAAACCATGGAAGCTGCAATCACTTATGCGGATACAGGCCATCTATGTTTAACCACTCTGCATGCTGTGAATGCTAACCAAGCATTGGATCG
The DNA here is from genome assembly GCA_050633765.1 of Gammaproteobacteria bacterium. GTDB lineage: Bacteria > Pseudomonadota > Gammaproteobacteria > UBA4575 > UBA4575 > JABDMD01. The sequence continues at coordinate 13,798 of JBOEHC010000093.1, forward strand.
TATCGTTAATTTTTTCCCGCCAGAAGGTAAATCACAAATCTTAATGGATTTATCGCTGAACTTACGTGGTATTGTCGCGCAACGTTTGATACCTGATGTAGAAGGCGGTCGAGTACCGGCAGTGGAAGTAATGATCAATACGCCTTATGTGTCGGAACTTATTAAACGTGGCACCGTAGGCGAAATCAAACCGATTATGGAGAAAGGAGCTGCATCAGGTATGCAAACTTTTGACCAATCGCTTTACGATTTATATAAGAGTGAAAGAATTTCGCTCGATGATGCACTGGGTAACGCCGATTCTCGCGGTAACCTTGAGTGGCAAATTAACTTTGGTGGCGGTGTTAAAAGTGTCAGCGAAACTAGTGACCAACTAGTATTCCCCACAGAAGAGCCAAGTAAAAATGCTAAGAATGACAAGAAAAAGTCATCAGCATTTACAGAAACAGTTGATGATGAAGCATTGGATAGTCATGTAGGATTTGATGATGATGACTTTGTGGATGAAGTTTCATCAGGTGAACAGGCATCAGTAGAACCTAGCACGAACAGTTCAATTTTGGATGATCATGATGATGAGGGTAAAGACTCAGGATATTTTGATCGATTGAAATCGGTATTTGGGGATCAGTAGTTCCTTTCTTTAATTCAAAATCAATCTAACAGATAGCTTCTTTATTACATATTGTCGCTGGGTTCTCGCACCCAGTAGCGAGAAACTTTTGTTTCGGCAAAAGTTCCCAAAACCATTTGCGCGTAACATCACTTAATCTGAGAATGCTTGCTTAATTTGGCGGCTCACCAACTCGCTACGCTCAGACACGGTTCGCCTTTTTCCAAATTCACCCTGCGCTTCTCAGCGTGATGCAATGCGTGGCGAAGTGGCGTAAAAAATTAAGTATAATGTTGCTACAACCACCATCCATGGTGGTTGAAAGTTGGCATGAGATTAATAAATATTTTCTGCGTTGAATATAGGGCCATCTACACAAACCCGTTTTGCAATTACTTTGTTGTTTTCTTTAAACGGCACGACACACCCTGCACAACCACCAACGGCACAAGCCATGTGTTCTTCTAATGAGAGCTGGCAGGGTAAAGAATGTTTTTTCGCAAAGGCAGCTACGGCTTGTAGCATGGGTGTAGGGCCACAGGAAAACACTTCTACACCACTTTTGTCGTCTAAACTCTCAATCCATTTTTCAGCAAGTTCGTGTACATAGCCTTGGTAGCAGCCTTGATAGCCTTGTTGGCTGGTGAGGCGTGAGGCAACTCCCCAGTCATCAAGTAACGGCATCGCTGCGATGACATCATTAGGAATTCCTGGCATTAAAATCTTCGAAGGTTTAGCAGTAAACGGAAAAGGAATTTCTGAGCCCATGATGACAAAGGGATGTAGGTCTTTGTTAGCTTTTAATTGCTCTGCCAAGAACACCATAGGTGGGATGCCGACTCCACCACCTAGTAATAAAGGGTGTGTGGTTGATTCGCTTATGATGAATTGGTTACCAATAGGACCTAAGCACTGAATAGTATCGCCAGCTGTACGAGTAGAAAGTTGTGCACTACCTTGACCCACTACTTTATAAAGGATGTCGATGTGACCGGTTTGTTTGTCTGCACGCATGATGGAATAAGGTCGGCGCATGCCCAGTTGCGCATCGCATTGCAGGTGTACAAAATTGCCTGCGCGTGCGTGTTGCGCGCATTTGGGTGCATGCAGGGTAAGAAAGTATTGTTCTGCTGCGAGAGGTTCTTGATTAACGACGTTTGCAGTTTCTTCAAAGATGGTACTACGGTGAGCGTTCAGCTTGTTCTCCAGATTAAGTTTTTATAAGTCGTTCTCGTAAATTAATTTACCATCAAGAATGGTGTGGGTGACCCGACCATTAAGTTGGTCGCCTAATAATGGTGTGTTTTTTCCTTGGCTTAGAATATTTTCACTGTTAAGAATCCAACTTTCTTTTAAGTCAACAATGCATGCATCTGCATTAGCCCCAACACAAAGGTTGCCTGCGTTTATGCCTAATATATCTGCAGGTTGTTGTGTGACTAAATTAACCGCTTCACTTAAAGTTAGTGCGTCTTCATTGACTAATTCAAGTGTTAGGGGGAGCAGTGTTTCTAATGTTGAGCTGCCCGGTTCGGTGGCTTGGAAAGGTGCTAATTTAGCTTCTATTTCATGTGGCTGATGATCTGCGCAAATTGCAGAAAGGGATCCATCTTTTAAACCACTGCGTAAACCTTCACGATCATCGAGTGTTCTAAAAGGAGGTTGGTTGTGGCATAAGCCATCAAAACCTTGTATTTCTTGATCAGTTAAATATAAATGCAGAACGCTAGTGTCGGCAGTGATCGGCAATTTATCAAAGCGTGCACGTGCAATC
>JBOEHC010000094.1:0-16679 GCA_050633765.1 Gammaproteobacteria bacterium
TGCCATCCTTGTTTGCTGAAAGTGCTGGCGAACATGTGGATGATGCGACCATTGCTTCTAAAGCTAAAGCGTCACTTATTAGTGAAAAGAATGTTGCTGCAAGAAACATTAATGTTGAGGTCTCTAAGGGGATTTTGCAGCTCTCTGGGTTTATCGGTTCTGAAGCAGAAGAATCAATAGCGCTAAGTATCGCGAATAATGTTGCAGGCGTGAAAAAAGTACTAGATGCATTAGTTGTATTGCCAGGTTCTAGGAGTGCGGGTGAGGTATTAGATGATACAAATATCTCGGCAAAGTTAAAAGCAAAGCTTGCAAAAGCTACCGGACTTGGTGAAGCCACAGCTATTACTACTGAGGTAAAATATAAACAAATTCTACTTGCAGGGTTTGTCGAAGATGAAAATGTTAAAAATTCAGCAGTAGACGTGGCAAAGAGTATAGGGGGTGTCGCAAAAATTCATAACTTAATTGCTGTTAAGGAATGAACGGTGAAGACGGGCTTTAGGTTGTTAATAATTTGAAAACCGTATTATTGCAATATACTCGCAAAATACCCATTCTGATTTTTAATTTTATTAGTGTAATGCAGATCAAAATTATCGATTATTGATTTTTGTACAGACTCTAAATCTAATAAATTATCCCGCCATTTCTTTAGTTTTGGAAACTGGTTCCAGTCTAAAAGGTTTAATCTTTCATTCATAAAGTCTAATCGTATTAATAACGGCGCGTAGGCGGCATCGATGAGTGATAATTCTTCGCCATTAAAAAAAGTAGTGTTGCCTAAAATGTCTTCTACTCTTTGTAAGCGGCCCGTGCATTCACTCATTTGTTTTTTCATAGCGGCTTCTTGGTTGTGGTCAGCAATCATATAGAGGTCGGCTAAACATGTGCCGCCGTATTCAATCCAAGCGCGATTCTTTGCTAATGTTAATGGGTCAGATGGTTTCAAAGTGCCCGGTGTAACGTCATCAATAAACTCATTGATTACAGCAGATTCAAATAGAATTTCTTTCTCATCCACTTTTAAGACAGGGACTTTACCTAGTGGAGAAACCTCTGAAAACCAATCAGGTGGATTATTTAGGTCAATAAACGTAATGTCATAATCACATTGTTTATGATTGAGTGTGATGACACTGCGTTGTACATAAGGGCATACGTTAAAACTGATAAGCTCTAGTTTCATAAGTGATTAAAGACCAAAGTGTAAAGCACCGTATTATACGTATTGATATAAATATCTCATGTCAGAATCTGAAAAAATAAGAGTAGATAAGTGGCTTTGGGCGGCGCGTTTTTTTAAAACACGTGCTGCGGCAGCTGATGCGGTGAATGGTGGCAAGGTGCATGTTAATGGTCAGCGGGTAAAATCTTCACGCCCTATTCAGCAGGGAGATCAATTAGAAGTCACGCGTGGGCAAATACAGTCTGTCGTAGATGTATTGTTACTCAGTGATAAGCGTGGTCCAGCTAAAGTAGCTCAAAATTTGTATAAGGAAACGACAGAAAGTATAGAGCAGCGTGAACTTAAGTCTCAACAAAGAAAACTGCTTAATGCCAGTATGCCAAAATCTCAAGGTAAACCAAATAAACACCAACGCCGAAAGATTCGTGAAGCTTCAGGGAAACTCTAAATTTGAGCCCGTTATACGCAGTTTGAAATTAAACTGCGTATAACTAAAATAGAGTTATAAGCTATTGATATATGCAATAAGGTTTGATGAAATACAGATGTTATAGCGAAATAAATACAGCGCTTAGATTGGATTATTTTTAAAAATAAGAATTATTTGCATCTTTGTAAACTGTGTATTTCAATGGCTTAAGTTATATGCACGAGCAACTTGGTGAATATGAGATTGTTGCTAGGAGTTGTGGGGCAAGGTTATTTCCAGTCGACCTATAATTCATGAAACTATTGGGTCAGTAGGAAATTGTGCCACCTCAAAAGATTCGCAGTAGTTGCCAAAAAATGTGTGTTAATTCTTACCTATTGGCTAAGTTTAAATTCAATGACAGATTTTGATTTGTTATCCACAGGCTTGCCCATGCTCATTACGCCACTGGAAACGAGAGTTTGTTCGTTTTTAGATACATGAATCTTTTGGCCGTTATTAAACTCAATATAAGTGCCGTTGTAACTGTTGTCTTCCACTAAGAATTTACCATTTTTTAGTATAATTTTAGCGTGGGCGCGTGACACAAATTTATTTTGAATAACAATATCGCAGCTTGGATCACGTCCTACAACGCAGCTGGTTTTATCTAAGGTAACAGTATGCTTCTTGCCTTTTATGAAAAGCTCAATAGACATGCCATTGTCTTTTCCATTTACTGCTTCATCAATTGCAACATCGATATCAGGAAGTTCTGCAGGGGCTTCTTCTTGTTTGCTGACTTTTGCTTTGGTGATTTTAGCTGGTTTAGCTGCTTGTTTCTCTTCTGGTGCTTTCTTTGCTTCAGAATCTTTATCGGGCGCAATAATATCTTCCGATGCAGCATCAAATTTATCTTTTGAAACTGCTTCAATATTAGTTGCGTCAAGTATCTCTTCTTCTAAGTCTTTTATGGATTCTACAATGCTTGATGCAGGTTCATTTTTATCCCGCAAGGCTTCTTCTAATTCCATCACTTTGGATGCGCTAATATCTAATGAAGTCTTTTTATTTTCTTGCGCAGAGTTCGCAGTGACACTTGTCTGAGAAGTGGATGCTTCTTCTGCAGCTTCTTCATCTTCTTCAGTTACATCTCTACGGTCTATTTTTCTACGACGATTTTTTGTAACCAAAACGCCTTCACTATCAATGAATGGATAAGTGACTTTTCTGCCCCATCGGCGACGTTCTTGTTTTCTGCGTTCTTTCATGAAATAGGAAGATATATGAATTAACCTCAAAGTATGCGGAAATAGCTAACACTTTGAATACCTTAATACTATTCTTCGGCTCGATGGTAGAAATCTGCCGATTAATGAAGCTCAGATTAGATAAATATATGCAGCTTGGTAATTTGAGCGAGACTTCCAGCTCAAGTGAATACCGATGAAGATTCTAGTCGAATCTTGGGTTGCGAGGGTTGAGTAAAACCAGGCTAATGCTAGGGGCAGAAAAAATGAATAACGTCTTTATCTGCGAAATCAATTGGAGTGCCTAAACTTACAATGCCACTGCCGTGCAATTCTATTTTTTCACCCATTAAAAACATTTCACCTTCATCATTTTTAATATAGGTGCCGTTAGTGCTGTGGTCTGTGATGCTAAAGCCACCGTTTTCAAATTTGAATCGGGCATGCTGGCGTGAGGTGTAGCGGTTTTCAATAATTAGTGCACAAGTCTCGGTGCGACCTACGATAATTTCGTTTGAGCTTGGGAATAATTCACAAACTTCTTCTTTATGCCAAAGGAATAATCTTGTTGCTTCCTTATCTGAGGCCTCGATGTTTGTGACTTCAATTCCATCATTGACTTCAATATTATTGATTCTTCTGTCAGGAATTTTGCGTCTGTTCTCACGAACAAGAGTTTGCTCGTTATCAAAAAATGGGAAAGGTGGCTCATCATCCGCAACGCGACGATCTTCTATTGCTCTTCTTTCCTTTATGATTTCAGATTTCATGTTTAATATTTTTGCGACAACATAACTTTTAAATACATACGCAATTATGTATGTATAGCGATATTTTAATACGTTTAAGTTATGTAAGCATCAACAATGATTGAGTGAGTTGTGGTGCCCAAATCTTGAACATGGCGTATCCATACGTTGCAAGACCTAAGAATAACCAAGTTGCGAGTAAAATAACTGGAGAAATCCTTTGTTCATTAAAACTAGGAATGCTAGCGCTATCTACAAGTTGTGTCATCGATGTACCTCAAATACTAGATGTTTGATTCTAGTCCCATATTTTAACATGTTGAGGGTTAAGTTGGTATGAAGCTGGGCGAAATTTTTGCTCCACTATTGTCAATAAAATTATGTGGTTTTTTGAATTAATTTAAGGTGTTTTTGAACAAATAACCGTCAATTTTATGTTGTTATAAATTAGAGGAATCAGTTTTAAATGCTATGATAAGTTAAAGATATTATTGAAAATTTTAGTTTATCAAGCTTCCAAGCTGCACATGAGTGATTTAGACCAAGACCAAAAAAGTAGTTCCGGTAAGGAGCTGGTTGAGCATTCGATCGATTCATCCTTGATCTGTAAGGGCGCGTTAGATGTGATTTCTCAACTTCATCAAGCTGGATTTAAAGCCTATCTTGTGGGTGGTGGGGTTCGCGATCTGTTGTTAGATTTCAATCCAAAGGATTTTGATATTGCCACGGAAGCAACACCGGAAGAAGTGCGGGAGCTATTTGATAGTAGCCGAATTATTGGGCGACGATTTCGTATAGTGCATGTTTATTTTAATGGCGGTTTAGTGGAAGTGGCAACGTTTCGTGCAGCAAGCACTGCCAATGTTAATACTCAAGGTCGAATCATTGCCGACAACACTTTTGGCAGTATTGAAGAGGACGCGTTTCGACGTGACTTCACGGTTAATGCGCTATTTTATGATTCTGAGAAAAATCAAATTTTAGATATCGTTGGTGGTCTGCAAGACATCGATGCAAGAGCTTTGCGTGTAATCGGGGATCCAGATTTGCGTTTTCGTGAAGATCCCGTGCGCATGTTGCGCGCAGTGAGATTAGCTACGAAATTAAATTTTGATATAGAGCAAAGTGCGAAAGATGCCATTTATCGATTAGGTTGTTTGCTGTCTGAAGTTCCTTCAGCTCGCTTGTTCGATGAAATGATTAAATTATTTCATGGTGGATTTGCCTTAGAAACTTTTCATGCATTGCGTAAATTTGATTTATTTCGACATATGTTTCCACTAACGGAAGAAGTGTTGGGGCAGGAAAACAGTACGTTTCCAAACCTGGTTAAGCATGCATTAGAGAATACTGATGAGCGCATACGCTCTGGAAGATCGGTTACGCCAGCATTTTTATACGCGGTATTTTTATGGGGGCCAATGAGGAAATTAAGTAAGCAATTGGAGCTTGATGGACTTTCGCCACAAGTTGCACATGACGCATCGGTAAAAGACACTATTCTTTCGCAATTACCCTTCACATCGATTCCAAAACGTTTTTCTTATTCGATGCGCGATATCTGGAATTTGCAATATCGTTTTTATCGTCGCAGAGGCAAGCAAGTATATAAACTTTATGAGCATGATCGGTTTCGTGCTGCATACGACTTTTTATGCTTACGTGCCAGTTCGGGGGAGCCGGTAGAAGAATTATCCGAATGGTGGACAGAGTTTCAGAATGTTGACGATGCTACGCGTAAAAAGATGGTGCGCACCGAACAAAATAGATCTGGTAAGAAAGGGCATGGTAATAAACCATTTCGCTCTAAAAAGAAAACCTACCACTGAGTGATCTGATTTCAGTTGGTTAATTCCAAGCTCAAATTTAAGTGATGTTATGCAAGCAGTAGAAGCCTATATAGGGTTAGGTAGTAACTTGTCAGGCCCTCAAGCGCAAGTTTCTAGCGCAATACAGGAACTAAACTCTATACTAGAAACTCAATTGCTTAAGGCTTCGAGCTTGTATGAAAGTAAGCCGATGGGGCCATCTGATCAGCCAAATTACATTAATGCTGTGGCAAAAATCGCGACGGGTCTTTCGCCTGAGGGCTTGTTGACTGAGCTTCAAGGTATAGAGGCATCTCATCAAAGGCAAAGAAAAGGTCAGCGTTGGGGGCCAAGGACCTTAGATTTAGATATTATTCTATTTGGCGATCAACAGATGGAAACTAAATCCTTGCAAATTCCGCATTACGGCGTTGCTGAGAGAGAATTTGTACTAATCCCTTTACAAGAGCTGCAAGCGGACCTCATTATTCCAGGTAAAGGAGCCGTTGAGGAATTGATTGCACAATTACCAGCATATGAGCTTTTAAAACTAAAGAATAATGAATAAGCATAATCTTAAATACATCGTAGTAGAGGGGCCGATCGGTGTAGGCAAAACTAGTTTAGCGCAACGTCTTTCTGATGAATTTGGTTCAACTTTGCTATTGGAGCAAGTGGAAGATAATCCTTTTTTGGAACGTTTTTATCAAAATCCACGCGAAGCGGCATTATCCACGCAATTATATTTTTTATTACAACGTACTAAACAGCTGCAAGAGTTCAAGCAGGCAGACATATTTACGCCTGTTCGCGTTGCGGATTTTCTTATTGAAAAAGATCGTTTGTTTGCGCAAGTAACACTGAATGCGAGTGAGTATGAATTGTATGAGCAAATATATTCACATTTAACCATTGATGCACCTAAGCCTGATTTAGTGGTCTATTTGCAAGCTCCGGTAGAAGTATTGCTACAGAGGATACGTAAACGCGGCCGCGGCTATGAGCGTCTGGTTGAGACAGCATATCTTGAGCAGTTAAATGAAGCGTATGCAAAATTCTTTTATGACTATGATGATGCGCCATGTTTAATTGTGAATGCGAGTGACATCGATTTTATTAATAACGATAAAGATTATGAACAGTTGCTAGGCGAAATATTAAATACGGAAGCAGGAAAGCGTTATTTTAATCCATTGCCATTTGTAGGTTAGATTTGTTAATTAGCTAATGAGCATACATAGATCACATAAAAATATAACGCTTACGCGTTTACAGGCGATGAAAGCCAGCGGCGAGAAAATTGCTAGTTTAACCGCCTATGATGCTAGTTTTGCGGCCATTCTCGACCAAGTGGGAATGGATATTATTCTTGTTGGTGATTCGCTTGGTATGGTGATTCAAGGCCAAGACAGTACCGTATCTGTGACAATGGAAGATATGATTTATCACTGCCAGTGTGTGAGTAGTGCAACCAAGCAATCTTTTTTAGTTGCAGACATGCCTTTTATGTCCTACACCAATGTTGAGCAAGCTTTAGCGAATGCTACGGATTTGATTCAATTAGGTGGTGCGCAAATGGTCAAACTTGAAGCATCCAGTCGACAAGTGAGTATTGTGCAAGAGTTAAGTGAATGTGGCATTCCTATTTGCGCGCATTTAGGGTTGCGGCCGCAGTATATTCATAAGTTAGGTGGCTACACCATGCAAGGTAAAGACGAGGCGAGTGCAAACGAGTTGTTCGAAAGTGCATTGAGTTTGCAAGAAGCTGGTGCAGATATGTTGTTATTGGAATGTGTTCCAGATAGCTTGGCGCAAAAAATCACTCAACAAACCTCTATTCCAGTCATTGGTATAGGTGCAGGTTCGCAATGTGATGGGCAAATACTTGTGTTGCATGATGTTATCGGCATCACACCGGGCACGACTCCAAAGTTTGCAAAGAATTTTCTAGCAGAAGCGGATGATATAGCAACTGCAATTTCCAATTACGTACAAGACGTAAAAAATCTTAAGTTCCCTACTTAGTTCGTATGCAAGTTGTTAAAACGGTTGCTGAACTGCGTCAGCAAATTTCTGCATGGAAAGATCAGGACGAAAAAATTGTTGTCGTGCCGACTATGGGAAATTTGCATGCGGGACATTTAACTTTAGTGAAGCATGCGCACCGTTGTGGCGATAAAGTAGTTTGCACAATTTTTGTTAATGCATTGCAGTTTGATCGCAGTGAAGATTTGCAAGCGTATCCAAGAACACCGGAGCAAGATCTTGCTGCGTTACAAAAAGAAAACGTTGATTTAGTGTTTATGCCTGAGCATCAAGAAGTGTATGCAGAAGAAAATAAGCCTCAACAAGCCATTCCCAAGCACCAGCTGAATGAAGAATTATGTGGGCAATATCGACCAGGATTTTTTGATGGCATAGTAGAAGTGGTGGCCAGGCTATTTCATATTGTGCAGCCAGATGTGGCAGTGTTTGGTGAAAAAGACTATCAGCAACTAATTATTATTAAACGTTTAGTTGAAGACATGGGTTTTCCCATTCACATTGAACATGTAGCCACTCAGCGAGAAGAGGATGGGTTAGCGTATAGCTCACGAAATTCATACCTCAGCACAGCACAACGAGAGAAAGCCAGTATGGTGTATGAGACCTTGTTGGAGGTTGAAGGTAAAATAGCTGCAAAGTCTCAAGACCTTGACGCGATAGAAAAGCAGGCAATTGATAAGCTTTCATTGGCTGGATTTCGTCCAGATTACGTTGCAATACGAAATGCGCGTGACTTAGGGGCCGCAAGCTATAGTACTGAATTTATTGTAGTTTTAGTTGCGGCTTGGCTGGGTGAGACGCGTTTAATCGACAACCTACTTTTACACACGCGCTAAATCAGTATACTTTGCTTATCAGATTTATCATTTTTGTATAGTTAAATTAATTAGGAGTCGATTATGTGGATTATGGTTGTTTTATGTGTAGTGTTGACCTTTGTTATTAACATTGCGGCGCAGTTAAATTTATTCAGTCATCTTAAGAATGGTACTTACTAATAGCTGATAATAATTTTAAGAATATTAGGAATAATAAGGGCGCTATAGGCGCCCTTATTTTTTGTCTTGATAGTAAGTAACTCTGTTTTAATCTAATGCGCTGTTAAAAAATGATTTCAATTTCGCTCATGTATAAGTATATACATCGTTCCTTTCAACATTACTTTTTGCCTCGCTTTAAATTAAATCAGAGCCACTTCTAGAATATGCGAAAACCACTAACAGAGTTATCTTCATACCGGGCACTTGCTGCTCATTTTGAAGAAATTGAGTTACATACACTGCGAGAATTATTCACGCAGGATAAGCAGCGATTTTCAAACTTCTCGGTAGAATTTGATGGCTTGCTGTTTGATTATTCAAAAAATCGAATCAATACTACCACCATTGAAAAATTAATTGCCTTATTTGATGAATGTGCGGTGCCTGAGTGGCGGGATAAGATGTTTTCTGGCGAAAAAATTAATTCAACTGAGAGCCGTGCCGTTCAACACGCTGCCTTGCGTAATTTAGAAGATCGTGAATCACTGCTAACTAAAAAACAGGTAGCCGTTCTATTGCTAATTGAAGCGTTTGTTGAAAAAGTTGATCAATCTAATATAACTGATGTCGTAAATATAGGTATTGGTGGCTCACACCTGGGGCCATTGTTTGTATGTGACGCACTACAACAATATTCAAAAGAAAATGTAAATGTTTATTTTGTAGCAAATGTAGATGCAGGAGAGATTAACAATGTGTTGGTGGATCTTAATCCTGAAAACACTCTTTTCATTGTTACTTCTAAAAGTTTTGGTACGCAAGAGACACTTACTAATGCAAAAACGGCCAGAAAATGGTTGTCAAATAATCCAGGCATAAATATTGAAGATCACTTTGTTGCGGTAACAGCAAATGTAAAAAAAGCGCAACAGTTTGGTATAGCGGAAGATAATATTTTTCCGATGTGGGACGAGATAGGAGGCCGATATTCGCTTTGGTCAGCAGTAGGTTTGTCCATTGCATTATCTGTAGGTATAGATGCTTTTAAAAGTTTGCTGAAAGGCGCGCATGCGATGGATGAGCACTTTATCAATCAGCCAGCTAATAAAAATATTCCTGTGTTAATGGCCTTGCTGGATATTTGGAATCAAAATTTTCTCAAAGCTACAACGCATGCCGTGTTACCTTACGATATTCGGTTTACCTATTTGCCTGCGTATTTACAGCAGTTAGTAATGGAGAGTAACGGTAAAACAGTAGATCGGGAAGGTAATGCATTGGGTTGTCCAAGCTCGCAAATATGGTTCGGTGATGTAGGCACCAATGCGCAGCATAGTTTTTTCCAGTTATTACACCAAGGTAAGCAGAATGTAAGTTGTGATTTTATTGGCGTGGTAAAAACTACACATGATAATCAAGAGCAGCATGATATGTTACTTGCCAATATGATTGGGCAAACACAAGCCTTAATGATGGGGCAATCACTACAAGAAGTAGGAGAAGACAAGCATGCCGAGCATAAAGTATTTGCGGGCAATCGCGTTAGCAATACCATCTTCTTAAAAGAATTAACGCCTTATTCTTTAGGTATGTTGTTAGCTATGTATGAGCATCGAACTTTTGTGCAAGGTGTATTGTTGAATATCAATTCCTTTGATCAAATGGGGGTTGAGTTAGGTAAACGTTTAGCTAATAACTTGTTGGAGAAAATTCAAGATTCAGAATCTGTTACAGATGAAGATTCATCTACAAATGGGCTAATGAATTATTATAAAACAAATAAATAACTAATTTTATTTGTGTTGCTCCATTGCCCATTCGACATGTTCTCTTACTAATTCACTTTTATGATTCTGTTTTTCTCGTAATGCATTAATTATTGTTGGTGTGCTAGGTGCATTGCCCAGTGCAACAGCAATATTTCTAAGCCAACATATATAACCAATGCGTCGAATAGCAGAGCCTTCAGTATTTTTTAAGAACTCATCTTCGCTCCAATTAAATAAATCAATTAATTCTGGTGCGTCTAAGTCTTTTCTTACAGCAAAATCTGCAAGTTCGCTTTTTTGTTCGAATCGATTCCATGGACAATATAATTGGCAGTCATCGCACCCATAAATTCTATTGCCCATGGCTTTTCTAAACTCAATAGGAATGGATTCTTTTAATTCAATAGTGTGATAAGAAATGCAACGACGAGCATCTAATTTGTAGGGTGCGATGATAGCTTGAGTGGGGCAAACATCTATGCATTGGTTGCACGTACCGCAATGTTCTTCAACAGGTTTGTCGATAGGTAAAGGTAGGTCCGTATACAGTTCACCAAGGAAGAACCAGGAGCCGCATTCTTTGTTAATTAAATTAGTGTGTTTGCCCATCCAGCCAAGGCCTGCTTTTTCGGCTAGTGCTTTTTCTAATACCGGCGCGCTGTCTACAAAAGCGCGATATCCGAATGGGCCAACTTCTTCAGCAATTTTGTCTGCTAGTTTTTGTAGGCGCTTGCGAATGACTTTGTGATAATCGCGACCTAGTGCATAGCGTGAGATATACGCTTGTTCATTATTGCTTAGCACATCTTCTTCATTGACCGCATCAGGGGCTTGGTAATTCATGCGCGTGGAGATAATGCGTATCGTACCTGGGATTAATGCTTCGGGGCGAGAGCGTTTTGTGCCATGTTGATCCATGTAGTGCATTTCGCCATGGTAGCCGGCAGCTAACCAATTCATTAAATGTGCTTCATGCTCGCTTAATTCAGTGTTGGTGATACCAATTTCATCAAAGCCCAACTTTTTGCTCCAAGCTCTTATGTCTTGGGCAAGCTTTGAAAAATCGGCGTTAACACTTTTCATTTAAGGCGTGGGTATAATTAAGTTATGCAAAAAATTGAAGATCAAGTTTATTTGGCTCGTCAAGTTCGAGAGCTAGATCGAATGGCTATAGAAGAATTTAACATACCCAGTTTTACATTAATGCGCAGAGCAGCTGAAGCAGTATTTGTTGAGATTCAAAAAGTCTGGCCAATGGCTAACCATATCATTGTGTTGGTGGGTGCAGGTAATAATGGTGGTGATGGCTATGTGATTGCGGAGTTGGCTCTGGCAGCAAAGTTAGAGGTTAAGGTGATACAAGTTGGAGATCATTCGAACTTACAAGGTGATGCGAAAAAAGCCCATGATTTATATATTGGGAGTGGTGGGGGCTGTGCAATTTTTAAGAGCAATGATTTCAATAATTGTGATCTCATTGTTGATGCTTTACTAGGGACAGGGTTAACGCGATCTGTGGAAGGAGATTATGCGCAAATAATTGAGCAAGTAAATCTACATCCTGTTCCCGCTCTTAGTGTAGATATTCCATCTGGATTAAATGCTGATAATGGTTGCCCACTTGGTATTGCAGTGCAGGCGGATACCACGGTTACTTTTGTAGGAATGAAGCTTGGTTTATTAACTGCAGCAGGACGAAAATATTCAGGTAAAATAATATTTAATCATTTACAAATACCACAAGAAGTCTATCAATCTATGTCCTCTGCTTGTCAGTCTATTCAATTAAGCGATATGCATGCTGCACTAGGCCAGCGTAATGTTGATGCACACAAAGGTGACTTTGGTCATGTAGTAATTATTGGTGGTAATGCGGGTATGGCAGGCTCAGTAATGTTGGCTGCAGAAGCTGCAGCAAGAACTGGCAGTGGTTTGGTATCCGTTGCAACACTTGAGCAACACACATTGGCTGCATTGCCATGTTGTCGAGAAATTATGGTGCATGCGGTCGAGTCGGTAAAAGAATTAAATCCTCTGTTAAATCGAGCTAGTGTTGTCGTTATCGGCCCAGGTCTTGGTCAAGATGCTTGGGCTAAAAAATTACTTTCGCGTGTATTAGAGTTTGAATTGCCTATGGTTGTTGATGCGGATGCACTTAATCTCTTGGCAGGTGAGCCGATGCAGAAAAAATCTTGGGTGCTAACGCCACACCCAGGAGAAGCGGCGCGCTTATTAAAAATTTCTACAAAAGAAATTCAAGAAAACCGTTTGCAATCTGTGCAATCTTTGCAGAAAGAATATGGTGGGGTGGCTGTATTAAAAGGTAGCGGTACGATGGTTGCTACTGAGCATGATGTTTCAATTTGCAGGGCAGGAAACCCTGGAATGGCTAGCGGGGGGATGGGTGATGTATTAACGGGAATCATTGCAGGATTGCTTGCACAAGGATTGAATGGCTACGATGCCGCTCGATTTGGCGTGCAACTCCATGCGCAAAGTGCAGATCTTGCAGCTGAGCAAGGTATGCGTGGCATGTTGGCGAGTGACTTGTTTGTTCCTCTGAGAACACTAGTTAATTACTAAACCAGAAATGCTTGATTAATTCACATGATTAAACTGATTGGCGAAGACGCTACCTTGGAATTTGCTGCGAAGCTTGCCTCAGTCTGCCAGCCATCTTTAATTATTCATTTGCAGGGCGATCTCGGAAGTGGCAAAACGACATTTGCGCGAGGTTTTATTAAGAGGCTTGGGCATAGCGGTAATGTTAAAAGCCCAACCTTTACCTTAGTAGAGCCCTATGAGTTAGAGAGAATGCATTTGTATCATTTTGATTTATACCGTTTAAATGATCCGCAAGAATTAGAGTATCTAGGGATTCGTGATTTGTTTGGTGAGCAAGGGGTAATTTGTTTAATTGAGTGGCCAGAGCGGGGAGGTGATGAACTTCCGTCACCTGATATAGAAATTCAATTTCAGTATCAAGATGATGCTAGAGGGGTAGATTTACAGGCCAAATCAACTAAAGGTCAGTCGATTATCGATAAATTATGAGAGCCGGCTCTAATAAATAAGCATAGGTTATTAGTTTTATTAGAGTTATTACTTGCATTTTTGTCTAGATTTGACACACTTTCGGTTCAGTTTTTGTTGTAAGGACTACAGCTTCTCGTGCAACAGCATTCATATACAGCAATCCAATTTCCAAAATGGTCTATCTTGCATTTAGGCAGGTGTCGATCTGTGGCCTTATCTTTACTATTTCCTCTATTGCTGTTGTGCATTTCTAGTATCGCGGCGGCCGATATTGCCAAAATTAGCGATGTTCGTATTGCAGATCGTAAAACCGATACGCGCATTGTCTTCGATCTCAGTTCACCTGTTAAACACAGTGTATTTATGCTGCAAAACCCTGACCGTGTAGTGCTTGATATCGATAAGTGTGTTGCGAATGGAGTGCTTAAAGCAAGTCGAGTAGGTGGAACGTTAATAAAAGAACTTCGCTATGCGCAAAAGACTAGTGATAAATTGCGTGTGGTATTTGATTTAAATTCTAGTGTTTCTCCTAAAAGTTTTTTATTGCCACCATCTAATGGGAAAGCATACCGATTAGTAATAGATCTTACTTCTACAAGTAGTGTTGCGTCGGACACATCAACTTCTAGTGAAATTAACAAGCCTCGCGTTGAGCCTGTTATAGCAATGAAAGATGTGCCAACAAGTTTTCGCGATGTGGTAGTAGCGATTGATGCGGGACATGGAGGCAAAGATCCTGGGGCAATTGGTCGTGGGGGTACACGCGAAAAAGATATTGTATTAGCGATTTCAAAAAGATTAAAAACGCTGATTGATAAAGAGCCTGGCATGCGAGCATTTTTAATCCGTAATGGAGATAGCTTTGTTCCTTTAAGAGGGCGAATTCAAAAAGCAAGTAAACAAAATGCTGATATATTTATTTCTATTCATGCGGATGCTGCTGTAAATAGACGTGCTAAAGGCTCTTCTGTTTATGTGTTGTCACAGAATGGTGCTACCAGTGAGGCTGCAAGAATATTGGCGAAACGCGAGAATGAGTCTGACAAAATTGGTGGTGTAAGTTTAGAAAATAAAGATGATGTACTGAAATCTGTTTTGGTTGATCTTTCACAAACAGCAACCATCGATGCCAGTATTGATTTGGCCGAAGATATTCTTACCGAATTAGGGCGAGTGGGTAATATATTGCGAGATGAAGTGGAGCAGGCAGGTTTTGCGGTTTTAAAATCACCTGATATTCCATCTGTGCTGGTTGAAACAGCGTTTATTTCCAATCCACAAGAAGAAAAACGTTTAAAAACCGCAGCGCATCAACAAAAGTTAGCGACTGCAATTCTTAAAGGCCTGCGTCGTTATGCAAAAGATCATGCACCTGCAAATGCCATTATGGCAGGAGCACCTGCGCCTCTTACAAAATACACAATCAAAAGTGGTGATACTTTGTCGGGTATTGCCGTACGTTATAAAGTCAGTATTAGAGATTTACGCAAAGTGAATGGATTGCGAACAGACGTGCTTAAAGTAGGGCAAGTATTAACTATTCCTACATCACCCACTGTTACTGCTGGTGCCTAAACATTTGAAGGTTTGAAGGGAGAGCTGCGCAAGGATGCGCATTAATTTTTGTAAGAACATCCTCCATACGCTTAAACCCTGTGTCATTAGCATGCAATTAATTAAACAACTTCGAATCCTGCTCTTTTTGCCACCAGGAAAAAAATAGTTTATCGAGCGTCATCTGTACGGATGTGGCTAAGCGTTCGCTGATTGTTTTTGGAATCGAGTAAGTGATTTCATAGATATCTGCATTTTCACTAGCTTGTAGTAAATAATCATCGCTGGTGAGTAGTTCATCGACTAGTTTTAATTCAATTCCACGTGTCGCTAACCAGTGTTCGCCAGTCGCTACTTTGTCCATCTCTAAAGTTGGTCTGTTTTCTTTAACAAATTCTTTAAATAGATTGTGTGTATCTTCTAATTGTTCATTGAAGTGGGCGCGATCTTCATCTGTGTTTTTGCCAAACATAGTAACGGTACGTTTCAACTCACCTGCTTTCATTAATTCGAAGTCCACACCGTGTTTATCTAGTAAACGGTTAAAGTTGGGTAGCTGTGCAATAACGCCGATTGAACCGACGATGGCAAAAGGTGCGGCTATAATTTTATCGGCCACGCAAGCCATCATATAGCCACCGCTGGCAGCAACTTTGTCTATTGCAATAGTGAGTGGAATACCTTTTTGTTTAATGCGTAACAGTTGAGAAGATGCAAAGCCATGTTCATGTACCAAGCCGCCAGCATTTTCCAAACATACAACGACCTCGTCGTTATTGTTTGCAACCGATAAGATTGCTGTTATTTCCTTGCGTAAGTGTTTAACAGCCGTGGCTTTAATGTTGCCGAGAAAATTCAGTACAAAGATGCGCTTTTTGTTTGATTCTGATGCTTTCTTTTCTTGTTTGCGTTGTTTCTTATTTTTTTTGAGCGCTTTTTTTAATTCTTTTTTTGGTAGTAACGAAAATCGCAGGCTATCTGCCATGTTTTTATACTTTTTATTTAGATTAGAGATTTCAAAGTGATCGTTGTCTTTAGCTTTTTTTGAAAATGAAAAAATAATTAATATAAGTAAAAATATAAATACCAGAATAGTAATAGTTTTGGCTAAAAATAATCCGTACTCTGCAAATAACTCAATCATGGGATATTCCTAATTATTAGTATTGTAATGACAGGTGTAGTGGTTAAAGAATTGTGCGTGTGAATTTTCAGAAGATTCGTCATAAAACAAAGAGTTTAGTTCTAATCTGGGTGAATTTAGAGCGGGTCCATCTAAGATAGTTCTGAATAAATCTCCACCAAGTAGTTGGTGGGAGTGGCTAAGATAAAGCTTGTTTAATTGTTGGTCGTTTACCATGGTATATAGCATTTTTGGTCCAGCGATTAGGTAAAAATGTTTATAGCCCTTAGCTGAAAGAGTATCTATTAAAGGTTTCCCCTCTACGGAATTTGATTCTCCGGCTATCAGAACCTCATAGCCTTGGTCTTGCCATTTTTTTATTTTGTCAGCATCAGCTTGTTGGCTGGTTGCGATATAAATCGTTTGTCCATTTTCTTTTATTGAAGGATGCATGGGAAAATTCAAGCTTGAGCTTGCAATGACCAACGCAGGATGTGGCGTTAACCCTTGTAATGCGCGCCAGTTATATAAGTCTTCACAATCTTTAGTGCTAGGTAGCTGTAAAATATTACCTAGCTTTTGTGTAGCCAGAGAGCGCATATAACCACCATGTGTGATTAAGCAGTCTGCTTGCGCATGGAGCTCAAGAAATAATCGAAAATCTTCGTCGCTGGTTAAAGATTTTGGTAGTACGGCACTCGATTGTGCATCAGGACTAATTGCAATGCGCCCATCGAGACTGCTGAGAAAATTTGCAGCAACAATT
>JBOEHC010000095.1:0-3267 GCA_050633765.1 Gammaproteobacteria bacterium
AGATTATGCAGTGCGTGACGGAAGAATTAAAAAAGGTGAAACGCTGATGCTCGAAGCATTTGGTGGTGGATTTACCTGGGGCTCAGCCTTATTAAAGTTTTAGTTGCCATATAGTTTGGCGACCATGTCTACAACTATCTATAAAGCTAATTGTAAAAAATGCCCTCGGCTTGCGGGCTTTTTAAAAGCTTCTAAACAAAAATACCCAGATTATTTTTGTAAGCCCGTACCTGCGTTTGGTGATTCTAAGGCAAAATTTCTAATAGTGGGTTTGGCGCCCGGTATGCACGGTGCAAATGCAACAGGAAGGCCTTTCACGGGAGATTTTGCGGGTATTCTTTTATATGAGACCTTGTATAAATTTGGTTTTGCAAATAAAGCAATATCCGTCAGCGTCGATGATGGGTTAAAGCTTAAGAATTGTAGAATTACCAATGCCGTAAAATGTGTGCCACCGGCTAATAAGCCGACCACTGAAGAAATTAAAATTTGCAGTGTATACTTGAAGAATGAGCTGCAAACATTAAAGCCAGGTAACGTTATACTTTCTCTAGGTAAAATTGCGCACGATTCTGTAATCCGATCCTATGATCTTAAGCTAAGCCAACATCCTTTTGGGCATGAAAATGTTCATAAAATTGGTGACGGACTCACGCTTATAAATTCTTATCATTGCAGTCGCTATAACACCCAAACTAAGCGCCTCACAAAAAAGCAATTTGAAAAAGTGTTTAAAAGAGTAGTTGATGCCTTGAAAAAGAGTTAGTTCGATGGCCGAGCTAAATAAAAACCTAAAGTTTGATCCCAAACAGTTCGTTAAATCTCTCCCGCAAGACCCTGGTGTGTACCGCATGCTGGATGAAAATGAAAAATATCTTTATGTTGGGAAAGCAAAAAATTTAAAAAAACGAGTAAGCACTTATTTTTCAAAAAAACAAGCAAGTGCAAGAATAGCAAGAATGCTTACCTACACATGTGATGTTGAAATTGTAATTACTAATACCGAAGCCGAGGCACTCCTGCTTGAAAATAATCTTATTAAAGAGCATCGGCCTCGCTACAATATTTTGTTGCGAGATGATAAAAGTTATCCTTATATTTATATTTCATCGAAACACAAATATCCACAAATTACTTTTTATCGCGGCCGACGCAAGAAGTCTGGGCGTTACTTTGGTCCGTATACAAGCGTGAGTGCCGCACGATATGCGTTAAATCTTTTACAGAAAGTATTTAAAGTGCGTCAATGTGATGATTATTTCTTCAATCATCGAAGCCGGCCATGCTTGCAACATCAAATTGAACGCTGTAGTGCACCTTGTGTAGGGTTTATTGATGAAGCGAGTTATAAGAATGATATCGATGCGGCAATTGAATTTTTAGATGGAAATAGTGACCAACTCATTGAACGGTTTGTGCAAAAAATGGATGATGCATCCAATGCATTAGATTATGAAAAAGCAGCGGGATATAGGGATAAGATAGGCGTATTGCGCGAAGTTACAGAACAGCAATACATAAGCACCGAGACCGGAAATGTCGACACTATTGCCGTGAAATGTGAAGGAGAGGTCGCATGCGTTCAAGTTTTCAATATACGTTCCGGTGTTAATCTTGGTAATAAAAGTTACTTTCCTAAAGTCCCCGAAGCTTTAAAAGAAGAAGAAATCCTCGCAGCGTTTATAGGTCAATATTACTTAACCCATATTATCCCAGAAGAAATTATCACCAGTCATCAACCCAATGATGCAGATGTACTTAAGTTAATGTTAAGCAATAAATTAGGTAAGAAAATTGAAATCATTCATGCACCTCGTAGCAAACGTGCACGTTGGTTAGAGATTGCTAAAAAGAATGCTTACACTGCATTAAAAAGTAAGCTAGCAACCAAAGCAGGGCTGGCACAACGTTTTGAAGCTTTACAGGAAGAACTAAAGCTTGAATATATGCCGACGCGAATGGAATGCTTTGATGTCAGTCATACCCAAGGTGAAGCAACGGTTGCTTCCTGTGTAGTATTTGAACAAGTAGGAGCGGTGAAATCAGATTATCGTAGATTCAATATTGAAGGCATTGAACCAGGTGACGATTATGCAGCCATGCACCAAGCGCTAACTAGACGATATACAAGATTAAAAAAAGGTGAAGGCAAACTCCCAGATATACTCTTCATAGATGGAGGCAAGGGGCAAGTCACTAAAGCAAAAGATGCATTACAAGAATTACAAGTAGAGGGCGTTAAAATTATTGGTGTAGCGAAAGGCGTAGAACGGCGAGCAGGGGAAGAAACGCTTATACCGGCTGATGGTGGCCCTGAAATACATTTAGAAGCGCATTCTTTGGCTTTACATTTAATTCAACAAATCCGAGATGAAGCACACCGCTTCGCGATAACGAGTCATCGCAAACGCCGTAGTAAAAAGCGTATGCATTCGCCACTAGAAAATATTGAAGGCTTAGGCCCAAAACGAAGACAAACTCTATTGAAATACTTTGGTGGAATAAGAGGGGTATCAAAAGCGGGTGAGGAAGAACTTGCTAAAGTTCCCGGGATTAGCAAGAATCTTGCAAAAGCTATTTATCAAGAAATGCATACATCAAAAAATTAATGAAAAATGACATATAGCATACCTAACATATTGACATTTATGCGAATATTAATTATTCCGCTGCTCGTATTTGTGTATTATTTTCCGCCTAATGTTATCGGTATGCGTCTAGCAGCCTTATTGTTTCTTATTGCTGCAATCACAGATTGGCTTGATGGTTATTTGGCACGCAAGCTGGATCAAACTTCAAAGCTTGGGGCATTTTTAGACCCCATTGCCGATAAATTAATCGTTGTTACCGTTTTAGTGATGATTGTGGATGAATTTGGCAAATTATCGATACTCATCCCGGCCTTAATCATCATCGGTAGAGAAATTGCTGTTTCTGGCCTACGAGAATGGATGTCTGAGCTTGGATATAGGGGGTCAGTGTCAGTATCAATGCTAGGTAAGATCAAAACCACCGCGCAGATGGCTTCATTATTTCTACTTTTATATCGTTATCCTATTTTTGGCTTGCCAATCTTTGAAATTGGAGTGTGGCTGTTATATCTAGCAGCGGGACTAACGCTATGGTCCATGCTGGTATACTTTCGAAGAGCCATCAAAGTCTTTGGTTAGACTAATTTATGTGTCTTTTTAGTAATTATGGCTTATTGACTCAAGGCAAAGGTCCAATAGAATAGGGCGTCATTTTGCGGGAATAGCTCAGTGGTAG
>JBOEHC010000096.1:0-16466 GCA_050633765.1 Gammaproteobacteria bacterium
TACTAAAGCCACTTCGCAAGCTTCTTGCAAAGAAATTCCTTTCGACATAAGATGTGCTGAATAAATCAACATGCTTGTTGAAGCACCCTCATCTAAGCCATGGCCTTTTAAATTTCTAGAACGTTCAGATATTTGCACAAGCTTGATAGCGGTTTTCTGATCGATTCCAGATTCATGCGCAATAATCTTTGCTTCATCTTCAGCTTTCGGGTAATCAAAATCTATCGCGCCAAATCGTTGTTTGGTGGATTCTTTCAAATCTTTTAATACACTTTGATAGCCGGGATTATAAGAAATAACAATCTGGAAATCTTTATGTGCTTTGATTACTTCATTTTTCTTTTCCAGAGAAAGTATACGACGATCATCTGTTAAGGAATGAATTACCACACTGGTATCTTGCCTGGCTTCTACAATTTCATCTAAATAACAAATTGCACCATGACGTACTGCCAAAGTTAACGGCCCGTCATGCCATACCGTTCCATCTGCATCGAGTAGGTAACGACCGACGAGATCAGATGCAGTCATATCTTCGTGACATGAAACGGTAATCAGTGGTTTTTTTAGTTTCCAGGCGATGTACTCAACAAAACGTGTTTTACCACACCCTGTGGGCCCTTTAAGCATCATCGGCATACGGTTTGCAAAGGCTGCTTCAAACAACTGGATTTCGTTATGAGTTGGGGAGTAGTAAGGTTCTTCCGTAATCAAATAATCATCAAGATTCATGCCCATGCACTCACGATGTATTCAAAATAATCTGAATACTTAATTAATTCATTTTATTATTATCAAAGAATAAGGTGAAGACTGAGTAGCCTTCACCTTAACTTTCTACAATACTATCTATGTGTTTTAGGGTTTGGTATACCTTCAATATCACATTCTTCTGTACCGACAGTTGTTCTGGTAATGGACTCAACCATTTCACGTGCTGCTTCAGGGTCTGTAATCCATTTTTTGTAAAAGTCATACGGACATTCTGCAACACCTGTATCACCTTCACCTGAATTAATTTTACCTGTGTAACCACGATGCAGAAGTTTGAACAGATGGTTTTCAGACTGCTGATTCTTACGTGCATCACGAATTAGCGAAGTAGAAAGGACTGCATACTGAACACCCATATCTTCTTCTCCACATTCACCCAAGGTACGTCCATCAAATCCAACAATTGCTGAATGACCAAAGTATGAGTACACACCATCAAATCCACTGGCGTTTGCAACCGCAACATAAGTGTTATTCATCCACGCCATCGCTTTTGCGACCATTACTTGCTGATCCTTAGAAGGATACATATAGCCCTGACAACGCACTATGAGTTCTGCACCTTTCATTGCACAGTCACGCCAGATCTCTGGGTAGTTACCATCATCACAAATGATCAAGCTGATCTTTAAACCTTTAGGACCATCAGAAACATACGTGCAATTTCCAGGATACCAGCCTTCAATAGGTACCCAAGGCATAATTTTACGATACTTCTGAACAATCTCGCCTTGGTCGTTCATCAAAATCAGCGTGTTGTAAGGCGCTTTATTTGGATGATCTTCATGACGCTCTCCAGTTAAAGAGAACACACCCCAAACTTTTGCATTGCGACAAGCTTCTGCAAAAATATCCGTTTCTTCTCCAGGAATACTCGAGGCCGTTTCATACATCTCAGTCTCGTCATACATAATTCCATGCGTGCTGTATTCTGGAAAAATAACCAAATCCATTCCAGGTAATCCGCCTTTCATGCCTTCAATCATGTTGGCAATATTGCGCGCATTATCGAGAACTTCTGCTTTGGTATGCAGACGCGGCATTTTATAGTTCACTACTGCAACACCTACCCCATCTTTACTACTTGATATATCACCGTGATACATAACTAATCCTCCTTAGTACTAAATAACGTTATTATTTTGTTTTAAAAAACAACCAAGATTGCTCAGCATAGATGGATTTTGTTCGGTTTCATTTCTATTCTATCAATCTTATATCAACATTCTTTTAGACCAATGCCATAGGACTAGCTCTAAAATTAAATGTTTACTGGTATAAATTTTATTATACTACTGGTAAATTGGTTAATACACGGTATTTGCATTTTTAAGCAGAACAATATCAATCATGATTTAATATGGATGGTATTGATTATTCCTATATTCCCCTTAAGCAACCTATCCCAAAGCTTATTATGATTAACTTCTTAAAAAGCACGATGTCTGGCATCGCACAAGTCATCGTTCAACCCTGCTCTTTGTCAGGTTTAATTATCTTGGCGAGCATTGCAATTCACTCATGGAAAATGGCATTAGGCGCCCTGTTTGGCTCAATGATTGGCACTGCAACTGCAAAAATTATCAATTATGACAATAACGATATTTCGTTAGGCATCTTTGGTTATAACGCGACATTAATCGGCATTGCAAATATCTACTTTTTTCAAACCACAATTATCTCTGTGATTGTATTTTTCTTAAGCTGCATATTATCTGTATTTGTTACCTATTGGATTCCAAAATACATAAAGCTCCCTGCTTTCACCGCACCTTTTGTTTTTATCACTTGGTTTATTATTCTAATTGGAGACCTAATAAAACTGGATACAGCAAATGATGTAGCTAACTTTGCAGATAACATCCACACAGCAGGTT
This sequence comes from Gammaproteobacteria bacterium, assembly GCA_050633765.1. GTDB lineage: Bacteria > Pseudomonadota > Gammaproteobacteria > UBA4575 > UBA4575 > JABDMD01. Next base: position 2,652 of record JBOEHC010000096.1, read on the forward strand.
TGGGGGAAGCAGTGGGCCAGGTGTATATACAAGGGAACGGAATCACAGGAGTGATAATGTTAATAGCCATTTTGCTTTGCTCAAAATCAAGTTTTGTTTGGGCAATTATTGCAACTCTTTCCACTTGGCTAATTGCACATGCACTCAATTACCCAGAAGCAAACATTCAAAATGGTCTTTTTGGGTTTAGCGCAGTACTAACTGCAATCGCATTACAAAATATGAAACCGATCCTGTTTCCGTTAATTGGAATCGTATTAACCGTTTTTGTAACACAAGCTTTTATTTTGTCTGGTTGGCCATCTTTAACGGCACCATTTGTATTTGTATCATGGATAATTACCATAATTCATTTAGGTTATGGCAAATATTTCGATCAATCCCCAACTCAGGATTGATATAATTGATATTGAATTTATCTTTCGAAAATAAACACAATTCGTGACGTATGCTAATTATTCTAAATTAAAAATATACCTGTTAGATATTGAGCTTGCTCACCATCTAACACCGTAACAACATTAAACATATACATTTTGCCATTGCTATCAACGGCTTCAATAGCACCCAGTCGATTCCAGCTTCCCGTAAATCTAACTCTTTCATTCCGTTCAAGAATGACATATCCAGCAACTTCCCACCGATCGCTATCAGTGAAGGCAGCGCCTTGAATTAATTCACCCGAATCAGTGCGCGTATAAATTAGATAAGTGACAATCTCATCTGCGGATGCCGTTGAGATTAGTAAAAATAATAAGAATGCTGTCCCTAGCCTTAAAAGCACAAGAAACTCCATTTATTGAATGGCGACTTATACCTTATCGGCCTAACTTTTTATAAATCAGTCATTTATGCTTAATATGCTATTTTAATGATATAAGTGGTCATAAATTTACGTAATTTTGTGAATTCAATACTCTTCAAATACTTTAGCGCCAGGTTAAACACATTACTCAAACTAACTAATTATCTATTAATATTTTCATATTTTATTTTTACTAAGAACATAGTTACAGAAAATTTATAAATAAAGGTTAAACATGAGGAAACTAACTATAGGATTCGATGTTTATGGCACACTCGTCGACCCAATAGAAATAAGCAACTATCTGCAGAATTTAATTGGCAATAAATCCAACTCTTTCGTTGAAATCTGGAGGCAAAAGCAACTCGAATACACTTATCGTCGAGGACTTATGAAGCGCTATCAAAACTTTGATGTTTGCATACAACAGGCTATGCAATACACAATGAAATATTTAGATATTAGTTTATCTGAAAAAGAAACTACTAGCGTACTAAACTTATATAAAACTCTTCATCCGTTCTCAGACGCAGCCCCTGCCCTCCAATTACTCGAAAAAAATAACTACACGCTAGTCGCGTTTTCTAATGGAACTCCTTCAACACTGACACCATTATTAGCAAACGCAAATTTACTTGATTACTTAGAAGATATAATTAGTGTAGACACACTACAGACGTTCAAACCGAATCCGAAAGTGTATGAATATCTCGCTACAAAAACAGACAATAAGCCAGAATATTGCTGGCTTGTATCTAGCAATCCATTTGATGTTATTGGGGCAAAAGCCGTAGGCCTGAAGACTGCATGGATACAACGTAACCCCAGCAATATATTTGATCCATGGGATTACACACCAGATATTACAGCAAAAAATTTAATTGAGTTCGTAGAATATCTAAAGTAAATAGTGTTACGGTGTACGTCCTCGTTACACGCAACCACAATTTAAATATCCATGGCAAAAACAGCAGTAAAAAAGAAAAAAAATACTCGCTCAAGATCTAAGCGAACTTTAGAGCCAAGCACAGCAAAATCAGCATCTTTCGCCATAGAACATCATATAGGTAACGTAATTCGTCAACAGCGAAATTCAAACCACTTAACTATCAATGAAGTCTCAGAATTAGCGAGCATCAGTTCTGGGATGTTGAGTCGCATTGAACGCGGAGATGTTTCTGCAAGTCTAGATACTTTAGAAAAGTTAGCTACTGCATTAGGCATGCCTATGTCCTTATTCTTCAGAGACTATGATGTGCCAGAAGGAAGTGCACAACATGTTAAAAAAGGTAAAGGCATGCAAGTGATAAGAAGAGGCACTAAAAAAGGACATGCATACCAGCTACTTGCTTATGAACAGGGACCCGCAAAGTCGTTTGAACCATTTTTAATTACTATGGATGATGCAAGTGAGGAATTCCCAAGCTTTCAACATCTAGGTACTGAATTTATATATGTACTTAAAGGTAAAATTGAATATCGTCATGGCAGTGAAACTTATGTTCTACAACCAGGAGACTCTCTAATGTTTTCAGGTGAGGTACCGCATGGGCCAGAAAAACTAATGAAAGTACCTATCGAGATATTAGCCATTATTAATTACTCCACAGAAACTTAGTAGCTTAGATACTCTCTTCTCTGATTTCTTTCATATAATTCAATTAACTGTTGGTGATTTATTACTAATTAAGGCTCATTTATAGTTTCGATAATTTTATTGACAGTAACATTATTTTACGTATAGTAACTATTTATTACTTAGAAATAGGCATTGTTGAAAATGTGCGGAATTGTTGGCCTGTTCTCGAAATCTGAAGAAATCAAGTCTCAGCTTGGATCGTATCTATCTCAGATGTTGATAGAAATGACTGAACGCGGACCCGATAGTGCAGGTATTGCTGTATACAGAAATCCAACTGATCAAAACCACACTAAACTAACCGTACTTTGTCCTAACGTCGAATACGACTGGCGTAAAGTAGCTGATGATTTAGCTCAGCATTACGATGGCAAAGTAACTTTTGAAGTTAGAGGAAACCAGTCAACCTATATCGTTCCTGGGCGAGAGAGAGGTATTACTGCTTGGTTACACAGACATCATCCAAAATTAAAATTGATTAGTTCTGGTAGTACAATTGAAATTTACAAAGCGATGGGTTTACCTGAACGAGTAATTAACAAATTTAATATTAATGAACTGACTGGCACTCATGCATTAGGGCACACTCGAATGGCAACCGAGAGTGCAGTTACAACTCATCATTCACATCCCTTCTCTACTGGTGAAGATTTATGTCTGGTACATAATGGCTCGCTATCAAACCATAATCGTTTGCGAAAAATGCTACGCAAAAAAGGCATCATTTTTCATACTGATAACGATAGCGAAGTTGCAGCAGGCTACATCGCTTCTCGATTACAACAAGGTGATAATTTAGAGCAAGCGCTTGAAGCTGCAATTCAAGATCTAGATGGGTTTTATACCTTCGCTGTGGGAACAAAAGATGGCTTTGCAGTGCTTCGTGATCCAGTTGCTTGCAAACCCGCAATCATTGCAGAAACCGATGATTGGGTTGCCATGGCTTCTGAATATCGTGCGATTGCAGTATTGCCAGGTGCAAAAAATGCAAATTGTTGGGAACCTGTGCCAGCACAAATTTATAGTTGGAAACATTAACTAACATTTCCATGCAAAATTTTATAACTAAAAGTATTAAGTAATAGATTATGACTGAATTTGATTTAGACCAATCAGAAATACGCGAATTAAATGCCGCGCTACATAATTCAGTCATCACAAAAAAACAATCTAACTGGAAAGTTACCAATACTAAGGGGCGGCATGCTATCGCGGTAGGTGTAGATGCTGCGATAGATATTTTAATTGATGGGCACGTCGGATATTACTGCGCTGGTATGAATAAAAATGCAACGGTAACCATTAATGGTCATTGTGGGTCCGGCGTTGCTGAAAACATGATGTCGGGAACAGTTTGGGTTAAAGGTAATGCTTCACAGTATGCAGGTGCTACAGGACATGGAGGACTACTGGTTATTGAAGGAGACGCAAGTTCACGCTGTGGTATTTCTATGAAAGGTATCGATATTGTAGTTAAAGGAAATGTTGGACATATGAGTGCATTCATGGCGCAAACAGGTTGTTTAGTGGTGTGTGGAGATACGGGAGATGCACTGGGTGATTCGCTATACGAAGCTCGGCTGTATGTACGAGGCAATGTTGCAAGTCTAGGTGCAGACTGTATTGAAAAGCCAATGCAAGCTGCACATAAAGCTGAACTTAAAGAATTACTTAAGCAAGCCAATGCATCTAACTTTAGTGTTGACGAATTTCACCGTTATGGATCAGCAAGAAAACTCTATAACTTTAATATAGATAACATTGGTGCATATTAGGAATACTTTATGTCACAAAATAACGACTTTAACTCATGGTTAAAAGAATCTGCGACCTTCCCGCGCCATGTCATAGCAGATATACAACGCGCAGCAAGTACTGGGCTTTATGATATTCGCGGTTATGGTGCAAAACGCCATGTTCCTTCATTTGATGACTTATTGTTTTTGGGTGCGAGCATGTCTCGTTATCCGCTAGAGGGTTATCGGGAAAAATGTGATACCAATGTAACCATCGGCACACGTTATGCAAAAAAGCCGATTGAATTAAAAATACCAATCACCATTGCAGGTATGAGTTTCGGTGCTTTATCGGCTCCTGCCAAAGAAGCATTGGGTCGTGGTGCTAGTGAAGTGGGGACTAGTACTACTACTGGCGATGGCGGCATGACTCCAGAAGAGAGAGGACATTCGAATAAGCTTGTCTATCAGTTACTACCCTCTCGTTATGGTATGAACCCTGATGATCTACGTAAAGCAGATGCCATTGAAATAGTTGTAGGACAAGGGGCTAAGCCTGGCGGTGGTGGCATGTTGCTTGGGCAAAAGATTAGTGAACGTGTTGCCGGTATGCGCAATTTACCTCAAGGGATTGATCAGCGTAGTGCGTGTAGACACCCTGATTGGACTGGCCCTGATGACTTAGAAATTAAAATTTTAGAGTTGCGTGAAATAACAGACTGGGAAAAACCTATTTATATAAAAATTGGTGCATCACGTACCTACTACGACACAATGTTGGCAGTTAAAGCTGGCGCTGATGCAGTTGTTTTAGATGGAATGCAAGGTGGCACCGCTGCTACACAAGACGTTTTTATAGAGCATGTAGGAATTCCTATTTTGCCAGCAGTGCGACTAGCAGTGGAAGCACTTACAGAGATGAATATGCATCGTAAAGTTCAATTAATTGTTTCAGGTGGTATACGTAGTGGAGCAGATGTTGCAAAAGCTTTAGCTCTAGGTGCAGATGCAGTTTCTGTTGGCGTTGCTGCATTGATTGCCTTGGGAGATAACAGCCCTGAACTTGAAGATGAATACCGCAAACTAGGAACTTCAGCTGGTTATTACGATGATTACCAAGACGGTAAAGACCCTGCAGGAATTAGTACACAAAATGAAGAACTTGCAAAGCGTTTTGATCCTGTAATAGGTGGTCGAAAACTTGCGAACTATTTAAGAGTATTAACATTAGAGACACAAACGCTTGCGCGAGCTTGCGGAAAAAGTCATGTACACAATCTTGAACCAGAAGACATGGTCGCCCTAACCCAAGAAGCAGCAGCGATGGCAAAAGTACCTCTTGCAGGTACAAATTGGATTCCAGGTGTTACTAAATTATGAGATAGTAGTAGTTGTGCATGTAAGTAAAATAATGTATTTCATATGCAAGGTTTCTAGAGCTTCAATCTATAAGAATAAGACAAACGGAGAATCGGCATGGCAAAAGATTTAGCACAAATAGCAAAAACCAAAGGCATAAAGTACTTTCTAATTAGTTTTGTGGATTTATTTGGTGTTTTACGAGCAAAACTAGTGCCAGCACGTGCCATAAAAGGTATGCAAAAAGATGGCGCCGGATTTGCAGGCTTTGCAGCATGGCTTGATTTAAGTCCAGCTGATTCGGATATGTTCGGCGTTCCCGACCCAGATAGTTTAATTCAATTACCCTGGAATCCAGAAATTGGATGGCTAGCATCAGATCTTTGGATGGATGGCAAAGAAGTTGAAGCATCTCCTCGTGTAGCACTAAAAAAACAAATTGCCAAAGCACAGAAAAAAGGCTACAGAGTAAAAACCGGTGTTGAGTGCGAATATTTTCTTGTCAACAAAGACGGAACAGAACTATTTGACCCTTATGACACACAAACTAAACCTTGTTATGACCAGCAGGCATTAATGCGACGTTATCCGGTTGTAAAAGAAATTTGTGATTGCATGCTAGAACTTGGCTGGGGTCCATACCAAAACGACCATGAAGATGCCAACGGTCAGTTTGAAATGAATTGGGACTATAACGATGTACTGCTTACTGCTGATCGTCATGTGTTTTTTAAATACATGACCAAAACTATTGCAGAAAATCACGATATGCGTGCAACTTTTATGCCTAAACCATTCTCAAATTTAACTGGCAACGGCTGCCACTCACATATTTCTATTTGGGATAAAACCGGTAAGAAAAATTTATTTTTAAGCAAGACCGATGAACTTGGTTTATCTAAACTAGCTTATCAGTTTCTTGGCGGAATCTTAGAGCATGCTACTTCGATGTGTGCATTCTTTAATCCTACTGTTAATAGTTACAAAAGGATCGACGCACCACGAACAACTTCTGGTGCAACATGGTCACCAAGCTCTATCACTTATACTGGCAATAATCGCACTCATATGATTCGTGTCCCAGATGATGGTCGCTTTGAACTGCGCCTAATGGATGGCGCAACAAACCCTTATCTTTCACAAGCCGCCATCATCGCAGCAGGATTAGAAGGCATTAGAAATAAACGTGACCCAGGCGAACCTAGTCACATAAATATGTATGAAGAAGGTCATACTCTAAAACTCAGCGCTGCAAAAAAACTTCCTTCTAATTTATTAGACGCATTGCGTTTATTAGAGAAGAACAAAGTACTAAAGGAAGAACTCGGTACAGACCTCATTGAAGCGTATGTCAAATTAAAGACGATGGAATGGCGTGATTACACAAGCCATCTTAGTGATTGGGAAAGACAAACCACTCTTGATTGCTAACTTTGCTTCTTAGAAATTGGTATGACACGTACTAAACGATAACTGGCTAGCGACCAGACTTGGAACGTATCAAGCAAATCCACTCTCAGACATATTTTTAAAAGTGCTTGGGCAGAATATTGCTGGGAGTGCCCATTGGGATGCACTGCAAGAATTTAACGGCAAAACAATAGGCACCTTAGCGTTGAACACATAAGCCTTGTCCTTTCATCTGTCTTGGTTAAATAAAACCTATTGAACACATTGCAGTAACCATCAAACACCAATAACCATAATTTATGTAAGTTTGTATAGTACATTTTATGAATTAATATTTTGTTATTCATATACTTGACTGGCAAACTTATGCATGGCTATTGATCGTCGAACCCTTCTAAAAGCAAGTTGCGCTACTACTGCACTTTCTGCATTGCCTTTTATTTCTAGTTTATCTAATGCGCGTTCTCTATCGCCTTGGATAACTAATCGCGGCACCATAAAAATTGGTTTACTTTGGTCTTTAAGCGGCCACCTAAGCGTCATTGAAAAACCATCTCGAGATGTTGGGCTTTACTGGATTGATAAAGTTAATAGAAATGGTGGAATTGCTGGCTTTCAGATTGAACCCGTCGTGATCGATGCCAAATCTGATATGAAATCCTATCGAGAAGGTATTCTGGAATTAATGCTTAAAGAAAATGTATTAGCAACCTTTGGTGGCTATACATCTGCTAGTAGACGTGCCGTTATGCCATTAGTAACGTTGAATAATGGTTTATTTTATTACCCAACTTGTTATGAAGGTAGAGAGTGTTGGCAACACATTATTTGCACTGGCCCCATTGCCAACCAACATTCATACGATCTAATCCCTTATATGATTAATTCTTTTGGACCTAGAGCCTATTTTGTAGGATCTAATTATGTTTGGCCTAAAGAATCAAATCGTAATGCAAAACGCTGGCTTGAAAAAGCAAATGGCGAGCTAGTCGGCGAAGCATACATGCCACTTGGGCAAGGAAATTTTGATCCAATATTTAAAAAAATAAAAAAAATAAAACCTGACTGGATTTTTTCCACTGTCGTTGGAGACTCTGATATATATTTTCGCAAAGAGTATATTAAAGCAGGCTTTCGCCCAGACAGGTTACCCACAGCCTCGTTAACTACATCAGAAATGGAAGTAAAACTAATGGGCTTTGAATATGGTGAAGGTCATATACTTTCAGCGCCCTATTTCCAAAGTCTAAATAACGAAACCAATCAGCAATTTGTAAATCAATTCCTAGATAGTAAATATGGAAGTAGCGGTGTCACACATTACAATATGGAAGAAACTTATTTAACCTTTCTTTATTTTAAAAAAGCCATAGAGTTACTTGCTACAGAACAAGGAGAATCAGCAATTAATCCGATGAATGTAAGAGAATACTCAGCTGGTCTAGTACTTACCGAGCAAGAATCACCTGAAGGAGCCGTACACATTGACCCAAGTAATTTTAACAGCTGGCTGACACCTAAAATCGGAAAGTTTAATGCTGAAGGTCAAATAGAACTTCTATCTCAGCAAAGTCAAGCTATACCACCCAAGCCATACATCCTCTACCCTCAGCGAGGAGAATGTTCAACAAATGGGTTACATTTACCTAACGGCAAAGTAATTAAAGCTGCTTCTTGAAGTATTTATTCTATAAAAAAAAGAGTTTGCGATCGATAAACTAAAACATGAAACTAAGTATAAAAAATTTAATAAATAAAATGTCTGTGGGACAAAAAGTCCTTTCTATTATATTTCTTGAAATTATTTCATACTCTGTAGTGACTACTATTGCGCTATCACAGATTAATTCAGTTGGTAGCGTGGTTAAACAAATGTCGGATCTATACTTACCCTTATTTAATTCATCAGAAACTATACGACATCAAATTCAAGACAGTAGACTTAATTTAAAAGACATTATTTTTGTTGGTGATCGAGTTGTTTATGATAAACAAGCAGAAGAAGCTTATATTGCAGCTCGCGGCCGCTATCAAGAAGATCACAGCAATATCAACGAAGAAATAAATTGGGCAGACAAGCTAATCACAAGAGCTGCCTCTCAAAATGATGCAGATGAAAATTTAATTAAAGAATATAGCCAAAACTTGCTTCGACAATTATCCAGTCTTAGACAAGCTAATCGTATTCATAACATACGTGCTGAAAAAGTGTTTCGTCATGTTGAAGATGGCTCATTCTTAATGGGAATGGAGATGGTTTCTGATGTTGAAGCCAGTGAAAAAACTCTTATTGCAGAGTTAGATATACTCGTCAATGAATTAAGTAACCTGAATGAGGCGTCTGTAGCTTATGCAGACCGAGTAGAGAACGCAGCTTCTAGTTTTACGATATTTGCATCGATAATTACTATTTGTATAGTTATAACTATTTTTTACTACGTCGTTAAAAAAAATATATCGAATCCTTTGCATGATTTAACTGACACTATTGATTCCATCAGTGCACTACATGATATAGAAGATTCAGATATGGAAAAAGAATTAATGTCTAGAGGCGATGAGTTGGGAATGTTAAGTCGAAGTTTTAATGAGTTAAAACATGATTTAAGTGCACAGGATAGAAATCTTCGTGAGGCTAAAGAAGATGCAGAGAAAGCAAACCGTGCAAAATCGCAGTTTTTAGCTGCTGCAAGTCACGACTTACGGCAACCATTACATGCGATGCAAATGTATATAACAGCACTACAACAAAAAATAAAAGATAAGGACTTGCTTAAAATTGTTTCAGATATCGATGCAGTTTCCATATCTACAGGACGTTTATTAAATTCTATTTTAGATGTATCACAACTGGAAGCCGGAGCAGTACAACCTCAAATTGAAGACTTTCCAATACAAGAAGTGTTACATAGAATTGCACGTGGCTTTAGGCCTATGTCGTACAAAAAAGGCATTGGCTTGCATATCGTTCCATCAAGTGCATACGTGCGCAGTGATCCAATCTTATTAGAACAAATTATAGGTAACTTTGTTGCCAATGCTATTCGCTATACTGAAGTAGGCCGCGTGGTCTTAGGATGTCGTCGTAGAACAGGAAGACTCTCAATCGAAATTTTGGATACCGGACCTGGAATACCCAAGCATCAACGCGAAGCTATATTCGACGATTTTCATCAATTGGATAATAAAGAACGCGACCGTGGCAAAGGATTAGGACTTGGCTTAGCCATTGTACGAAGACTTACAATTTGCCTAGATCATCAAATTGAACTTACTTCAGAACCTAATGAAGGATCACGTTTTGCAGTAGTTGTTGAATTAGGCGACAAACCAACAAACGAGCTTCAAGCAACAGTAATTCAAACTGGCATGTTAGATTTAAATAATATTTCAGTACTACTGATTGAAGGNNCAGTACTACTGATCGAAGACGATGCGATGGTGCTTAATGCGACTCGACAGCTTCTTGAATCATGGGAATGCAATGTTATTTGCGCAAAATTAGCTCAAGAAGCCGAACACTTAATGTTAGATCCACAAAATATTCCCGACATTATAATCGCTGACTACCGATTACCTGGAAGCGTAAATGGCGTACAAGCAATTAAAAATATTGCGGCTAAGTTAGGTTACTCTATTCCTGCATTTATCATTACAGGTGAAGCGGATACTAGCGAAGTCCGCAAAATTGCAGATCATGGTTACCACGTACTTTCGAAACCAGTACACCCCGCAAAACTAAGAGCGCTTATCTCTCATTTAATTATAGAACCTAGTGAAACTTCACTACCTAGAGAGCAGCTTAAGGTTTCAGTTTCATAAATTTTGTAAGAGCCAAGCCAAAAATATGGCCGTAATTATATTTTTATTTTGTATGCGTAAGTTATGCTAAGTCAATCTTATGAAAACTCTTTATCTCTTTTAAGTTGCGCATACATTGCAACAGCTTCAGTGCGATTTTGCACATTTAAAGTTTTAAATATGCGTGATGAATGCATTTTAACTGTACCTACGTTTAAACCAAGATCATTTGCTATGTCTCTATTTGGTTTACCCAATGCCATAAGGTCAAGCACTTCTAATTGTCGTGGCGTTAATTGCGCATATCCTTGCTCTAAAGAATTTCCAAATGATTCTGCTGAGTTTAGTGATTCTGACAATTGATTGTCACTAGATGCGCTAGCTCCTAAAACATGCGGTGGAACATACACCCCACCAGACAAAACTAATTTTATTGCACTCATCATTACATCTGGAGATGATGTCTTTGGTATATAGCCCATTGCCCCAGCAGCTAAGGCACTACGAATTGCAGCAATATGCTCTCTAGCCGATACCACGATTACAGGAACATCTGGCCAGTCTGTACATATTTTTTTAATTCCATCCATGCCACTCATACCTGGCATTAAAAGATCCAACAATAATAAATCGACAGGCATACCTTTGTTTAGAAACTCTAATGTTTGTTGAAAATCATTGGTCTCAATAATTTCAACATTCTCTTCAACTAACTTTACTAATTGAACGAGCCCACCTCGCACCAGAGCATGGTCATCTGCAACTACTATTCTAAAAATTGATGAATCAATACTCATAAGAATTACTGAAATTTCCTGTCTAATTAGTAGTCTTTAGTCAATATTTTTAAACGCCGTTACCTAGCTATTTAAATGATAAACCTGATTCATAACGCACGATAAAGAGCAAAGAATTTGAATGCAATACATTTCTCAAGTATTTGAAAATTTACTATTTTTAAGCATTTAGCTCATATTAGCATTGAGTATTTATGCTTGTTTTTTATACAGTTTTAGCAAGACATTATTATTGTTATCTATCAGCTTCATTGTTCTTTGTCATGCCAGATACTTAAGTCAGTATATATTGACCTTATGGCTTACATGTGATTCACTATATGCCATAAGTCTATATACTTATGGCCATGTCCTTAAAACAATAAATTTAGAGGCACGACTAACATTTGATTCTAAACAACTCTGAGATTGGCATCCTAAACGCTCTACGCATACCTACAAGTTAAAGAATACGCGAGGCTTTATTGCACACAAAGGCCGCCACTCAAAAGTAAGGAGGATTTATGAAGAAAGATACGCCTATTAGCAATAAAAGAAGAGCGATCCTGAAAGGTTCAGCTGCAGGAGCTACTGCAGCAGCTTTTGGATTCCCATCATTTTTTGTTAAAAATGCATCAGCTGCAGCACCTTGGATTAAGAAAGGCGACAAAACCATTAAGGTTGGATTGCTTTGGTCCGCAACTGGAAATTTAGCAGTAATAGAAAACGACTCAACTCAAGTTGCACTTTATGCAATAGATGAAATCAATGCTGCTGGCGGTGTTGCTGGAAAAATGATTGAGCCCGTTGTTATCGATGCAAAATCAGATATAAAAGTCTATTCAGAGAAAATTAGTCAGTTGATCTTAAAAGATCGAGTCATCTCAACATTTGGTGGCTACACATCGGCAAGCCGTCGCGCAGTTGCACCAATTGTGATGGCACGTGATCACCTTTTCTACTATCCAACCTGTTATGAAGGTCGCGAGTGTACACAAAATATTATTAACACAGGCCCTCTAGCAAATCAGCATTCATTTGATTTGATTCCTTTTATGGCGAAAGAGTTTGGTCCTAAGTGCTACTTAATTGGCTCAAACTATATTTGGCCTAAAGAGTCTAATAAGAATGCCAAAGTATGGTTAGAGCGTGCGGGTGGTGAAATTGTAGGTGAAGATTATGTTCCACTAGGTGGCTCAGAATTCACACCTATCTTCAACAAAGTACGGCAAGCAAAACCAGACTTTATCTTCTCAACTGTGGTGGGTGATTCAGATATCGCCATGCACAAGCAGTTCCTACAAGAAGGCTTTAAGTCTGACAAGTTACCAATTGCGGCACTGACTACAGGTGAAATTGAAATTCGTGCCATGGGTGCAGAAGCTGGCGCAGGCCACTTCCTATCTGCACCATATTTCCAAACATTAGATAATCCAACCAATCATAAATTTGTGGAAGGTTATCTAGCTAGCAAATATGGTGGCGGTGGTGTAACCCACTACAACATGGAAGAAACCTATCTATCGCTATACGTCTGGAAAAAAGGTCTAGAAAGAGCTATAGAAAAAACAGGCAATATTGAAGATGTTACTCCGCGCATGATTCGCGATGTATCTGGCGGTGTCACTTTAGATGACGATATTTCTCCAGAAGGTAAAGTTTGGATTGATCCTGATAACTTTAATATTTGGCTTAAGCCAAAAATTGGACAGTGTCAGTCAGATGGTCAATTTAAGATTGTTAAAGCAGCTGACGAGCATGTTGCACCGGACCCGATGTCAATCTATCCGGAACGCGGCGTTTGCAAAGCAGATGGTTTACATACTCCTGACGGAAAAGTTAAAACCAACGTGCTTTAACTTTTAATTGTTTCGTGTGAGTAGCGACTAAAAATGTTTTTTCATTAGTCGTTACTCACTTCGAACAAGAATTGTCATATCGTTCATAACATTTAAGGACGTTAAATAAAATACGCTATAATATACGCGTGTAAAATAATAATAAGCTTATTAAAGCTAAACCCTGTTAAAAATTCTCAATCATTAACAGGTAAATTTCGGGAGGAAATTAGTTAATGAGCATTCATGATTTTTGGACACCTTTTTCTCTTTATCCATTTCTAAATGCATTATTTATCGGTGTTAGCTTAGCCAGTATATTTTTCATTGCAGCTCTAGGGTTAACTATAATCTATGGTGCGATGGGTGTCATTAACATGGCGCATGGTGAATTCATCATGCTAGGTGCTTATACAACATATGTGTTTCAGCAATTTTTAGGCGTTCCATT
>JBOEHC010000097.1:0-14951 GCA_050633765.1 Gammaproteobacteria bacterium
TTCCAATTCCATCCAATTCATTAATTCCAGCAGCTTTAATTTTATTTACAATAATATCTAATTCTTCAGAGACTAAGTAAGGGTCGCCATAGCCTTTTATCCACAAACTATTAGCAATAGGGTCAAAATAAAAGTCAGTTTTAAATCGATAATCAGCCCCCCAATGGTTTAATGCAATTAGCGATGTAAGGATTTTAATAGTAGAGGCAGGTATGTAAAGATGCTCTGAATTTCTCATGTGTAGGACATTATTATCGTTGTCTACGAGTAATAATGAAGAGGAAGGTAGAGTATTTAATGTGTCAAGTGGGCTTGCTGCAAAAGAACTGGCTATAAAAAATAAAGCAAAGCCAGAAAATAGTATGCGAATTAACATGATGACTAAAGAACGGCTTCAAAACCTTCAAATTCAGGCTTACCTAAATAAACAGGTTTAGCTTCACCTGCACCAGCATGTGCTTTACGAAAAGCTTCAGATTTAGTCCAATCTTCAAATGCTTGCTTAGAAGCCCAAATAGAATGTGAAGCATATAAACTATATTCATCAGTTTTAGGGCCTTCTAACAAATGAAATTCTTTAAAACCTGGGACTTCATCTAAAAATGTTTCGCGATTTTTCCAAATATTAACAAAATCGTCTTCATTTCCAGGAACAATCTTGAATCGATTCATAGCTATAAACATAAGTTACTTCCAAAGTTGGTTAATAATCTTCATTGAGATGTATTGAATCAATATAAGGCTAGTATAGTTCATGATGTGATTAAAACTTCATTGTCTCGGCTAAAATTCTCATCTGTAAATGCCATAAAGCAAAAATATAAAGTAGAGACGATTCCCCAAGCTAATCCGAGTACTACACCAAAATCAAGTAGGCCTTTCCAGGGTTGTGGGATTAGGCGGAAAGCGAAAATGAATATAATGATCATTATCGTTAATGCAAAGGTGGCGATGACGCGTTTCTTCGGCGCATGAAAATAGGCCATACAAAATAAAGGCGCCAGTAGAGTTTGTAGCCATGTGCCATTGGCATATAAATATTTACATCGCGCAGCAAAGCGAGGAGAAAACTTTAGTTGGAAGCCTTTGTATCCCTCACCATGTGCCATAAAAATTGCCCATGCTACAAACACAAGCCAGTGCATCCAGTTAAGAGAGTATTGGAAGGAACCTATTGTATAAGCAGATAAGCGCCAGCAGGCGAATACAAGTAATGCTAATAGACCGATAATGGCCCAAATTACGGCAATGAGCCCTTTGGCTGTGATGGTGTTTTGATTCATTCCAGGAATGCTAGTACGTCCATGATATTAGAAGATAGATTATACAAGATAAGTGGTCATCAGAGCGTCTTAAAACTGACAAATCCATGATGATTTATGCAGTATATTAGAATGAATAATTCATTATTAGGTTATACGTTAGGTTGAGAAGCAAAATGGCAAATGGCTGGGCTCGAGATGGCACTGTACAGGACCAAATAGATGCAAGTCTTGATGATTCAGTAAAGAAAGCTAGAAGCAATTAAACTATAGGTGAACGTTTAATTTATTGTGAAGAATGTGAAACAGAGATTCTTAACGCACGTTGAGTAGCAATAACTGGAGTGTGTTTATGTATGAAGTGCCAAGTAATCGCTGAGGAAAGCAATACCGATGATGCGGGTATAAATTGTAGGGGTAGTAGAGATAGTCAATTAAGATAATGCATTAAATTATTTTCTGATAGATTTATTATTTAAAGGTATTCATGGAAAAAGATTATAAATATCGTGAAAGAGAAGTAGAGCTAGATACTGAAAGAGCATTTCGTTTTGGTGATGGAAAAATTAGCGGCTATTGTTCAGTATTCCTTGGTGTACTAAGTTTGTTAGCTGTATTTGCATATCTATATCCGTCATATTTAACAACTACAGAGTTACGACAGACTTATGATGCGGTATTTCTTCAAAAAATATTGAAGTATGGAATGTATTTTTCTTTATTTTTTGGTGCGCTTACATTTGTTTTAAGAAAATATAGAAAGATGGGTTTTGTAGGAATCTGTCTCACATTAATTGCTTTTGCATTAGGTGGATATAGTATTCCAGTCGGTCCAGTTGAGCCAAGAGCTCTATCTCTAGGAATAGACTGGCTAATATTGGCATTCTTAGGATCAACTTTCATATTTATGTTTTTGGAGAAAGTATTTCCTAAATATAAAAATCAGGTCATCTTGCGAAAAGAGTGGGGATTAGACTTATTTTATTTTTGTTTCAATCATTTAGCGATTTCTGCGATTCTCATCTATGCAAACTATCAGGCCAGCCATTTTGAATGGGCCGTGAGCGCTTCACTTCAGCAGACAATTCAATCTATACCGGTACTACTTCAGGTTGCAATAATCATATTATGTGCAGATTTTGTTCTTTATTGGGAGCATCGAATCTATCATGAAACAAAGGTATTGTGGCCCATACATGCAGTACATCATTCAGTAGAGAATTTAGATTGGTTAGCAGGTTCGCGCGGTCATTTTTTTCAAGTATTCTCAGAACGTGCACTTGTGATGATACCGCTATATCTTCTTGGCGCAGATAAGGCAGCTTTAGATATCTATGTTACCTTTGCGGCTTTGCAAGCTATTTTAATTCATTGTAATTTGGAATTCTCATTTGGGTTCTTAAGGTATATATTCGTTACTCCACAATTTCATCATTGGCATCATAGTTCTGAAAAACCCGCTATTGATACAAACTATTCTGCACACACGGTTGTGTTTGATCGAATGTTTAAAACCTACCATATGCCAAAAAATCTTTGGCCGGCGGATTATGGAACAACTAAAAAGTTACCCAGCACCTATCTTGGGCAACTGATGTATCCGCTTACAAGAAATATTTCTAACGCGGTCAGTAAAAGTAAATAGACTTAATAAAGGACATAGTAGTAATAGACAGGAATGGCCGAAAAGTTGAAATATTTGTTTTTAATTTTAAGTTTAACAGCTTGTTCGGGTGATGGTTATTTGCGTGGTGAAGTTGAACCTTCTAAAGATGGCTTAACGTATTTTTTAATTGCAGATGACGGGAATGGGACATGTACATCAGTATTGTTAGATGGAAAACTGTGGCCATATAAAACTGGTGAAAAGGGAAGGGTTGAGCCTGGTTCTCATGAAATAGACTGTAATGGAATTATTGTGTTTGATATTCCAGAAGAGGTTATTTTCAAGTTTGATTATTGGGGTCCTTAAGATCTGCTGGTAGTTCTAAACCTCTGGTTAGAATTCACTGTTAATAGTTGTGAATGAAATACAAGCATTATACAAATTCACTTGCAGCAGCAGCAGATGCCCAGGCCCATTGAAAATTAAAGCCACCTAAGTGGCCCGTTACATCTATTGCTTCGCCAATAAAGTATAAGCCTTCTTTTTTATTAGCTTGCATGGTTTTAGATGAAATTTCATTGCAGTTTATTCCACCTAAAGTTACTTCTGCAGTACGGTAACCTTCCGTACCATTTGGTTTAATGACCCAATTATGAAATTGGTCTGCAATTTCTTTTAAATCTTGATGATTAAATTGATTAATGGGTTTGCTGAGGTAGTTTCTATCGGAAAACCAAAGCTGAAGTAATGTTTGAGCAATATTTTTTGTCATATGTTCTGATAATAATGTTTTTAATACAGCTTTGGGTCTAGATGATTTTTTTTCTATTAGAAATTTAAATAATTCTATATTTGGGAGTAGGTTGATGGTTAATTCATCGCCTTGATGCCAATAAGATGAAATCTGTAACATAGCTGGACCACTTAGTCCTCGGTGAGTAAACAATAGATTCTCATTAAAGTTAATGGAATTACAAGTAACGGTTACTTCCATGGAGCTACCGCTCAATACAGATAATTTTTCTAAGACAGGTTTATTTAGTGTGAAGGGTACTAAGCCTGCACGAGTAGGAAGCACTTCTAACCCAAATTGCTTCGCTATTTGATAAGCAAATCCTGTTGCGCCCATAGTTGGTATAGATAAGCCACCTGTAGCAATCACTAGTGACTCACATATGACTTTACCTAGACTGGTGATTACTTCGAAACCTTGTTTTAATGCGATGACTTTTTTTATAGAGCAATGAGTACGAACAGTCACTGCAGCTTGGCTGCATTCTTTTAATAACATTTCTAAAATATCTTTAGATTTATTGTCACAAAACAACTGTCCTAAAGTTTTTTCATGGTAAGGGATGTCATGTTTACGTACTAACTCGATGAAGTCATATGACGTGTAACGAGAGAGTGCTGATTTACAGAAATTTTTATTATCTGAAAGAAAGTTATCTGGTTCGCAATAAATATTAGTAAAGTTACATCGACCGCCACCTGACATAAGAATTTTTTTTCCCACTTTGTTGGCATGATCGAGTAGCAATACATTTCGGCCGCGTTGGCCTGCGCGAAATGCACACATTAATCCAGCCGCACCTGCGCCGATTATCAGTACATCTGTTTTTTCTGGAATAGGAGTGCTTGATAATTTAGGCATTTTCATGCTTATTTATAAGACCTTACCTTCAAGTAAGTAAAGAGAACCTTTTTGTAACAATTCGATTAATAATCTCAGATTATTCTCTGATTGCTTAATGTTATTGTTGTCAAATTCTAGTTTATTACAAAGTGTTGCTATGAGATTATTATCACAACTGGTGTCGCTGAAGCATTCTCCGTCTACATATAATATATTTTGTTTATTGCTCGTTTGATAGGCGAATCTTGAGCTTTCATTCTTGAGAATTATTTTTCCTTCATCTAAATACTTTTTTAAATTATTTATTGTAAATAGATATTCACTTTCAAGTTGCGGTGCTAGCTGTTCATCAATGTATTTAGGTGTGCTTATATAGCGTGCAAACCAATCAGAAACTAGATCTTCATTTTCGATATATTTTTGGAGAATATTTTGAATTTTATCGATAGCTTGAGTACTTATTTCACCAGAATTACTTTGTGTAATGAGGTCTGGGTCTTCATAGCGAATTGATTCATTTAATTTTTCGCTTATATAGTCTGTGTATTCACGTAATATTTCGCTATGCGAGGGAGCTCGAAAGCCAACCGAACAGGTTATGCAATCATCACCAATTGCAATGCCGTTATGACTTATACCGGGCGGCACATATAGAATGTCGCCAGGTTCTAATATCCATGAATAGTGAACTTCAAACTCATCTAATATTTTTACAGGCATGCTCTCCCGTAGTGGGGAATTTTCATCACAAAGGCTTCCTACTTCCCATTTGCGCTTGCCACAGGTTTGCACAAGAAATACATCATAGTTATCAAAATGTGGGCCCACACCACCACCATCGCTAGCATAACTAATCATCAAGTCGTCAATGCGCCAACGTGGAATGAAAGTAAAGTGGTCTAAAAATTTAGCAGCTTCTGGAATCCAATGATCGACGGCTTGTACTAATAACGTCCAGCATGACTTGGGTAATGTTGAAAACGTATCTTCGCTAAATGGGCCATGTTTTAGCTCCCATTCATTTTTCATTTCATGTTGTATGATGAGGCGAGACTCGATATGTTCTTCGCATGCAAGCCCTGCAAGAACTTCTGCATTAACAGGCGAAGTGATATCAGGGAAACCATTACGAATGAGTAAGGGTTTCTTTTGCCAATACTCTGATAAAAAAGTATCAACTGGCATGTTGCCTAATGGAGATGGTCGCATTGTTGAGTGATTTTAGGTAATTATTATGATTCTTTCAGCATGGCAACGTGGGGAATACCATCTTCTAGATAGTTATCTGATATTTGTGTGAAGCCAAAATTTTCATAGAACTTTTTTATATGTTCTTGTGCGCTAATTTTAATAGGTTGATCTGGCCAAAGATTAATTATTTCTTCTAAACACTTTGTAATTAATTCAGAACCAATGCCTTGTCGGCGAAAACTAGGTTCTACAATAAATCGTCCTATACTTACTTCAGGATAACTTAAACCTGGTGGTAATATTCGTGCATAAGCAATTAGTTTTGAATGCATATGAGCAGTTATATGACGAGATCCGATATTTTCATCTTTGTTATCAAGTTCAGGGTAGGGGCATTGTTGTTCTACCACAAAAGTATCTATTCTTAATTTGATGATGTCATAGAGTAAAGAATTGCTTAATTGCTGGAAAGCGTTACAGTGCCAATCGAGCTCATTCATATCAAAGAAATAGGTTTAATTGTTTAAATAGTATCTAAACATAAATTATAGATATAAAAAAACCCGCTTAGGCATCAGCACTAAGCGGGTTTTTGTAAGAGTATGATTATACTACTTCTTAGCAGCAGCACGCTCTTTAGTCGCTTTAATTACTTCTTCTGCGACGTTCTTAGGACATGGCATATAGTGCGAAAATTCCATTGAGAATTGCCCACGTCCAGAAGTCATAGTACGTAAGTCGCCAATGTAACCAAACATTTCTGCTAAAGGTACGTCAGCTTTAACACGAGTACCGGTTACACCTGCATCTTGAGATTTAATCATGCCACGACGTCGGTTCAAGTCACCGATGACATCACCAACATGGTCTTCTGGTGTGAATACATCTACTTTCATAACGGGTTCAAGCAGCTGTGGACCAGCTTTAGGCATAGACTGACGATAACCAGATTTTGCTGCTAGTTCAAAGGCAATAGCAGAGGAGTCCACTGCGTGGAATGCGCCATCCATTAAGGTTACTTTTACATCTAGGCAAGGGAATCCAGCCAGAACACCTTCATCCATCATCATCTCAAAGCCTTTTTGTACTGCAGGCCAGAATTCGCGAGGAACGTTACCGCCCGTTACTTTGGATTCAAATTCATATCCACTAGAGACTTCTCCAGGTTCAATAACATAATCAATTTTACCAAATTGACCTGCACCACCTGATTGTTTCTTATGTGTGTAGGTGTCTTCAATTCTTTGAGTAATGGTTTCGCGATAAGCAACTTGTGGTGCACCTGCAACTACTTCGACACCATGAGTACGTTTTAAGATGTCAATTTTAATATCTAAGTGCAGTTCGCCCATTCCTTTAAGTATAGTTTCACCACTATCTTCGTCAGTAGATACGTGGAAAGAAGGATCTTCTGCAATCATCTTACCTAAGGCTACACCCATTTTTTCTGATGCGGCTTTATCTTTAGGGGAAACGGCCATCGAGATTACTGGATCAGGGAACACCATTGGCTCTAACGTTGCAGGATTGTTTGGGTCACAAAGCGTGTGCCCAGTTTGGACATTCTTCATGCCTAAAACTGCAACAATGTCACCCGCTTGTGCTGAGTCTAATTCTTCACGTGAGTCCGCATGCATTTCTACAATTCGACCGATACGTTCAGTTTTGCCAGTAAAGCTATTCATAACCGTCATGCCTTTATCCAGTTTTCCAGAATAAATTCGAATGAAGGTTAACGCTCCATAACGGTCGTCCATAATTTTAAACGCTAATGCACGTAATGGTTTGCTTGGATCCACTTCAGCAAATTCACCTGTTTCATTACCTTCTAAATCTACTTCAGGTTGTGGTGGCACTTCAGTAGGGCCTGGTAGGTAATCTACTACAGCATCCAATACTAATTGAACGCCTTTATTTTTAAATGCTGAGCCACAGTAAGTAGGGAAGAAGTCTAGTGCAATGGTGCCTTTGCGAATACAAGCTTTTAATGTTTCGATACTTGGTTCTTCGCCATCTAAGTATTTTTCCATTGCGTCATCATCTTGTTCAAGCGCAAGTTCAACCATTTCTTCGCGGTACTGTTCCACTTTTTCTTTCATGTCTTCTGGAACATCTTCTTCTTTATATTTCATTGGGTCATCAGAACCATCCCAAATCCAGGCTTTGCGGGTCATTAGATCTACCATGCCTACAAAATTGTCTTCTGTACCAATTGGCAAAGTCATTACCATTGGCTTTGCGCCAAGAACATTTTTAATTTGATCGACTACGCTATAGAAATCAGCGCCTAAGCGGTCAAGCTTATTAACAAATATGATGCGCGCTACGGCAGATTCATTTGCATAACGCCAGTTGGTTTCAGATTGAGGCTCAACACCACCTGACCCGCAGAATACGCCAATACCACCATCTAGAACTTTAAGTGAACGGTATACTTCAATGGTGAAATCTACGTGCCCTGGGGTATCAATAATATTTAAGCGATGATCTTTCCAGAATGTGCTGGTTGCAGCAGATTGAATAGTAATACCGCGCTCACGTTCTTGATCCATGAAGTCCGTGGTGGCTTCGCCATCATGTACTTCGCCAATTTTATGAATTTTTCCGGTAAGGCTGAGGATGCGTTCTGATGTGGTGGTTTTGCCTGCATCCACGTGCGCGAAGATGCCAATGTTTCTGTAGTTAGATAGATCGCTCATTACCGTTACCTTTATGTAATATATTCAATAAGTTCTGGATATTAATTGAAGTGTTTAAGTGGGTCGCAAGTCTACTTGATTGTGTGAACCAAGGCAGCCTAAATTACACCCATTTATCAATAAAATGCTTCGAATACCGGGAAAGCGCCGGATTCTGGCCTATATTAGAGAATGCTACAATAGTGCCTAGGGGGTAAGTGGTATCAACCACTTTTTTCAGTTAGTTTGCGACGGCTTCTACTTGCAGGGCGCAGAACTTGAATTCTGGAATTTTACCGAAAGGATCTAATGCTTCATTGGTCAGCAGGTTAGCCGCGGCTTCGCGATAACAGAATGGCATGAAGACTTGTCCAGGGCTGATGCCATCATCTATGCGAGCATGACATTCAATTTTGCCTCGCCTTGATGAGAGCGTAATTCGATCGCCTTCATTGATACCAAGCTTAGTTAACTCGGTAGAATTTAAACTGGCAACGGCTACTGGCTCTATTGCATCTAGCATGGTTGCGCGACGGGTCATTGAGCCAGTGTGCCAGTGTTCTAGTTGGCGGCCAGTAACCAATACAAAGGGGTATTCGTTATCGGGTAGTTCATCTGCGTTGGTGAAATCTGCAGGTACAAATTTTCCTCTACCGTTTTCGGTAGGGAAGTCATCGGTGAAAATTACACTTTGGCCTGGATCATTTTCTTCTTCACATGGGTAAGTTATGGAATGCTGTTCTTCTAATCGATCCCAGGTCATGCCTTTAATACTGTCCATGCCTTGGCGCATTTCATTAAACACATCTGCCGGGTGATGATATTTCCAGTCCAGTCCCATTCGATTGGCTATTTCATTAATCAGCCATAAATCTTGCTTGGCTTCACCAGGTGGCATGAGAGCTTGACGGCCTAATTGCACACGTCGATCGGTATTGGTAAAAGTTCCGGTTTTCTCTGGAAATGCTGAGGCAGGTAAAATTACATCGGCAAACCATGCTGTTTCAGTCATGAAGATATCTTGTACTACGCAATGCTTAAGTGTGCCTAAAGCTTTGCGAGCATGATTTAAGTTTGGATCAGACATGGCTGGGTTTTCACCCATAATATACATACCGTGTAAATTGCCATCAGAAATGGCATGCATAATTTCTACAACAGTTAAACCTGGGTTGTTATCGAGCTCGGTGTCCCATAACTTTTCGAAACGTGTATGAGCTTCTGGATTGTCGACACGTTGATAATCAGGGAAGACCATTGGAATGAGTCCAACGTCTGATGCACCTTGCACATTGTTTTGACCGCGAAGTGGATGCAATCCAGTTCCAGGCTTTCCAATTTGTCCGGTCATCATGGAAAGGGCAATCAAACAGCGTGCGTTATCTGTTCCATGAATGTGTTGTGATACTCCCATGCCCCAGAAAATAATCGATGCTTTAGAGCTTGCGTAAACTTTTGCAACTTCATGAAGCGTTTCAGCAGGAATGCCGCATATCTTTTCTACACTTTCAGGGGTGTATTTGAGGATGTGTTTAGCAAAATCTGCAAAGTTTTCTGTGCGATCTTTAATGAAGTCTTTATCTAACAAGTTTTGTTTAATAATAGAATTCATGATGCCGTTTAACATAGCAACATCGGTGTCTGGCTTGAACTGTAAAAAATGGTCTGCATGGCGAGCGATATCCGAACGCCTGGGATCCATTACAATTAGTTTTGCACCATTACGTTTCGCGTTTTTGATGAAGGTTGCCGCAACGGGATGGTTGTTTGTTGTATTTGAACCGATAATTAGAATCACTTCGGCTTGGCTAACATCTTCAACCGGGTTCGAAACCGCGCCTGAACCGATGCCTTCTAGTAGTGCTACTACTGACGATGCATGGCACAAACGTGTGCAATGATCTACGTTATTGGTTTTAAAACCAGTGCGCACTAGTTTTTGAAATAAATATGCTTCTTCATTCGAACCTTTGGCTGAACCAAAACCAGCTAATGCATTGGGACCATGTTCATCGCGAATATCGACCAATCCTTTTGCAGCAAAATCTAGTGCTTCATTCCAGGTGGCTTCGCGAAAATACTTGTCGATATCTTTATAGGTGAGCGAATCAAGGTTCTTAATGTCTTTGCTTACACCTTCTTTACGAATTAACGGTTTGGTTATTCTTCCATCGTGGTGTACATAATCAAAACCATAGCGCCCTTT
Source organism: Gammaproteobacteria bacterium (assembly GCA_050633765.1). Lineage (GTDB taxonomy): Bacteria > Pseudomonadota > Gammaproteobacteria > UBA4575 > UBA4575 > JABDMD01. The sequence goes on from JBOEHC010000097.1 coordinate 10,580, forward strand.
TACACATAATCGACTTTTATTTGCAGGCCCATCACGTCCTTCAACATAAATTATTTTTTCATCTTTGATATTATAAGTAAGCAAACAACCAACACCGCAATACGGGCAAGTTGACTCAACTTTTCGATCTGGTGCTTGTAAGCCAAGTTCATTAGAAGGCATTAGCGCGCCGGTAGGGCAGGCCTGAACACATTCGCCACAACCGACGCAGGTGCTATCACCCATAGGGTCTTGGATATCAAATACAATTTCGGAATGTGAGCCGCGATTGGCATAACCAATTACGTCGTTGTTCTGCTCTTCGCGACAAGCTCGTACGCAACGAGTGCATTGAATGCAGGCATCTAGATTTACAGCTATTGCTGGGTGAGATAAATCTTGTTCTGGATTATGTCGTGACTCAAAGCGTGGCAGTCCTACTTCTAGTGATTTTGACCACTGATCAAGCTCGCTATTTAACGTGTATTCACTTTCCGCCATGTCAGATTGTAATAATTCCAACACCATTTTTTGCGAATGAGTTGCGCGTTCATTTTCAGTGTGCACCACCATACCTTCTGTGGGTGTGCGTACGCACGAAGGTTGTAGTACACGTTCACCTTCTATTTCAACAACACAAGCGCGGCAGTTACCATCGGCACGCATGCCGGGTTTGTAGCATAAATGCGGAATGTCTACTCCGTGACGGCGAGCAGCTTCTAGTATGGATTCATCTTCATAAGCTTTTATGCTTTCACCGTTAAGTGAAAACGCTATGGTTTTAAAATCTTGTAGATGTTCTGGGTTTGCAGCCATTAATTTACTCCAACATTCCTTTGCTTATTCTAGTTCTTTAGGAAAATAGTTAATTACCGATGTCATCGGATTAGATGCAGCTTGACCCAAACCACAAATTGATGCGTCATTCATAGTTTGTGAAAGTTCTTGCATGAGCGGCTGATCCCACTTCGGTTTCTCCATTAACATCGCTGCTTTAGATGTGCCTACACGACAAGGTGTACACTTCCCACAGGATTCATGTGCAAAGAAACTCATCGCGTTACGTGCCAAGTCACGTGCTTTGTCTTTGTCAGAAAAAACTATAATGGCAGCGGAGCCAATAAAACATCCGTGCTCATTTAAAGTATCAAAGTCTAAAGGGATATTACCCATCGATGCCGGTAAAATTCCACCCGATGCACCACCGGGGAAGTAACCATAAAATTCATGTCCATCCAGCATGCCGCCACAGTGTTCTTCAATAAGCTCTTTTATGGTTATGCCAGCGTCCGTAATATGTACGCCTGGTTTCTTAACGCGCCCACTTACTGAAAACGACCTCATTCCACTTCTGCCATTACGTCCTTGTTCTGCAAACCAATTTGCGCCTTTTTCGAGAATGTCACGCACCCAAAACAAAGTTTCTAGATTATGTTCCAGTGTTGGGCGTCCAAAGACACCGACTTGTGCAACAAAAGGAGGGCGTAAACGCGGCATGCCTCGTTTACCTTCGATGGATTCAATCATCGCTGATTCTTCACCACATATATATGCACCTGCACCGCGTCTTAATTCAATGTGCGGTAGCTGGCAAGGTGGGTCTTTTTTAAGTTCATCAAGCTCATGTAATAACATCGTGTAACAATTTGCATATTCATCACGCAAATAAATATAAATACTTTCGATGCCTACAACCTGAGCAGCAATTAATGCACCTTCGATGAAACGGTGAGGGTCTTTTTCAAGAAAGAAACGATCTTTGAATGTGCCTGGTTCACCTTCGTCTATGTTAACTGCAAGTACACGCGGGCCAGGTTGATTGCTGACGATTTCCCATTTTTGTCCTGCTGGAAATCCTGCGCCACCTAAGCCACGCAACCCAGAATCTTTCATTATTTCAATAATTTTTTCGGGACCATTTGTGGTGTCAAACATGCGTTTAACTAATTGGTAGCCACCACTGTTTACATATCGGTTATAGGTAATGTAATCCGTTGTAGGTGATTCAGTATCGTTAACTTCTACAGCTTGGTTTACGGTTTCCAATGTTGCATGGTCAATGGGTTTTTTGCCTACTACTGCAATAGGTGCTGTATCACATCGGCCTACGCAAGGTACGCGTTGAATGCGCACTTTGTCGCCATGATATTTTGTTAATTCAGATACAAGTGTTTCAGCGTTAAACATTTCGCAACTTATGGAATCACATACACGAACGGTTAATTCAGCTGGCACTTGTTCGCCTTCTTTGATTACATCAAAGTGATGATAGAAGGTAGCAACTTCATAAACTTCGGTAGTTGCTAACTTCATTGTGCTAGCAAGAGCTGTAATGTGCGCTGCAGAAATATGACCAAACTTATCTTGAATTAAATGTAAGTATTCAATAAGCAGGTCACGTCTGACAGGGAGGGCTGAGATCAGATCGTGTACTTGTTTTAACGCAATAGGATCTACGCGACGTCCGCGTTTTTCGCCTTTCATTTTGTTGCGTTTGCGTGAAACAGTTTTATCCATTGGTTTCAAAAATCCCTAAATCGATCTTGTAAATGTTTTTGGTAAATATTCTGGTAAATATAATCTACGGTTAGCGCCTAATAAAGCGTATATGTCAAAAGTTAATCTAATACTTGCAATTTCTAGCCAATCCAAATCAACATTTCACCTTGCCCGCCTACCGTAGTATCGCCTATATACCGTTGAACACGGCGGCGCATTGGATGAAGAGATTGGAAGGTGCTTGTATATTGTCTTAAATCATCTAGCAATAATGTTAAGTATCCTAAGTTATGACGCCCACAATCATGAAAACCTGTAAGTACATCTTTAGGTTTGTGAGGCAATAGAATGGTGCCCCTTCGCATTCCTACGCCTACTTGTTTACCAATGGTACCTAAATTTGCAATGGTCCCTGCAATCATTCTGCTTGCACAGTAATTGCCAATATTACCCACTACCATAATGGTTCCGCGACGTAGGAGGTCACCGGTGAAATCGCCACTATTGCCATGAGTCAATATGGTGCCGCCAGTCATACCTTTTTTCTGGCCGCTATATGCACTGCCTAGATAATTATTAGCATTGCCTTGGATTTCTAATAAACCCTTTGACATACCGCAGCCTGCATAGTCCAGCGAGTTTCCATCAATGGTTAATTTGCCGCCAGCTAACTCTGCACCGGTAAAATGACCTACATCACCCTTAATTTTAAGTTCAACATCGGTTGCAAGGGCATGACCAGCATAATCCATTTTCTGATTAGGGTTTTCAAGCGCTACAGATGGGTTTGTGAATGAACCTGCAACATCAAAAAATTCACCCACGTTAGATTTTTCATTGCCAATTTGTAATGACAACTTCTTTGCTTCATCACTAGTATATGCGTGATGAATCGCATGACTTAACCAACGCATGTCGATGCGTTGTGCAACGTCACCTTTATATGTAACGGTTGTATGAGTCATTCATAATCTCTTGTAAATGAAAATGATGTGGGCCTAAGTCTCCACCATAATTTCCACCGGTAATTTTTTCGATACCTTGTGATTTTCCTAAATCACATATCGCCTCGATACCACGTTGCATTGCAAGTTTTACATCTTCTTTGGATAATCCATCAATTACAATTTCCATACACGCCTCGATATTTTTGCCCAAAACATTATCTGGTCGTCCCTTTAAGGTAGGGCAATACGGATGATTCGTAGAGGCATTTAGAAATTTATATTTAGATCCTACTTTAGATCCAGAACGTACTCCGCCACCTGGAAAAGGCATAATGATATTTGGCAGCATGCTAATTGCATCGATGGCTGCTTCACAAGCAAGTAAGGCATGAGATATTCCACGTGCAAAAACTAGAATGTTACCGCCACCTATGGCTTTTTGATAAGCTGTCGACTCTGCACAAATAAATTCTCCGTCCATGACGGGAATGCGCCAATATCTTTTGTCGCCAATTTTTTTTGAAGTTTGAAAACCATCACCGAAATAACGAATGTTTTTGCCAAGCGCAATCTGTCCTTCGCCGTCGTCCATGCCAGGGAAAACAGCGGTAGTTGGGCAAGTCAGCACACATTGCCCTATGCGTGTTTGTAATTGTTTCTCTAGTGTTTTTCTGTCTGTTGAAAATAACAGCACCGAAATGCCTGGGCGGCCATCCGGTGTTTCGTGATTACCGATAACTTTTTCAATTCCCGCTTCAACCCCGCAGCCAATTACAGAGGTTGCAAATCCTGTCATGGTTTCCGCAGCATGACGCGCCCATTTGTAATTGATCGCAGTGATAATGATGCGGGTAGCGCGCATAGAAAACGCTTCAGCAAATGTGTCTTCGATTTCTACGCCATTAATAATCATAATATTTAGGAAGCTCTGATTTATTCTGATATGT
>JBOEHC010000098.1:0-297 GCA_050633765.1 Gammaproteobacteria bacterium
CTTTTCAAAGCGTCGTACTTTTATGTTTTCACCAATCTTGGTCACCAGCTCAAGACGTCTTTGCTCAACCGTTTCACCACTTGGTAATGAAGCAGCATTTAAGTCATCTACTGATTTTAAATCGCTAGCCAAAACTAATTCAGCTAATTGGTTTGAAAAGTTTTGAAACTGATCATCTTTTGCAACAAAGTCAGTCTCACAATTAACTTCAATTACTGCAGCAGTCTTACCGTCATTTGCAATCGCAATGGTACCTTCTGCTGCGATACGGCTGGCTTTTTTATCCGCTTTAGCTTG
>JBOEHC010000098.1:350-9304 GCA_050633765.1 Gammaproteobacteria bacterium
TTTTTTACACTCCATCATGCCTGCACCGGTTCGCTCTCGCAGTTCTTTTACCATTGTTGCTGTTACTTGCATTACTTCTTTCTCTTTGAAATTTATTTATATAAGTTATGGTTTATTTAATTTACTTAATCAGCGAGCTTAGCGGGTAGTGTTTTCGCCTGACTAATCCAAGACTCAATCATTGACTCCTCTGGCACACTCGGCGCTAAAGATTTCTCAGTATTGGTAGCTTGTAATTTTGACAAAACATCTCCTGCTGAAGCAGCCGCAAGCGCTGTCATATTTTGATAGCCACTAACTTCTAATAATTCCGCCTCATTACCCTCAACACCGGTTAAGCGAAAGAAATCACTCATCCTCACCCAACGCTCTAACGACTTAGCATTTAAACCCGTTGTTTCAGCACACTTTTCACGCCCATCCACCGAAGCACATTGTTCTAATAATTGCTCTACAGTTGAAATGCCCGCTTTAGTTAACGCTTCACCATACTTAGGTCCAATACCTTCTATACTAGTGATAGCTACACCTTCACTATCATCATCACTTGCAACGGTTTCAGTAACAGGTTTGGCTGGTGATTTTTTCTTAACGGTAACTTTTTGCTTTGGCTTAGCTTTTGCGCTTGACTCTTTTTCAGCAACTTTTCCTGACTCATCGATTTCAACAAAGTCATCTTCATTTCCACCAGCCATTACGCGAACACTTTCACGCCCTTCTGAAATAGCATCTGCGATATGCGATGAGTACAACTTAATCGCACGAATCGCATCATCATTGCCAGGAATTACATAGTCCACGCCATCTATTTTGCAATTCGTATCGACTACTGCAACTACTGGTATACCTAGTTTATTGGCTTCTTTAATTGCAATAGCTTCATAACCTACATCAATTACAAACAAAACATCAGGCAAGGAAGGCATATTTTTTATACCACCTAAACTACGCTCCAACTTAAACAGTTCGCGCTTTAACATTAGTATTTGTTTTTTATTAAGACGCTCGACCCCTTCACCACTCACCATCTGTTCTAAATCATGCAAACGCTGAATAGATTTTTTTACTGTATTGAAATTAGTGAGCATTCCACCTAACCAACGGTGGTTTACATAAGGCATGCCACAACGGATCGCTTCTTCACGAACTGCTTCACGCGCAGAACGCTTGGTACCGACAAATAAAATTGTGCCGCGGTTAGCAGCCATGTTACCCAAAAATGTGGCAGCATCGAGAAACATAGGTAGCGTTTTCTCGAGATTAATTATATGGATCTTGTTACGCTCTCCAAAAATGTAGGGGCTCATTTTTGGGTTCCAATAACGGGTCTGATGACCAAAATGCACGCCAGCTTCTAACATCTGGCGCATAGTGACGCTAGTCATTATATGATTACTCCTATAGGGTTTTATACTTCCGCATATCCCATGTGGAAACTCTCTAGGAGCACCCGACCACATGTGTCGATAATACGTGTAGATTTAAGATATTTACACCAAAGCCAAATTTACCTAAGGTGCGGGCGCTTTATAGCATGATTATTTATTCAGAACAATTACTTAGATGACGATATCATTCAAGATAGCGCATCACAAAAAGGATTAGCCGGATTATTATGAGTGTAACGATAAAATCTCCAGATGAGATCGAAAAAATGCGCGTTGCGGGCAGACTTGCCTCAGAAGTGCTAGAAATGATTGGACCTCATGTAGTGCCTGGTATTAGCACTCTAGAATTAGACCAAATCTGCCATGACTACATCGTTAATGAACAACAAGCCATCCCAGCACCATTGAATTACCGTGGTTTCCCAAAATCTATTTGCACCTCAGTAAATCATCAAGTTTGTCATGGTATTCCAGGAGACCGTACGCTTAAAAGTGGCGACATACTAAATATCGACATCACCGTGATTAAAGATGAGTTTCATGGCGATACCAGCAAAATGTTCTTATTAGGGAAAGCCCCTGTGCTCGCCCAACGACTTGTAGACATAACCTATGAAGCATTAAAAATTGGCATCCAGGAAGTAAAACCTGGTGCCAAATTAGGAAATATTGGCCATAAAATCCAAAGTTTTGCCGAGAAAAATCGCTGCACGGTAGTCAGAGAGTACTGTGGACACGGCATCGGGCGAACTTTCCATGAAGACCCACAAGTGCTGCATTATGGAAAACCAGATACTGGCTTAGAGCTTGAACCTGGCATGACCTTTACCATCGAACCGATGATCAATTCGGGTAAACGAAATGTGCGACTGCTGCCTGATGGATGGACAGTGGTGACTAAAGACCATAGCTTATCTGCACAGTGGGAACACACCATTTTAGTAACTGAAGATGGTTATGACGTGTTAACCAAACGAAGTGACGAGAACTTTTAAATTTAACAGCGATTTAAAGCTTGTCTGTTTTTTCTACTGCTAAACCATGCTTAACATTGATATCTATGATGCGCTTGAACCTAACGCACCTATTTTACAATATTTGCAGCCAACTCAAACGGGCTCACTAACCATTACTAATTTTAAAAACTTCAGAAATGAGCTATTAATTCTACTTAAGCAAAAATTTAATGCTCAAACCAACATCTATGAGCTTATTTCACTTAACACCAACATTATAGATGCATTACTAAGGAATATTTGGAGCGCATACAAAATCCCTGATGACGATGCCACCTTAATAGCAATTGGCGGTTATGGCCGACGTGAATTATTTCCCGAATCTGATATAGATATTATGGTTCTCCTTAAAAACGAGAACGATGCTGGCGTTAAATCTAAAATTGAATCATTCCTAACGTTTCTTTGGGACATCAATCTACACATTGCACAATCTGTAAGAACCATTAATGACTGTGTAGTCGAATCGAAAAATGACATTACCGTGTTTACCAGCTTAATGGAGCATTATTATTTGGCAGGCAATGAGCCTATGTACGAGGAGGTTGCAGACATCATCAGTAGCAATAAAATCTGGCCAAGCAAAAAATACTTCAAAGAAAAAAGACTAGAACTCGAAGGTCGACACCGAAAGTTCGGTGATACAGCAAACCACTTAGAGCCTAATGTAAAAGAAAACCCTGGAGGTTTAAGAGATATTCATACCTTGAGATGGTTAACCAATCGTCATTTTAAAACAGAAAGTTTTGAACAATTAGAACAGCAAGAATTTCTATCTAAAAGTGAATTAACTTTACTAAAAAAAGCGTATGTCGTTTTAGCCAAATTGAGATTTGCATTGCACTTACTTGTAAAACGTGGTGAAGACCGGCTGCTATTTGACTACCAATACGATGTTGCCTCATTACATGGATACAAAAACGAAAACCGCAATCAACAAGTCGAAGACTTTATGCAAGTTTTTTATCGCACCAGCAACCAACTCTCAACATTGTCAGAAATTATTATAGAACGCTTACACTCTACTATATTTCCAGGTTTATTTAAGCGAAGAGCAAAAACAATTAATGAAAACTTTCAAGTACGCGCCAACTTGCTTGAAGCCATTGATACAAACTTATTCAACAACTCTCCAGCTGCCATGCTGGAGCTATTTCAACTGCTGCAAGAACATAAAAATCTTACTGGTCTCAGCGATTCACTACAAAAGTTGATCATTGAAAATTTACATGTGATTGATGAAAACTTCAGGCAAGATAAAGATAACTGCGCAGTGTTTATTTCTATACTCAGCCATATAGATACTAATTACCGCGAAATTAAACGTATGGCCCAACTAGGTGTATTAGGGAAGTACTGGCCAAGCTTTGATACAGTAACCGGCCGCATGCAGTTCGATTTACTGCACATATATACAGTCGAAGAGCACACACTCCGAGTATTTAAAAATACATGCGAATTCAGCAAGAACTCTAACGACGACGAAAATGCAACCTACCATGATATTTTTATACAAACCCCAAAAGCATTAATTCTCTATTTAGCAGCCCTATTTCACGATATTGCCAAAGGACGTGGCGGCGATCATTCAGAATTAGGTGAAGAAGAATCTAGAGTTTTTTGTTTGCAACATAAACTGAGTTCATTTGATGCCAACTTAGTAGCTTGGCTAGTAAGAAATCATCTAGTAATGTCTATGACTGCTCAACAACAAGACATTGATGACCCGTACATAATTAATGAATTCACCAAAACAGTTGGTAATTTAACACGGCTGAATTATTTATATTTATTAACCATTGCAGACATGCGTGGCACCAATACCAAACTGTGGAATAGTTGGCGTCGAGCATTACTTTCTGAATTATACCAGCGCACAGCTAAGCATTTACGCCAAGATATAGACTCCCCTAGCAACCCAGACGAGCTCATAAATCAAGTTAAGTCCTCTGCACTGCAACTATTAAAAAATACAAATCTGACCCAAGATAGTTGTTTAGCATTTTGGCAAGAGCTAAGTGAAGATTATTTTCTGCGCCATTCTGACGAAGAAGTCGTTCGACATACGCAAGCTATCTTGAATCATAAAAACAAAAACAATGTAGTAGTTACAATTCATCAATATAGCGCTAGAGGCGCTACTGAGATTTTTATCTACTGCAATGATCGCAATTATTTATTTGCCCATATCACCTCAACACTTGCCAAGCTAAGATTATCTATCGTACATGCCAGAGTTATAACCTCTAACAAAGGCCACGCCTTAGACACTTTCTTAGTACTCGATGCGAATGGAAATGCTATTAATGATAAAAAGCAATGTGATTTAGTTGAGAGAGAATTGACTCAAACCTTGGACAATCCGCATGATACGCCGACAAACATCGCTCAAGGCTTACCTAGACAAATTCGTGAGCTACAGATCCCCATTGAAATTCATTTTGATGTAAGCGCTGTTAATAACTACACAACCATGGAACTTAAAGCACCTGATTTTCCAGGTTTACTTGCTAGTCTCGGAAATGCTTTTGTAGATTGCAGTATAGCCATTCACAATGCACGCATCTCAAAACTAGGAGAACGTGTTCATAATTTATTTCATATTAGCAATTTAGCTTATCAGCCACTCGACGAAGAACACCAAGAAAAATTAAAAACTGTTATTCTCGACCACCTACATCAACCGAAACAAGCAACACTAGAAGTGTAACCCACAACTAATCAGATGAATCCAAACCTTACAAAACTACAACCTTATCCTTTTGAAAAATTAAAAAAATTAATTTCTCAACAGAAAGCCAATGATCAGCTTAAAGCGATTTCCTTAGCAATTGGTGAACCCCAGCATCCAACACCCGCTATCATTACAAACGAATTCACTAACAGTCTAGAGGGTTTAGCAAAATACCCCACCACACGAGGATCTGGCGAGTTACGAGAAGCATGCGCGAACTGGATTCAAAATAGATTCCAACTATCTGAAAAAAATCTAAACAGCACCAATAATGTTTTACCCGTAAATGGTACTCGAGAAGCATTATTTGCCATCGCACAGTGCACCATAAAGCCTGCTGATAAGCCTGTGGTGTTAATTCCTAACCCTTTTTATCAAATTTATGAAGGGGCTGCGTTACTCGCGGGCGCAGAGCCAGTTTATTACGACTGCACAGTTATAGACGATGACATACCTGCATTATGGGAGATTAACGACGACATATGGAAACGCTGCCAACTACTTTATATATGCACGCCAGGCAATCCCACCGGAGAAGTGGCGCCTATCTCAACATTACAAAAACTTATTGAATACGCATTAAAGCATCAGTTCATAATTGTTTCGGACGAATGTTATTCAGAAATATACCCTCCAAGTTCTACTCCACCAAAAGGATTACTTTACTGTGCACAAGAAATGGGCAATGACACCATGCAAAACTGTATGGCATTTTACAGTTTATCGAAAAGATCTAATGCTCCTGGATTGCGCTCAGGATTTGTCGCAGGTGCAAGCAACTTAATTGAGTCGTTTTTTAACTATCGCACCTATCATGGCTGTGCAATGCCTCTACCAACACAAGCCGCAAGCATTGCCGCCTGGTCAGATGAATCGCATGTGGAATTAAATCGCCAACAATACGCTAGTAAATTCGATGCGGTGCTCGAAATAGTTCAGAATGTTTTGCCCTGCCAAAGACCGGATGCAGGATTTTATCTCTGGCCAAAATTGCCCTCGACACTCCAACTAGATGAAATTGAATTCTGCGAATTACTTTATCGTAAAAAAAATGTACTCAGCCTCCCTGGCAGTTATCTAGCAAGGTCGGTTAATGGTTATAACCCAGGCGAAAACCGTGTACGCTTAGCGCTGGTTGCTGAGCTGGCAGAATGCGTTGAAGCAGCCGAACGGATAAAAGAATTAATACAAGAAATATAATCAGTATTGCAGGAGAGAATATGCCAGGACAAAATGATAATTCACAAGTAAAAGATGTCATAGAAAGTGCATTTGAAAATCGCGCAGACATCACCCCATCCACTACTGATCCTAGTGTACGCAAAGCCGTAGAAGAAACATTAAACCGTGTTGACTCTGGTGAATTACGTGTTGCAGAAAAACAAGGCAATGACTGGATTACCAACGAGTGGATAAAAAAAGCCGTCTTACTTTCATTCCGCATGAATGAAAATGAAATTATCGATGCTGGTGTAACCAAGTATTACGACAAAGTACCTACTAAGTTTTCACAAATGAGTGATGATGAAATAAAAAAACAAGGTGCCAGAATCGTGCCTGGAGCAATGGTAAGACATGGAGCCTACATTGCACCGGATGCCATTCTCATGCCAAGTTATGTAAATATTGGTGGTTATGTAGATTCCGGCACTATGGTCGACACATGGGTAACGGTGGGTTCATGCGCACAAATTGGGAAAAACGTTCACTTATCTGGTGGTGTAGGCATTGGTGGCGTTTTGGAACCATTACAAGCTACCCCTACCATAATAGAAGACAATTGTTTTATCGGCGCTCGATCTGAAATTGTTGAAGGCGTCATCGTCGAGGAAGGTGCTGTGGTTTCCATGGGAGTATATATTGGTAAAAGCACTAGGATTTATAACCGCGAAACTGGCGAAGTCACATATGGCCGAATTCCAGCAGGATCTGTTGTCGTTTCTGGCAACCTTCCATCAAAAGATGGAAAATACAGCTTGTACTGCGCGGTCATCGTAAAACAAGTTGATGAAAAAACTCGTAGCAAAGTCGGTATTAACGAGTTATTGCGTGGTATCGATTAATAAATATGCTGAAACTATTTGGAATTCCAAATTGTGACACGGTAAAAAAATCACAAAAATGGCTAGACAGTCGTGGAATCAAATATGAACTTCACGATTATAAAAAACTGGGCATTACCAAAAAGCAATTAACCGAATGGTGTAAAACAGTTGAGTGGGGAACACTGCTTAATAAACGCAGTCGCACCTGGAAGGAATTGACAGAGTCTGATCGCACCAATGTTACTCAAAATAAAGCCATTACATTAATGCAAACACATCCAACACTTATAAAACGTCCAGTTGCACAACAAGGAAAAACCATTACTGTAGGCTTTGATGAGAAAACATTTAAAGCAAACTTCAAATAAGCAATACTCTAGTCATGTCCACCACTCTGGAATTAGCTAAACAGCTTATCTCACAAGCCTCTGTCACACCGGAAGACGCTGGCTGTCAATCAATATTGGCTGATTACTTAATTCCTGATGGATTTAAAGCTGAAATCATGCAATTTGAAGATGTAACTAACCTTTGGTTACGGCGTGGCAATGCATCCCCATTAGTTGTCTTTGCTGGACATACCGATGTAGTACCAACTGGTCCTGAACAAGATTGGGACTCACCGCCATTTACCCCCACCATTCGCAATGGAAAGTTATATGGCCGCGGTGCGGCCGATATGAAATCCAGCATTGCTGCCATGACGGTGGCATGCAAAAGCTTTGTCGCATCGAATCCAAACCATAATGGCTCCATTGCATTCCTTATCACCAGCGATGAAGAAGGTCCCGCTATCAATGGCACGGTAAAAGTAATTGAAGCATTACAGCAACGCAATGAAGCAATAGACATGTGCATTGTAGGCGAACCTAGTAGTAGCAAAACGCTAGGAGACGTAATAAAAAATGGTCGCCGCGGCTCTCTTTCGGCAAGTTTAGTTATTCACGGCGTGCAAGGGCATGTTGCGTATCCGCATTTAGCAAGAAATCCGGTACACGAATTTGCACCCACTCTTTCTGAGCTGACTTCATTAGAGTGGGATTCAGGAAATGAATTTTTTCCTCCCACCACATTTCAAATTTCAAACATCAATGCAGGAACAGGCGCGAATAACGTTATTCCTGGCAGCATGAAAATTGATTTTAATTTGCGCTTCTCAACAGAAATTACTGCTGACGAAATCAAAACGAAAATAGTTGAAGTATTGGATCGGCATAATCTTGATTACCAATTAGATTGGCACCTTTCCGGCAATCCTTTCTTTTGCGAGCCAGGAAAACTCACACAAGCTTGCGAACAAGCGATACAAGAAACCGTTAATGTTAAAGCTGAACTCTCAACAGGAGGCGGCACATCTGATGGACGATTTATTGCTCCTACTGGCGCACAAGTTATAGAGCTGGGCCCTGTCAACGAAAGCATTCACAAAGTAAATGAATGTGTTGCTGTGGATGCATTGGACCAGTTGACAGAGATTTATCAAAAGGTTTTAGAAAAGTTACTTAAGTAAGTCCCACAAGCTTTGCAATCATTCTTTAGGCTTAAAAGCTTCAGCACAACGCTTTACACACTTTTGGCAAATTTGCGGGCTTCCTCCAAGTCTAATTAATTGACCAGCCTCTTCTTCAGAACAATTACAGAAGTCACAGCAATTGTCATCATCCGTGCTTTCGATTCCTCGTTTTAGTTTCTTAGTATGACGTGGACTTGTTACTATATTTTTTAGTGACGGTGAAACTCTCAATGAATCACCGAAATTAACCGACTCTTC
>JBOEHC010000099.1:0-15537 GCA_050633765.1 Gammaproteobacteria bacterium
TGCCAGTGCCGATGATGAATATCATTAATGGTGGAGAGCACGCCGACAATAGTGTTGATATGCAGGAATTCATGATTGTGCCAACAGGTGCATCATCCATCCGCGATGCGATTCGTTATGGGGCAGAAGTATTTCATGCTCTTAAGAGTGTATTAAGCAAAAAAGGTTTAAATACTGCAGTGGGTGATGAGGGCGGTTTCGCGCCAGATTTAAAATCTAATAAAGAAGCTGTTGAGACTATTTTACAAGCGATTGAGATTGCTGGATTTAAAGTGGGTGAAGATATTCACCTTGGTTTAGATGTGGCGAGTACAGAATTTTATGAAAATGGTAAATATGAATTACATTCCGAAGGTAAAAACTATGATTCACAACAGTTTGTAGATTATTTAGTTGATTGGGTAGACCAGTATCCGATCATTACAATAGAAGACGGGGTTGCCGAAGATGACTGGGATGGATGGAAACTGTTAACTGAAAAAGTAGGCAACAAAGTGCAGTTGGTGGGAGATGATTTGTTTGTCACCAATACCGAAATTTTGCAAAAAGGTATTGATCGTGGTGTAGCAAATTCTATTTTAATTAAAGTAAATCAAATTGGCACACTTAGTGAAACCTTAGCCGCTATCAATATGGCTCATGCTGCTAATTATACTGCAGTGGTTTCGCATCGCTCTGGAGAAACAGAAGATGTGACCATTGCGGATCTTGCAGTTGCAACGGGTGCTGGGCAGATTAAAACGGGGTCATTGTCGCGTTCAGACCGTGTGGCTAAATATAATCAGCTGATTCGCATAGAAGAAGAGCTAGATTCAGCTGCAAAATACCCAGGCATCAAAGCCTATAATTTTTAATGAGATAATTGGATAAATAGGAATTGTTGTAACGGTGAAAGTCGTCATTATTATCATGAGTGTTTTATTGCTATTGTTGCAATATAAACTATGGTTTGGTGATGCAAGCGTTGGTGATGTGCTTAATTTGCGTGAAACCATTAAAGAGCAACAAGCAAAAAATGAAGCAGTTAAACAGCGTAATGCTGTATTAGCTGCAGAAGTGGAAGACTTAAAAACTGGCTTAGAGGCTATAGAAGAGCGTGCTAGAAGTGAGTTAGGGATGATTAAAAAGGATGAAACCTTTATTCATATAGTGGAAGGTGACTCTAGCGAATCACATAATAAGTAAATGCGTATTATTTGGCCGATATTGAGCTCTAATGTCGAAAAATACTAGGTTCTGGGTGATTGTCCCTGCGGCAGGCACGAGTCAACGTATGAGTGAAGGTGTGCCTAAACAATACCTTCCATTCGGTGATGCGACAGTGATAGAGGCATCAATAAGTAATTTTCTTGCTCATCCTAAAGTTGCAAAAGTAGTAATTGCGCTGCATGAGAAAGATGTCCACTGGAATACATTAGCAGTTAGCAAGAATGAAAAAATCCATACTATAGAGGGAGGAAGCTCGCGCGCTAAGTCTGTGCATAATGCATTACAGTATTTAGACAACACCTCGGCTGCTAGTGAAGATTTTGTATTAGTGCACGATGCGGCTCGACCATGTTTAAGAAAATCTGACTTAGATTCTCTCATTCAACAGCTTGAAGAAGATGATGTCGGTGGTATTCTAGCTTCACCAATAAGCGATACTCTGAAAATTGTTGACCAGTTAAAAATGGAAAACAATATTGTTAGTAAAACATTGGAACGGGAATATATTTGGCGAGCATTTACTCCGCAAATGTTTCGTTTAAATACGTTGAAGAAAGCGCTTGCATACTGCGCAGAGCAAGATATAACAGTTACCGACGAGGCGTCTGCAATTGAGGCGATTGGGCTGCAGGTAAAATTAATTACTGGGAGAGGTGATAATATAAAAATAACTCACTCGGAAGATTTGATCTTAGCATCAATGATTTATAAAAATATTAATCTATAAGCAATCTAATCGTATGACAGTAAAAATAGGTTTTGGCTACGATTCACATCGATTTAAAGAGGGTGACTATATAGTTGTCGGTGGAGAAAAAATAGCTTTTGATCGAGCGCTGGTTGCGCATTCTGATGGAGATGTTCTATTACATGCTTTATGCGATGCGTTATTAGGTGCAGCGGCCTTGGGAGATATTGGTAAACACTTTCCAGACAATGATCCTAAGTATAAAGATATAGATAGTAGTGCGTTGGTTAAGAATGTAGTTCAGGAATTGGCTAAGAGTAATTATCTAGTAGGTAACGTCGATAGCACGATTATTCTAGAAAGACCAAAACTAGCGGAGCATATTGACAAGATGCAACAAAATGTCAGCAGGCTGCTGGAAATCTCTATTGATGATATAAATATTAAAGCCACGACTAATGAAGGTATGGGCTTTATTGGGCGGGGTGAGGGTGTGGCAGCATATGTAGTGGTCACTTTACTTAAGAAGCTCTGATTTATCCTAGTTACTTCGTTAAATAACTATCTCAATATCACTCATGTATAAAAACATACACATCGCTCTTTTCGATATTTTTTTCCTCGTCCCAAAATAAATCAGAGTTTTTCGATAAAAATAAAAAGATTACTATTCTATGTCTTCAGAAGAATCTACGAGCAATGCTCAAAATATAAGTGAAAGTATATTTAGTGTAGAAGGACTGTTATCTGAACATCTAGAAAATTTTCGCTATCGCCCTCAGCAGCAGTCTATGAGTGATGCGGTTGAAACAGCGTTGAAAAATTATAGTCAACTAATAGTTGAGGCAGGTACGGGAGTTGGTAAAACTTTTGCTTATTTAATTCCGGCATTGCTGTCTAAGCAAAAAGTAGTTATCTCAACTGGAACAAAGCATCTGCAAGATCAGCTTTATTTTAAAGATCTGCCGACAATTCTCAATATTCTTAAACTACCTGTTAAAACTGCTTTATTGAAAGGGCGCGCTAACTATCTTTGTGTGCATCGCTTAGAGCATCATGCGCCTAGTGTTCAAATGCATAACCGCCAACTTAGTAAAAAAATTAACATTATTAAAGAATGGTCTCAATTCACGAAAACGGGTGAAATTGCAGAAGTGACTGCCATATATGAAAACGATTCTGTATGGCCAAATGTCACTTCAACTGTTGAGAACTGTTTAGGTTCAGATTGTCCTAGTTACGATAAATGCCATGTGATCAAAGCAAGGCAAAAAGCGCAGCAAGCAGATGTAGTGGTTATTAATCACCACCTGTTCTTTGCTGATTTGGCATTAAAGTTAGAAGGTTTTGGCGAGCTTTTACCCAGTGCTAATTCAGTAATTTTTGATGAGGCACATCAATTGCCAGAACTTGCGAGTACATTTCTTGCTACCTCAATAAGTAGCCGACAAATGAATGACTTAGCAAGTGATGCGCAAGCTGCGCAAATTGAAGAGGCCCCGGAAGTTAAGAAGCTGCAACCTATGTTGGATGCCTTAACAATAGCGGTGGCGGATTTTCAACTTGTATTGTCTGGCAAAAATGGTCGATTTCCATGGCATGAAATTATTTCTGCAACGAAAATCGAAGATCAATTTGATTCGCTATGTAAAACGGTTCATGAGCTGTATGAGGTGATTTCTCCATTGGTTGATCGTGGAAAAATGATGACTAAATGTGTTGAGCGATGTGAGCGTATTGAACAAGGTCTGTATCTGATATGTGAAGGAAATGATGAAAGAATTAATTGGTTGGAATGCTTTGAGCGAGGGTTTAAATTACATAGCACGCCGTTAGTGGTTGCAGCTTCATTTCAAGAATTTATGCAGCAGTATAAATGTAGTTGGATATTTACTTCAGCAACCTTGACGGTAAATGCAAAGTTTGAGCACTTTCAGCAACAATTAGGACTATTTGATGCGGAAACTTTAATGTTAGACAGTCCCTATGACTATCAGAATAACACGCGTTTATATTTACCTGTTATAGGGGTTGAGCCTAATGATAATCGTTACACCCATCAAGTTATTGATGCAGTATTACCTATATTAGAGGCCAACCAGGGACGCGCCTTTTTATTGTTCACCAGTCATCGAGCTTTGCGTATCGCGGCAAATTATCTTACGGACCATGAAGAGTTTACCTTGTTAGTACAAGGTGATTCACCACGTAGAGAGTTATTGTCTGTCTTCTCTAAAACAGATCATGCAGTGCTGTTGGGTACTAGCAGCTTTTGGGAGGGTGTGGATATTCGAGGTGAAGCATTGAGTTGTGTGGTAATAGATAAATTGCCTTTTGCAGCACCCGGTGATCCCGTGTTAAGTGGTCGTTTGCAAGCGTTACGACAAACTGGCGAGAATCCTTTCATGAAATACCAATTACCCCAAGCAGTTATTTCTCTTAAGCAAGGTGTGGGTCGTTTAATACGAGATGAAGATGACTATGGAGTAGTTGTTATTTGCGATCCTAGAGTGCTTAGTAAGCCATATGGCAAAACTTTTGTGAACAGTTTGCCTAATATGTTGCGTACTTCAAGTCTTGATGAGGCGATAAACTTTTTGCAGTTACGTGAGTCAGAGTATGAAACTGTTAGCCATTGAAACCGCGACCGAGTCGTGTTCTGCAGCATTGTTGGTTGATGATGAAATATTCAGCGTAAGTGAAGTGGCACCTAGAAAGCATAATGAAATTATTTTATCTATGTGCGAGCAAGTCTTAGCGCAAGGGCAACTCAGTCTTTCGCAGTTAGACGCAGTTGCATTTGGAAGGGGGCCAGGGGCGTTTACCGGAGTGCGATTAGCAGCCAGTGTTATCCAAGGCATTGCCTTAGGTCAAGATCTGCCCGTAGTGCCTGTTTCTTCTTTAGCTGCACTTGCGCAACAAGCATTGGAGCGACATCAGAAAACTCATGTGTTGTCATGTATCGATGCACGTATGCAAGAAATTTACTGTGCCGAGTATAAATTAAGTGAGCTTGGTGTAATGGAATTAACAGGAGAAGAGAAAGTTATTTCACCTAATCTTTTAGATCTAAACATCTCAGATGACTGTTATGGAGTAGGCTCGGGATGGGCCTCCTATGCTAATGATTTACATGAGGTGCTAGGCGCTAAACTTAGCTATGAAGCGGATGTATTTCCTCAAGCAGAGTATGTAGCAAAGCTGGCAAAGTTTTATTTTAAAGATGGACAGCATGTTTCCGCTGTAGAGGCACTGCCTGTTTATTTACGTGATGACGTTGCAAAAAAACCTAAAAATAAAATGGTGTTTTAAATATGGCTACATCAGTATTTCATTTGGCATTCCCAGTTTATGATATTGAGAAAACCCGTGCATTCTATGTCGATGTGCTGGGTTGTGTGGTTGGGCGTGAAGATAAGCGCTGGATTGATTTTAATTTTCATGGCCATCAAATCAGTGCACATTTATATGATCATGAAGATATGTTTACTCCATCTAACCCAGTAGATGAACACGACGTTCCTGTTAGGCACTTCGGTATCGTTTTAAATTGGGGTGAATGGGAGCATTTGGCAGAACGACTCAAGCGCGAAAAAGTCAAATTTCACATAGAACCATGTATCCGTTTTAAAGGACAGGTCGGCGAACAAGCGACTATGTTCATTCAAGATCCGAGCAATAATTATTTAGAATTCAAGTCATTTAAAGACATGAGTAAAATATTTGCTAAAGAATAGTTGCAGTAAGAGGAGTTTGTTGTGAAAGTTTTAATATTGTATTTATCGATAATTATTTCAGGTGTTTGTTATGCGAGTGAAGTAGATATCATTAAAGTTAAAGCCGAATTAACGTCTGCACAAAAATATAATATCTCAGTGACACTAAAGCATGCAGATGAAGGCTGGGAACATTACGCTAATTCGTGGCGTATATACTCTCCTGAAGGTGAGTTGTTAGATGAGCGTGTGTTACATCATCCGCATGTTAAGGAGCAACCTTTTACCCGCAATATTCTTGGTGTAAGTGTTCCTCGTGAATTAAGTGAAGTAATTATCGTGGCAGTATGTTCGAAGACAGGCGAGAGTAAGAAAAGTTATACATTGAAGCTTCGTTAATTGACCCTAGTCTAGTTAATCTACATAGATTATTCTGTTTTCAGGTATTTGTTATACTGCGTTTATGAAGCGCGTCTATAGCGAACCAAATCCAATCTTTATTTATCAAATAAAAGACCTTCTCGAAGAGAAGGGAATTCACTCGATTATTAAAAACGAACATTTGTCCGGAGGAATGGGCGAGCTTCCTCCGACTGAAGTGTGGCCTGAGTTATGGGTGGTAAATAATGATGACAAAAGCCCTGCCGCAAGGGTCGTTGACCAATTTATGGAATCTATTAAGGCTAATCCTCAAGATTGGAAGTGCCCAGCATGTGGAGAAGAAATAGAGGGGCAATTCAATATTTGCTGGGGTTGTGGGCAAGAAAATACCCCTAAATGATTCAATTTGGGTTATTTATGCCAAGATTGGCCTCTAAGTCTTATTTTTGTTGGCGTTATGGCAAGAAAATGATTAGCATGAGCGCTTATTGGGAGATCTTCCAGTAATCATCGATTACAGGTTCATAATAGCTTCTTCTGATTTATTAAGATTCATTACATTTAGGAAATAATACGATATGAGTAACGGTACAGTAAAATGGTTCAATGCGGACAAAGGCTTTGGTTTCATCACTCCAGAAGATGGCGGAAAAGACTTATTCGTGCACCATTCTGAAATTCAAAGTGGCGGTGGCTACGCAACGTTAAATGACGGACAAAAAGTAGAGTATGAAGTAGGCGAAGGTCAGAAAGGACCATGTGCAAACAAAGTTAAAGCAATATAATTACATATCGTATTTAACATGTTCATCTAGCAAAATAGTAATTACAGCAGACAATATAGTCTGCTGTTAGTTACGTTTCAGCATCCGAGTAATCGGATTTCCTTTTACCAAGCATGTAAGTTATCCCTGTTTCTAAAGCAGGTATCTTGTCTTACTATTTTCAAAATATGTTAGTTATATGATGAGAGAGGTTGAGCTTTCTCAAGAACCCACTGAGCTTTATAAAATTCTCAAGTTTGAGGGTTTGGTGGCTAGTGGCGGTGAAGCTAAAGCTGTTGTTGCTGACGGATTGGTTTTAGTAAATGGAATAGTTGAGACTAAAAAAAGAAAAAAAATTGTGTCTGGAGATATTATCGAACTTGGCGAAGAGAAAATTAAAATTTTGCTGAGATAACGATAACTACGCTTGAGTGATCATCGTATCCAAGCCAACATGGAGTTGAAGATTTCTTTCTTTGGTTTCTTTGCGCATTTCGCGGCGCATTTTACCTGCTTCAAATAGCTTTTGTTCAATTTCTGAATCAGTTTGCAGTGTAGGTACTTGTTGAGGTACACCATCCTCATTCACACATATCATAGTGAAATAACATGAGATGGCATGATATTTAGTTTTTTCTCTGATCTTCTCACCTTCAACTCGAATACCTACTTCCATAGAACTGCGGCCAACATAATTAATGTTGCATTTGAAAGTAACCAGATCACCCACGGTAATGGGAGATTTGAACTCAACATGATCTAATGCAGCAGTCATCACATAGGATTTGCAGTAACGAGAAGCGCAAGAAAATGCAGCTTCATCTAATAATTTCAAGATTGTGCCGCCATGAACATTGCCCGCAAAATTTGCCATATCAGGCGTCATCAAGCGCGTCATAAATAATTTTTTTTCTTGTTTTGCTGAATCGTTCATCTTGTTTTAATACTATCTGTTAATTGATTTCTATTGCAGGGATATTTTATAGACTATTTATCTTATCTAGTTGTTCTTCTAGTTGTTGTAATGAGGTTTGCATTTCTGCAACACGTTCTCGCTCTTTATTTACCACCTCTTTAGGTGCTTTATCAGCAAAATTAGGATTGTTTAATTTAGCAGAGCTTTTTTCTAGATTGATTTGCAGTTTTTTGATCTCTTTTGCTAGTCGAGCGCTTTCTGCATCTTTGTCAATTAAGCCGGCTAAAGGAATGAAAATTTTCATTTTGCCAACTAGAGCAGTAGCTGATTCTGGTGCAGATTCATTATTTAACCATTGGATGTTTTCAATTTTTGCCAGAGAATAAATATATTGCTGGCTATTTTTGAAATAGTTTTGATCTTGGTCAGAATAATTTTGCAGCAGAATGTTTAGTGGCTTACCTGGCGCAATATCCATTTCAGAACGTATTTTACGAATTCCGTTAATAAATTCTTTGGACCACTCTATTTCTTGTAAGCTTTCAATATCAACGTAATCGTTGTTGCTTCTCGGGTAGTTTTGTATAGAGATGCTATCGCCCTTAAGATCTAATTCTTTTGCAATTGATTGCCATGTTTCTTCGGTTATGAATGGAATAATCGGGTGTAGTAGCTTTAAAAGGTTTTCAAAAACTTCTAATAGTACGCGACGCGAATTTTGTTTGATGCTCTCATCAATATCATCTTTAAATAGTGTGGGTTTGCATAATTCAACATACCAGTCGCAGAATTCATGCCAGGAGAATTCGTATAGAGCTTGTGCAGCAAGATCAAAACGATAATTCTTTAAATGTTTGTGGGTCAGATCGATGACTTCTTGTTGTTTGCTTAGTATCCAGCGATCAGCCAAGGTGAGTTTTTGTTTATCAATTTTCTCAGAAACTTCTTTTTCTTCGGTATTCATTAATACGAAGTTTGTTGCATTCCAGAGTTTGTTGCAGAAGTTTCGATAACCTTCGATGCGGTTCAAGTCAAATTTGATATCCCGTCCGGTAGAAGCTTGTGCAGCAAAAGAGAAGCGCATGGCATCTGTGCCGTAAGCTTTGATGCCATCTGGATATTGTTTTCGTGTGGCTTTCTCAATCTTTGCTGCCATTTCAGGTTGCATAAGACCGGTGGTGCGTTTTTTAATTAAGGTGTTGAGATCAATTCCATCGATGATATCAATAGGGTCTAATACATTACCTTTTGATTTAGACATTTTTTGCCCATCTGCATCTCTCACTAGGCCATGGATATACACTTTCTCAAAAGGCACGTCGTCCATGAACTTTAGACCCATCATAATCATGCGAGCCACCCAGAAGAAAATAATGTCAAAGCCAGTTATTAATACTGAGGTGGGATAAAAAGTTTTTAACTCTTCAGTTTGTTGTGGCCAACCTAATGTAGAGAAGGGCCACAGTGCAGATGAGAACCATGTGTCGAGTACATCTTCGTCTTGTGTAAGTGCTAATTTCTCATCGAGATTATATTTTTCTCGAACCTGTTCTTCATCTTCCGCAACATAAATGTTGCCCTCCGCGTCATACCATGCAGGTATGCGATGCCCCCACCATAACTGCCGACTGATACACCAGTCTTGAATGTTATTCATCCATTCAAAATAAGTTTTGCTCCAGTTTTCTGGAACAAATTGAATGTCGCCATCTTGAACTGCTTTGATCGCGGGATCTGCGAGTGGTTGAATTTTTACATACCACTGATCTGTGAGGTAGGGTTCGACCACCACTCCTGAGCGATCTCCACGAGGTACCATAAGTTTGTGATCTTTTATTTCTGCAAGCAGATTTTCAGTTTTTAAATCAGCAACGATTTGTTTGCGTGCCTCAAATCGATCTAGTCCTTGGTATTGGCTTGGCGCGTTTTCGTTAATTTTAGCGTCAATTGTGAGTATGTTAATGATTTCTAAATCGTGGCGCTTACCCATTTCATAGTCATTAAAATCATGTGCGGGAGTGATCTTTACACAACCCGTGCCAAATTCAGGGTCTACATAATCATCAGCAATGATGGGAATTTCACGATCGGTTAGAGGCAGCTTTACCATTTTGCCAATTAAGCTTTGATAACGTTCGTCTTCTGGGTGTACGGCTACGGCAGCATCCCCTAACATGGTTTCTGGTCGCGTGGTGGCAACGGTTACATAGTCCTTACTATCTGCAAGCGGATAACGCATGTGCCATAGGTGACCGTTTTCTTCTTCAGAGATTACTTCTAGATCAGAAACTGCGGTATGAAGTTTGGGGTCCCAATTGACTAAGCGTTTACCGCGATAAATTAAACCTTCATCAAATAAACGTACGAATACTTCTTTAACTGCTTCTGATAGACCATCGTCCATAGTAAAGCGTTCGCGAGACCAGTCCAGCGAAGAACCCATACGCTCCAGCTGGCCGTATATGGTGTTGCCTGACTGTTCTTTCCATTGCCAAACTTTTTCAACAAACTTTTCTCGACCTAAATCGTGACGTGTTTTATTTTCAGCATTGAGTTGTCTCTCAACGACCATCTGAGTTGCGATTCCTGCATGGTCAGTGCCAGGTTGCCAAAGCGTGTTATAGCCACACATTCGGTGATAGCGAGTCAGGCAATCCATCAGTGTATTATTGAAAGCATGTCCCATATGTAACGTTCCGGTTACATTAGGTGGTGGGATCATAATGCAGTAAGAATTACTCCCTTCACCTGAAGGTGAAAAATAATCATTACTTTTCCAGAACTGATACCATTTTTGTTCGATATCTTTAGGTTGATACGTCTTATCCATGTATAAAATTAGCGTATTTAGGGTCTAAATTGAGGATGGAATTTGTTTGATTGGCGATTTGAAATGTTATTCAGATGGTTATGTTTATCTATCCAGTAGCAAGACCAAAGCACTCGCTAGTGACTAGTATAACAATATAAATCTAACTGAGATCTACTCAGTAATTTATACAATAATGGAATGTATGGGTATGCTCGAAAGGGATTAAGACTTTCTTTGACCTGGGAGCCTAGCTCGAACTTCGCTAAGTACTTGTTGTACGATCTGCTCGCTCGCATGTTCAAAATGTTTGAGCATTATTCTATTTACCGTTTTGGTAAGCTCAATCTCAAATTGCGATTTGTCTGTACGTCTATTTTGTGGAGGATTATCCGTTGCTGAATTCGTTCCAGCAGGGCTTGCGGAATTGCTGGCCGCTGCTGCACCATTCATTGAAGCTAAAGTGGGTTTAGCTGTCGTTTGAGGTGGCGTTGTAGGGGTAAAATTGTTGCTAGTTGGTGCATTCTCGGTTGCTACTAAATTATCTAACACCGGTGCCTTATTAGCGCTGTTTCCATCCATAGAAGCAAGAAATAATTGATTAAATCAAGCAGAGGATACTTCATGATGCTGGGGGTCTAGGCCACTCTCACGATAAAAGCGATAGCGTTCACGACCAGCGTCAATCGATTCTGGCCGGTTATCAATAATTTCTGCAATTCTCTGAAATTGCTTGAAATTTTCTGGAATCTCATCGGTGGCGTTGAGCAGCATGCCGGTATGTCCAAGCATAATTGCAGGGTCAATTTCTGCCTTAGAGGAGGTATCTATGCTTGGTCCAATTTCAGTACTTATGGTTATCGGACAGTTCTCAACCGGTGTGCTAGAAATCTCATGAGGGATGAAGCTGCGATCACGAAATGTCCACAATAACGCATCCAATTTATTGCAATCTTCAGTGCTATTTAAGCGTATATGTATACGGTGGCCAGCAGAAAATGCTTTCTCGGTGATTCGACACGCTGTTCGCAATGCAAATTGTGGAGTAGGTTCTTTAGTAACATAGAAATCTACTCTTGGTAGTTTGGACTTAGAAGCTTCTGAATCAGTCATATTGGAAATTAGAATTCATAGGCTTGGTGTAATAAATATTCTGTCAGTAGAGGAACCGGTCTACCGGTAGCGCCTTTCATTTTGCCTTGATGCCAAGCTACTCCCGCAATATCTAAATGTGCCCAGGTGTATTTTTTGGTAAACCTGGAAAGAAAACATGCTGCAGTGATGGTGCCTCCCCAGCGACCGCCTATGTTAGCAATGTCAGCAAAGTTGCTATCCAATTGAGACTGATATTCGTCCCACAGTGGTAATTGCCAAGTACGATCACCCGTTTGCTCGCCAGCATTAATGAGGCTTTTTGCTAGCTCATCATCATTGCTCATTACACCGGATGGAATTTGCCCCAATGCCACCACACAGGCTCCAGTCAATGTGGCAATATCGATCACGGTTTCTGGTTCAAATTTATCAACGTAGGTGAGTGCGTCGCATAAAACCAGTCGTCCTTCGGCATCTGTATTTAAAATTTCTACAGTTTGCCCAGACATGGTTGTTACCACATCACCAGGTTTGGTGGCCTTCCCATCTGGCATGTTCTCTGCGCAGGCAACCACACCAACTACATTAATGGGTAGATCTAATTCGCAACAGGCTTTCATGGTGCCTAGTACACTGGCTGCACCGCACATATCAAATTTCATTTCATCCATGGTGGCGCCAGGCTTTAACGAAATTCCACCTGTATCAAAGGTTATACCTTTGCCTACTAATACAAATGGGCGTTCATCTTCAATGCCGCCATTAAATTCCATAGTTACAAGTTTTGCAGGCTCTACACTTCCATTAGATACAGAAAGTAGTGCACCCATGCCTAATTTTTTCATTTGTGATTCTTCGACCACAGTTACTTTTAGTTTTCGGTTATCTTTTTTAAGTAATTTAGCCTGTTCAGCAAGATAGCTAGGGGTGCAAATATTTCCCGGTAAGTTGCCTAGCTCTTTTGCTAAGTTCATGCCACTAGCAATGGCTTGGCCAATTTCAATACCGTCGCGTAGATCAGTGATTTCTTCACGCTTACTAGTAATGATTTTTTGTTTTTTAAGATATGTTTTTGCATTCACAGCACTGGGTTTTGTTTCGCTGTAGTGATATAGCGCAGAATCAATGGCGGTTACGTATAATTGTGCTTTGGTTAATGTATTCGTATTTTTAACAGCAAGTTCGGTCAAGCAGTTAATCACATTGCTTGATTTGTTGCGTTTTATTTCACTGGCAACAGCTGATAGTACTCTCTGAAAAGCACTCACTGTAAATTCGCTTTGATCTCCACAACCCACGACAATTATGCAATTGTGTTTGCTGCGTCCAGAATTATGTAGGGTGGTGATTTGCCCTAAATTGCCACCTGCTACACCACGTTTGCAAGCGTTAGTAATGCTTCCACGGTAAAGTTTGTCTAATTTTTTGGCAGAATCACTTAGATGTTTTGGTTTAAAAACACCCACTATTGCGCAATCTGCAGATTCTTTCTCGACGGACGTGGTTTTTGCAATGTAATCCATGATTTTCCTCAATTAAACTGTCTGTGTTTAATGCATTATTGCTAATATTGACCTAAATGTAACCAAGCGATCTACTCCCTTTCAATTAAAAACACCAATGTTCTCAACTTTAAATCGATATTTCTCTAAAGAACTTGCTCAAACTTTCGCCGGTGTGAGCTTAGTGCTATTGGTGGTAATAGTAGGGCAGTCGTTTGTGAGCCTGCTATCTAAAGTAATGAAAGGGAAATTGCCAGCTGATGTAGTGATGTCGATGCTTGGTTTGGGAATATTGAAATCGGCAATTTTATTAATCCCATTTGCACTTTTACTAACGGTTATGTTGACCTTGGGTCGCTACTACCGAGACAGTGAAATATATGCTCTTAAAGCAAGTGGCATAGGTTCAAATGCCTTACTGCGCTTCGCAAGCCTACTTTTTATTCCACTTATCGCATTGTTGTTTTATCTTTCAGTTTTTTCAGCACCCTGGGTAGAGCAGCAAATTGAAGCGATTAAATTAAAAGCGGGCGGGTTTACAGATATATATAGTTTAACACCTGGCCAGTTTATCGAATCAAATCAAGGTAATTGGGTTGTGTTTGTAGAAAGGTCAGACCGAGAGTCTGGCGAAGTTAAAAATGTTTTTATTTATGATCGTCGAGAAGGCAACGTAGCAATTGAAACAGCAAAAAATGCAGAACAGAAAAACTTAACCGAGCTTGGTGGTGAATCGCTAATTCTGAAAAATGGTCAGCGTTATGAGGGCACGCCAGGAGAAGGTGGTTTTACGATACTTTCTTTTGATCAACATGCAGTACGCATACCTGAGTTTGATTTAAATTTTGATAAGCAAAATCCTGAATTTAAATCGACCCGCGAATTATTACAAACAAATAAGTTAGCAGATATTGCAGAATTTCAATGGCGAATATCTGTTCCTATTGCCGCGATTCTGTTGGTGCTATTGGCTTTTCCATTAAGTGTTTCTAATCCAAGACAAGGTCGTTTTGCAGGTCTCGCAATTGCTATTGTAATTTATTTAATTTATTCAAATCTACTAATCGTCTCAGAAAATTGGGTAGCTGATGGAAAGTTTTCTGCTATGCCAGGTATGTTCGTCGTACATGCAGGCATGCTGGTGTTAGTAATAATTCTAAATTTTCGACAAAAGCTGAGTGCATAATATGAATATGTTTAAGCATTTTGATCGTTACTTAGGTAGAACTGTTTTTATTGGCACGTTGTTCGCGCTGTTAGTTTTGTTTTCTATCGATTCGATCATTGATTTTATAAATGATGTAGAAAGTGTAGATGAACGTGGATTTACATTTGGACATGTAATGCTGCGCTTAATGTTTGAAATGCCGCAACGCTTGTATGAATTCATGCCTACCGCATTATTATTGGGTGCGTTAGTAGGATTAGGGGGCTTGGCTGCTAAAAGTGAATTAGTGGCGTTGCGTTCTGTGGGAATTAGCAAACTGCGAATTATTTGGTCAGTGCTTAAGGTTGGGGTAGTGCTAATTGGTATTAGTGTTTGGGTGGGTGAAATGGTAGTGCCGACATCACAAGGTTATGTAAACAGTTTAAGTAAAAGCCAAGTTCGAGATGCAAATAAGGAAAGTGAGAACAGCGACATTAAGAAAATATCTTTGCGTTCAAAATATGGAATTTGGGTGCGCGATAATAACCGTTACATTAATGCGCAAGAAATTTATCCTGATTACCGAATGCGAGACGTATGGATATATGAGCTGGATGATGAATATAAATTAAAACGAGCAAGTTTTGCTAAACAGGCGGTGTATGAAAACGATGTTTGGAAATTGTCTGATATCAGACATAGTTTAATTTCAACCAGTGGTGTGGAAACCGTTGCAGCAGAAGAGGAGCATTGGCAGCATTTGGTTTCAACAGAATTGTTTGATGTGATTACCGTAAAGCCTGAACATATGGGTGCGGTAAAGTTAAAAAAATATATTGGCTATCTAGAAGATAACGAGTTGGATTCCAAGCGTTACCAACTTGCCTATTTCAATCGTTTTGCCGTGCCGTTATCCGGTATAGCCATGTTGTTGTTAGCTGTACCTTTTGTGTTTCGTTCAGTGCGTGCGGGGGGTTTAGGCCAACGAGTAGCATTAGGCATAATCATTGCCGTGATGTTTAAGTTATTAAGTAGAGTATTAAGTAACACAAGTGTGGTGTATGACATTCCACCTTTAATCGGTGCGTTTTTACCTACGATGATTGTTATAATTATTGCAACCATTGCAATAAGGAAGATGGCGTAAATGACTGCTTGCGAGCCATAGCGTGAGCACATGGATGTGCGAATATTAAGTCCATCAGGGATGATGTAACCGATTAAAGTAAGATGAGCTGAAATGAAAAGCAGGTTGGAAACTTCAAAGCAAACATTCAAAATGTCCGCTAACGACCCAAAGCGGACATTGA